>JASLIG010000114.1 GCA_030152805.1 Solirubrobacterales bacterium
AACGAGATGGCGCAGCTCTGCGACCGCCTCGACATCGACATCTGGGAGGTGATCGACGCCGCCTCGACCAAGCCGTTCGGGTTCATGCGGTTCGAGCCCGGCCCCGGGATGGGAGGGCACTGCCTGCCGGTCGATCCGTTCTACCTCGCCTTCAAGGCCCGCGAGCACGACTTCTACCCTGAGTTCATCGAGCTCGCCGGCAAGGTCAACCAGACCCAGCCTGCCTTCTGCGTCGAGCGCATCGAGCGCGCCCTCAACGACGCCGGCAAGCCGGTCAAGGGGTCGAAGATCCTCATCCTCGGAGTCAGCTACAAGGCTGGGGTCGGCGACCTGCGCGAATCGCCGGCGCTGAAGATCGCCGCCCTGCTGCGCGACCTCGGCGGCGAGATCGCCTATCACGACCCACACGTACCTGCGCTGTCCGAGCTGGGACTGAGCTGCGCCCAGCTGCCCGAGGCCCTGCGCGACGCCGACGTCACCGCGATCGTCACCGCCCACCCCGAGCTGGACTACGAAGAGGTCGTCGCCACCGCTTCGCTCGTCGTCGACTTCCGCGGCGTCACCCGCGCGATCGAGGCCAAGAACCTGGTTCGCCTCTAGCCGCTCAGTGGACTTTCTTCAGCTGGGCGCGCTGCTCCTGGCGCTCGACCACCTGGGCGATCAGCTTCTTCACGTTGGAGTCGCCGGTCGCCTTGATGTGGCCCGTCTCGTACGCCTTGCGGTAGCTCTTCAGCGTGCCGTTCTCGGCCAGCTCGTTGAACTGGGGGCGGTCGATCTGGACCAGGATGCGCTCGTCCTGGGAGAGGTCCTTCTTGATCACCGGCCCTGGCACCTCGACCCGGTAGAGCTGGATGTCGTGCTTGGCCCTCAATTCGAGGCCGAAGACCAGCTTCAGTTTCTGCAGGGCGGGAACCTCGGCCTGGAAGCGCTCGACGGCGGTCTTGATCAGGTCCGAGGTGGACGCCATGGGGCGATGCTATTCAATTCGATCCGCCGGATCGGCGGCCTGGGTCAGACGGCCGCGCCCTCGTCGCCGCGGATCTGCCGGGCTCGTGTGCGCGGCCCGCTTCCGTCTTCGCCGGCGGCCTCGAGTATGTCGGCCTGTACGTCGAGCGTCCGCGCCAGCTCGGGATGGGTCGGCTCGAGCGTCGACTCCTGGATCTCGAGCGCCCGCCCGATCGCCTTGGCCGCATCGGCGACCCTGCCCTCAACCAGCAGGGTCTGCGCCAGGCCGCGCAGGCTGAGCCCGGTGTGGTGGGGGTCGGCGTTGTCCTCGAAGATCGATATGGCCCGCTGGAAGGCCTCCTCGGACCCCGCCATGTCACCGAGGGAACGGCGAGTGTTGCCGAGGCTGTCGAGCGTGCTCGCAACCGTGCCATCGCCGTCCCCGGCCTGGGCTCGGTTGACGCTGAGTGCCCGCTC
This sequence comes from Solirubrobacterales bacterium, assembly GCA_030152805.1. GTDB lineage: Bacteria > Actinomycetota > Thermoleophilia > Solirubrobacterales > 70-9 > VRUE01. Next base: position 1,423 of record JASLIG010000114.1, read on the forward strand.
GAGCACGTCGACGGCCTCGTCGTACCGACCGAGGTTGTCCAGTACGCAGCCGAGGTTATTGAGCGTCAGACCGACCTCGGCGGCGTCTTCGCCGAGCAGCTCTTCCTTGATCTCGAGCGAACGTCTCAACGTGTCCTGGGCAGCTTCGTACTCGCCGAGCGAATCGAGCACGTTGCCGAGGTTGTTGAGCGCTTCCGCGACCTCGATGTTGCTCGAGCCGAGCTGCCTTTCGAGGATCCGCAACGCCTCTTCCTCGGTTTCGCGTGCTTCCTTGTAACTCCCGAGGTCGTCGAGGACGTAGCCGAGGCCACTCAGCGTTCGCCCAATCTCGACGTGATCGGACCCGAACTGCTCTCTTTGAAGCTCCAGCGCGTGCTCGAACTTCTCCTTCGCATCGACGAAGTCAGCCCGGTCGTAACTCGCGATGCCAAGCTGTACCCAGGCGTCCGCATCCTCGGGGCCGAGTTCGACCGCGCGCTGAAAGGCCTCACTCGCCGCCTCCTTGTCGCCTTTGCGGTCGAACAGCAGGCCCAGATTGAGCGCGGCCTTGGCGTCGCCGGACTCCATGCGGCGGCGATATTCGGCCACGCGAACCCCTTCGAGCTGCTCGTCCGACGCCAGCGTGTCTCCCTCGGCCGGCACGTCCGGGACCGCCCGGGCTTCGGTGAAATCCGCGCCCCGCTCCGGTTGTCGCTGCATCGAGTTGAGCAGCTCACTCGCCTTGCGGTCCCTGTGTCCCTCGCCCGCCATGTACGCCTGTTCGGCGCTCTTGCGATCGTTCAGCTCTTCGTAGACGAGCCCGATCTCCGCGTAGGCCTGGATCACACCGCCGTCGGCGGCCCGCTGAAGCGATTTGAGCGCGTCTTCGAACTTTTCCCCACTGGCCTGGAGGTTGCCGAGCCTGAAGGCGGCCATCATGTTGCCGCTGTTCATTTTCTCGCCCAGCTCCTCTTCCATCTCGATTCGCTCGAGCACGAAATCGACCGACGCCTGCAGCGATTCCAGCGTCGGAGCGTTGGCTTTCCTGATTCGCAGCGCCTTGGCGAGGAGGTCGCCGGCGTCGAGCTGGCGCTGGTAGCCCTGGATCAGCAGCAGGGGCACGGGAATCAGGGCGGCCGCCCAAGTGGGCGCCGCGGCGAACGCCAGGTAGATCGAAAGCGCGGCGAGCGGGATGGCGACTGTGATTCTCAGGTCGGCCTCGGCCTGCAGGCGGTCGACCTCCCCGACCAACTCGGGCCGATCGCCGAGCAGCAGGGTCCGAATCAGGGGCAGCTCGCGTTCGATTGTCTCCGGGCCGGGGGTGCCGTCGACGCCGCCTTCGCCCGGCGAGAGGGCGACCTGAAAAAGCCGCCGCTCCATCTCTTTCAGCCGGACGCTGACGACGTGGCGAATGTCACTGCGGCCATTGTCAGAGACGTGACTACCCGCTTCGCCGTAGAGGGGGCGCCTTGGCGCCACCCAACGGCCCACCCGTCTCAACAGCTCCTGTATCGAGGAGCCGACGAGATAGGCAGCGACGCTCAGCACGGCAGCGGCGCCGAATGCCGAGAACTGGTGCCCGAGATCGAAGACCGGCTGCAGCCTTCCCGGATGATCCGCGTTCGGAAGCTCGCCCTGCAGCACGAGCGCGAAGAAGGCGAGCCAGAGATAGCCGCTGATCAGCGGCGCGCGGATCTCACGCAGGCCTGGCAGCAGGTTGAGGAGCATCAGCTCCGCCCACCGCCGCCGGATCTATCGAAACCCCCCAATCCGCCGGGGAACAATACTCAAAAACTCCTAAGCCACAGAGTGGGAGAGCTCGGTTAGATCTTGTGCCTCTGCAGGAGCTTCTTGCCGATCACCATGCGCTGAATCTCGGAGGTGCCCTCGCCGATCAGAAGCAGCGGCGCGTCGCGGTAGAGGCGCTCGATCTCGTACTCCTTCGAGTAGCCGTAGCCGCCGTGGATGCGGAAGCACTCCTCGACGCACTCCTTGCCGGTCTCAGAAGCGAGCAGCTTGGCCATGCCGGCCTCGAGGTCGGAGCGCGCACCGGCGTCCTTCATCCTCGCCGCCTTGCGGGTGACGAGGCGGGCCGCCTCGACCTTGGTCGCCATGTCGGCGAGCTTGAACTGGATCGCCTGGTGCTGGGCGATCGGCTTGCCGAAGGTCTTGCGCTCCTGGCTGTAGCGCAGGGCGAGCTCGAGCGCCCGCTGGGCGATGCCGACGCCGCGGGCGGCGACGTTGACCCGGCCGACCTCGAGCGCGTCCATCATCTGCACGAAGCCCTGGCCGACTCCCGCCTCCTCGCCGCCGAGCACGCGCTCGGGCGGGCAGCGGTAGCCGTCGTAGACCAGCTCGGTCGACTCGACGCCCTTGTAGCCCATCTTCTTGATCTTGGGCGGGATCGTCAGCCCGGCGTAGTCGCCCTCGTTGACTTCCACCCAGGGCTCCTTCTCGGTGATGAAGCAGGTCATCCCCTTGTAAGCGGGTTCCGCCTGGGGGTCGGTCTTCATCAGCACGAAGACGACGTCGGAGCCGAGCCCGTTGGTGACCCACATCTTCTGGCCGTTCAGCTCCCACTTGCCGTCGTCGCCCTTCTTGGCGGTGGCCTTGATGCCCTGCACGTCGGAGCCGACCTCGGGCTCAGACAGCGAGAAGGCGGCGCGAATCTCCCCGGTCGCCATCTTCGGCAGGAAGTAGTCCTTCTGCTCGTCGGTGCCGAACTTCATCAGGAGGTAGGCGCCGATGAAGTGGGTGTTGACGACGCCGGAAATCGAGATCCAGCCGCGCGAGAGCTCTTCGACGATCATCGCGTAGGTGGTCAGGTCGAGGCCCATGCCGCCGTACTCCTCGGGGATCGTCGCACCGAAGAGGCCGAGCTCCTTCATCTGCTCGACGATCGGCTCCGGGAAGGAGTCCTCGTGGTCGTAGTGCTCGGCGTTGGGAATGATCTGCTCGTCGGCGAACTGGCGCACCATTTCGGTGATCGCCTGCTGCTCATCGGTCTGCTCGCGGAAAGCGGCGGTATCTACGGCCATTTCTCCTGCTCGGGTCGGGGTGCGGTCGGAGCGCAAGGATATCGGCGTCACGCCCGCGGCCGCTGGCCGCTGACAACGCCCAGATCCTTAACGACCACGACCGAAACGCCTGGTACATACGTCTAGGCGGGCGGATCCAGGTACCTCAGGATCGCGCGCGATCTGACGACAAGGACACGATGGCATCCAAGCTCTCCCTCCTGCTCGCACTCGCGTTGGCCCTCGCCCTGGCGTGCGCGGGGGGAGCGCTGGCAAAGAGCTCCCTGATCGCTCCGCCGTCGGCCTGCCCCAACCAGACCACCTCTGCCCCGTCTGCTGCCCAGACCCAGGCGATGCGCTGCATGACCGACTTCGCCCGCGCCGGGGTCGGGCTGGGCGCGCTCGCCGACTCCCCGCAGCTCGATCTCTCCGCGCAGGAGAAGGCGGGCGACGTGCTGCGCTGCGACAGCTTCAGCCACACCGCCTGCGGCCGGGAATTCACCTACTGGATCAGCCAGGCCGGCTACACCTCCGCATCCTGCTGGCACGTGGGCGAGAACCTCGCCTGGGGGACGGGCGCCTACGCGACGGTGCGCTCGATCTTCCAGGCCTGGATGCGGTCGCCGGACCACCGGCGAAACATCCTCGGCGACTACGGGGACCTCGGGATCAGCCTGCAGATCGGCCGACTCGGCGGTCTCAACGGAGCCAGCGTCTGGGCGGCGCACTTCGGATCCCATTGCTAGGGCACGCCGCGAGCTGACCCGCAAAACGCCGTCGCCCACCCCGCAAGGGGTGGGCGACGGCAAAGCGGTGATTTACGGCGCGGCTACGGCTGGTAGTCGAGGCGGAAGAAAAGTCCCGAGAACGTACTTGGACTCGAGTTCTCAGCCGCCAGGGTAGAGATAGCATCGCC
>JASLIG010000115.1 GCA_030152805.1 Solirubrobacterales bacterium
GAACGAGGCCACGTACTTGGTCTCCGAGTAGGTCCCGTTTTCGGCCACCTGCGCCGTACCGGTCTTGCCGGCCAGCGTGTAGCCGGGGACGCTGACCTCGGACGCCGTACCGCCGGCCGCCAGCACCCCCTCGAGCATTTCCCGCACCTGGGCGGCCACGGTGGCGTCGATCACACGGTGGCCCTTGGGCTCGCGCACATCTTCGTCGCCAACCCGCTTGATCAGCTGCGGCGGCCGCAGGATGCCGCCGTTGGCGATCGCCTCGTAGCCGGCCATCATCTGCATCGGCGTCACCGCCAGGCCCTGGCCGATCGGCAGGTTGCCCATCGTCGAGCCGGAGTATTCGTCCAACTTCGGCACGATCCCCTGCTCCTCGGCCGGGAACTGCACGCCGGTCGGCCGGCCGAAACCGAAGCGCTTGATCCAGCGACTGAACTTCGTGGCGCCGAGCTGGAGGCCGATCGTCGCGGCGCCGACGTTGGAGGACTGGGCGAGGATCTGGGCGACGGTGAGCGTCACCGGCGGCCGTGCCTCGGCGTCTTCGATGATGCGGTCGGCGACGTGGAGCTGGGAGGGCAGGTAGAAGGACGTTTCCGGGGTCACTTCTTTTTCCTCGAGCGCGGCGGAGACGGTGAACGCCTTGAAGGTCGAGCCCGGCTCGTAGGTGAAACCGGTGGCCCGGTTCATCAGGTCTTCGGCGCTGGCGCTGGAGAGGTCGCTGGGATCGACCGGCGGCCAGTTCGCCATCGCCAGGATCTGCGAGTTGCGCGGGTCCATCACGATCGCCGTCGCTCCCTTCGGCGCGTAGGTTTCGCCCACCTCGGCCAGCGCTTCCTCGGTCTTCGCCTCGATCGCCGGGTCGAGCGTCAGTTGGATGTCTTCGCCGTCCTCGGCTTCCTGCGCGGTTTCCAGCCGGATCGGTTCACCGGTCGCGTCGGTGACGATCCGTCGTTCGCCGTCGGTCCCGTGCAACACCGATTCCTCGCCCGCCTCGAGCCCGGTCAACCCTTCGTTTTCGGTGCCGACCGCGCCGATCACCTGCGCCGCCAGCTCCCCCTGCGGATAGGTGCGGCGGCTGTCGAGGTCCTCGCCGATGCCGGCCAGGTCGAGCCGTTCGATCCGCTTGGCGGTCGGCAGGTCGACCTTTTTCGCCAGCACCGAGTAAGTCGTTTCGGCGCTGACGAGGCCGAGCGTTTTGCTCTCGCTTAGGCCGAGGATCGGCGCCAGCCTTTCCGCCGCCAGCGCCGGCTTGCGTACTTCCGGCGGCACGGCGAAGATCGTCGCCGCGTCTTCAGAGGCGGCGAGGGCGTTGCCGCGGCGGTCGAGCAGGCTGCCGCGCAGGCTGGGCAGCGGGATCGATTCGGTCTGCTGGCTGATCGCCTCGGAGGCGAGCTTGGAACCCTGCACCCCCTGCAGCCAGAAGGCGCGAGCGACGATGAGGCAAAAGCAGAGGAGGAAGCCGGCGAAGAGGAGTCCGATCCTTCGCTCGATCATCCGCATCGCGGACGGCCTCTAATAGCCCGAACCGGCGGCGGCAAGCCGCTGGGCAGCGATCGCGGCGTCTTTGCCGGAAGCCTGCACGTAACCGACCTGGTCGGTGGTCGCGGCGACGAGGCCGATTTCGGCGGCGTCGTGGCGGACGCGGGCGGAACCGGAAAGCTTGGCGTCGCGGCCTCGCATCAGGGAGTTCTCGTCCTCCAGCGCTTGGATGTTGCGATCGATGTGGCCGGCGGCGGCGGAGAGGCTGAGCGTGACCACGTTGATCGCGACGATCCCGACCAGCAGCACGCCGAGCACGGCGATCCAGGCGCGGCCGCGAGTCATCCGCACCATCAGGCTGGAGTCGGGCAGCTGGCGGACCGCGCCGGCGGCGCCGACGGCGATCGGGATCAGCTGGCCGCCGGGGCGGCGGGCGGGAGCTTTGCGGCGCGCCGGTGCGACTTTGCGCGCCGGCGGCTTGCGGCTCGGCGCCCGCACCGGGGCCGAGGCACGGCGTGCGGTCGCCGCGGCGGCCATCAGTCCGCCGCCCCAGCCGGCTCGGCGATCTTGGTGGCTGCGCGCAGATGGGCGGATTTCGAGCGCGGGTTGGCGGCGACCTCGTCGGGGCTCGGAGCGACGGCCCGCCGGGTCAGGAGCTCGGCTTCGGGCTCGCGCCCACAGACGCAGACCGGAAGCTCAGGCGGGCAGATACACCCCTTGGCGCGCTCCGCCATGAACTGCTTGACGCGCCGGTCCTCGAGCGAGTGGAAGGAGATCGCGGCGAGGCGACCGCCACGCGGCAGCATCCCCCAGGCGGTCGGCAGGGCGTCCTCGAGCGAGTCGAGCTCGCCGTTGACGGCGATCCGGATCGCCTGGAAGGTGCGCTTGGCGGGATGGCCGCTGCCGAAGCGGGCCGAGGCCGGCATGCCTGCCTTGATCGCGTCGACCAGCTCGGCGGTCGTGGAGAGCGGGCGGCGGCGGACGATCTCGCGCGCGATCCCACCGGCGTAGCGCTCCTCGCCGAAGCGGCGCAGCGCCTGGGCCAGCCGCGACTCCGGCCACTCGTTGACGATGTCGGCGGCACTCAGCTGCTGGCGGGTGTCCATGCGCATGTCGAGCGGAGCGTCGTAGGAATAGGAGAAGCCCCGCTCCCAGGCGTCGACCTGCATCGAGGACATTCCGAGGTCCATGTAGACCATCTCTGGGCGCATGCCTTCGCCGCGCAGGGTGCGAAGACCTGCCGCGAAGTCGCTGGAAACGAAGCGGGTTTGACACGGGACGTCGTCGGCGAAGGCCGCGAAGCGGGCCTCCGCGTCCGGATCGCGGTCGATGCAGACGAGCGTGCCCGACGGCCCGAGCGCCTCGGCGACGAGCCGCGCGTGGCCACCGCCGCCGAAGGTGCAATCGACCGCGATCTGGCCCGGCTGGGGCGCCAGCAGTTCGATCAGCTCGGTGGCGAGGACGGGTTTGTGCTCGATCGGCATATAGAGAAGGGTTGCGCGGCTCAGGTGGCGGCTCTGCGAAATGGGGGCTGAATGCGCCGGGATCGCCATCTCACTCAGGCGCTCCGTTTGCGGCGAGGCCCTCGGCGATCTCCGGCGCCGCGGCGTCAAGATCCTCCTCCTGCTTGGCCCAGGCCGCGGCGTTCCAGATCTCCAGGTACTCGCCGGCGCCGATCACCACGCAGGGCCCGCTGAGGCCGGCGTGCTCGATCAGCGGCTTGGGCACCCGGATGCGGCCGGCCGAGTCGAGCGTCTCGTCGAAGGAGCCGCCGTGGAAGCGGCGGCGCAGCTGGCGCGCGTCGCGGCCAAAGGGGCTGTGCGGCGAGAGGAAGCGGTCGGAGAGCTGCTCGAACTCGTCGGTCGTGTGCATCCAGACGCAGGGATCGAAGCCCTTGGAGAGAACGATGCCGTCGGAGAGCGCCGCCCGGAACCTGGACGGGACGGTGAGCCGATCCTTCGAATCGAGACTGTGCTCGTAGAGGCCCCGAAATGCCACCGCCGGTCCTTTCAGTGCGAGCTGCGCGTGGTCCTGGAAGAGAGTTAGGACCGAGGTGATGAGGTGGGAGGAGCCTCACCACCCCGGTCCTGGGCTTCAACTCGCGGGCACAGTAACCCACTTTCTCCCACTTTGCAACACGACCCGACAATGCAAGCCCATTTGCAACCCCTCGCCCCCGCCCCCTCCGGAACGTGTCTGAGCTTGACCGGCAATACGGGGGATAAGCTCAGACACGTCCATGGGGGGTCCTGATGACGCCAACGATCTGCGCGGCTTTCATTTCAGGCGGCTGCTTGGCAAGGCGACCACTTGGATCGCGATCGCCTTCTTCGTTCTCGCCGCCGGCATCGCCGGTGCGATCTTGCTCAGCGTCACCGTCGGCGCCGCGGCGGCCGGCGCGACGTTCCTGCTCTCGCTGCTGATCGTCTTCGCGATCGCCGACTCGAAAGCCGAGGACGCCTTCTTCGAGACCTACGCGAGCGAGCGCGGTTTGGCGCTATCGGGCCGCGGACCCCTGCCGCCGGCGACGCCGCTGCTGCGCAAGGGCGATGACCGCTACGCCGAGCGTGCGATGGCCGGCCCGCTCGCCGACGGCGTCGACGGGGTCCTCGCCCTCTACACCTACGAGGACGAGACCACCGACAGCGAGGGCAACAGGCAGACGAACTACTACCGCTACACCGTCGGCCTGGCCGAAGTGCCCGAGTGCGTAGCCCACATCCCCGAGCTCTTCTGCCAGCGCAAGTCCGGCCTGCGCGCCCTCGAGGGCCTCGAGGACGCCTTCCGCCGCTCCAAGCAACGGGTCAAGCTGGAGAGCGAGGCGCTCGACGAGCGCTACGAGATCTTCTCCGGCTCCGAGCAGGACCAGGTCTGGCTGCGACGCCTCTTCTCCCCCACCTTCATCGTCTGGCTGAGTGAGGAAGCGCCGAAGAAGTTCGCCTTCGAGCTGGTCGGGGGCACCCTCTGCTGCTACGTCAAGGGCCACAAGAAGTCCGCCTCCGACCTCGACACGGTGGCCGCCGCATCCGCCTCCGTTGCCGGACGCCTGCGCGAAGAGGCTCTGGAAACGAGTCAATAGACCTTCGCTAGAAACCGCTGAGCAGGACATCGGCATTGGCGATCAGGGCGGCCGTGATCATCAGCAGGACCGAGGGAACGAGGACGAGGGCGACGACGAGCTGGATCTTCGGGGCGGCGCGGGCGGCGCGCTCCTCGACCGCGCGGCGCTGATCGCGGCGCAGGGCGCTGGATTGACGGCGCAACTGCTCGGCAAGCGGCGAGCCGTAGCGGCGCGAGCGTTCGATCGCGGCGCAGAGCGTGGCGATCTCGCTGCCCGGTACTCGGGCGCGGAGCGACGTCAGCGCCCACGAGAGCGGCTGGCCGCAGGAGAGCTCGGCGACGGTCATCCTCAGCTCGTCGGCCAGCGGTCCGTGTCCGGCACGGGCAAGCTCGGCGAACCCGGCGGCGGGTCCGCGCCCGGCGGCGGCACCGACCGCGAGCAGGTCACAGGCGTCTGGAAGGGCGGCGAGCAGGCGGCGGCCGCGGAGCCGGGCCCGGCGCTCGAGCAGGGCATCGAGGAGGAGGAATCCAGCCGCCGGCAGGCCAACCGCGACCAGGAAGGAGATCCGTCCCGGCGCCGCCGGTGCGACGAGGAGGGCCGTGAGGCCACCGAGCACGGTCGTCGCCAGCTTGCCGACCAGGACACTGGTCACCGAGAGGCGCGTCTCCAGGCCGGCCCGCGCTATGCGGTCCGGCAGCCCCAGCCGCAGGGCCGTCGCCGCCGCCCGGCTTCCAGAGAGGCCGAAGCGTGCAGCGAGGCCCGGTGGGCGGGCGGCGATGGCCTCGCGAACCGCCGCGCAGGCGAGCAGGCCGGCGAACGCGGCGAGCAACCCCGCCGGGGTCATTCGACCACCCTGGCGAAGTGCCGGATCGCAAAGAAGCCGGCGACCTGGAGGACCGCGGCCAGCGCCAGAAGCAGAGCCGAGGCCGGTCCGGCGAGCACTTTGGCGAGAAAGCCGGGTTGAAGCAGCTCGGCAAAGAGGGCGCCGCCGCTCGGCATGGCGACGACGAGCAACCCGGTGAAGCGGGCCTGCGCGGTGGCCGAGCGGGCGTCCTCGGCAACGCGATCGCGCTCCGCGGCAGCCTCGGCGAAGCGCCGCAGCAGGCCGGCGAGATCGCCGCCGGCCAGCCGCTGGCTGAGCAGGGCGGTGGAGAAGGCATCGACGCGCTGGGAGCGCATGCGTTCCCGCCAGGCCGCGATCGCGGTTGCCGTGGGAGCACCGAGCGCGAGCTCGGCGCCGAGGCGGGCGAGCTCGACCGCCGGCGGTCCATCGAGCGAGGCCGCGGCGGCGGGCACCGACCCGCGCAGCGAACGACCCGCGCTGAGCGAGTCGGCGATGGCGATGGCGACGTCGGGTAGGGCCAGCTCGACGGAGCGCCGGTAGCGCCCGCGGCGAGCCCCGATCGCCCACGCAGCGAGGGCGGGGCCCGCTACGGCAAGCCGCAGGGCGAGGACGACGCCGCCGAGGAACCAGCCGGCGACGACCGCCGCGAGCGTCCCCAGCACGGCGAGCCGGCGCCGCTCCAGCGCCGAGGGCGAGTAGCCCTCGCTGCCGGCCCGGCCGAGCGGCTCGAGCGCGCGTCGCAGCCAGCGAACCAACGCCGGGCTGCCCAGCACCGCCTCACGAGCGGCCAGCGCGGCCAACCCGCCCGCCACCGCTCCCAGCAGTGGAGTGAGCGACTCCGGCCCGGCCGCCATTGTCAGCTCGCGTGGTCGAGTGCGCGCACCGCCGTCGATCCAGCCGCACGGACGACCTCGGCGATCTCGGTCACCCGTCGGGCTCCGTCCGGCTGGCGCTCCAGGTGAACGACGAGGTCGATCCCGCGCTGCACCTGCTCGGCGATCGCCTCGTGCGGCAGTCCCACACCCGCCATCAGGGCAAGCGTCTCAAGACGGGCGAGAGCGTCCACGGGCGAGTTGGCGTGGACGGTCGAAAGCGCGCCGTCGTGGCCGGTATTGAGCGCAGCGAGCAAATCGAGCGCCTCGGCCCCGCGCACCTCGCCGATCACGATCCGGTCGGGCCGCATGCGCAGGGCATTGCGCAGCAGGTCGCGCACGCTGACCTCGCCGCGACCCTCGACGCTGGCGGGACGGCTCTCGAGTCGCACGACGTGCCGCTGTTGCAGGCGCAGCTCGGCCGAGTCCTCGATCGTCACAACCCGCTCGCCGTCGCCGATGAAGCTGGACAGCGCGTTGAGCAGGGTCGTCTTGCCCGAGCCGGTGCCGCCGCTGATCAGCACGCTGCGCCGTGCCGCCACCGCCGCCCCGAGCAGCTCGCACTGAGCAGTGCTCAGCGTGTTCGATGCGACCAGCTCGGCCGGCGCCGGGCGGGTGACGCCGAAGCGGCGGATCGAGAGCGCCGGGCCGTCGACGGCCAGCGGCGGAATCACCACGTTGACGCGGGAGCCGTCAGCGAGGCGGGCGTCGACCATCGGGCTGAGCTCGTCGACCCGCCTGCCGAGCGGCGCCAGGATGCGCTCGATCGCGTTCCGCAGCTCCTCCTCGTCGGCGAACTCGACGTCAGTCTCCTCGAGCAGGCCACCGCGCTCGACAAAGACGCTCCGCGGCCCGTTGACCATCACCTCCTCGACCGCCGGGTCGGCGAGCAGGTCCTCGAGCGGGCCCAGCCCGACCGTGTCGCGGACGATTCGCGCCGCCAGCTCGGCCCGATCGGCCGGCGGCAGGATCGCCGCTTCCTCGCCGACCAGGGCCGTCACCTCGTCCGCCAGCTCCGCCGCCGGGGAACGCCCCGCGGCCGCCTCCACCCTGCGCCGCTCGATCAAACGGAGGCGCAGCTCGTCGGCGAGGTTTGCGAGGTGTCGCTCGCGGGTGCTCACCGGTAACCCCGCGGGAGGAGGGTCAGCTTGCGGGCGAAGCTTTCCGCCGCGATCAGGCGCAGCGCCTGGGCTTTGGTGAGCGCCAGCGTGGCGGCGGCCGCGCCACCCGGGCCGGGGCCGTCCGCGCCCGGACCGAGGGCGAGCAGGGGGACCGCGGTCGCCGCCACGTAGGTGCGACCGCTGCCGCTGCCGCTTGGTTCCGTGGTCACGATCACGTCGACCTTCGAGCCGCGGACAGCGGTGCCGGTCGCCAACAGCGCTTCGGCGCCGCTCACCGCTATCTCCACCGGCCGCCTCCCCGGCCCCAAGCCGGGCGCCCCAGGGGCGGCGCGGCGCGGCGGACGCAACTGGGTCCCGTCCAGGTAGGAACCCGCCGCGACGTCGCCGGCCGGCACCAGGCCGAGCGCTTCCGCCGGCGATTCGAGCGTCATTGGGGGGACGAACCTGGCCGGTACCCGGCGCAGGTCGAGATCGCGGGCGAGATCGCCCGGGCGCAGCGCCCTGCCAGCCTCGAGCGTATGGGCGGCGACGACCACGGGACGCAGCGGCCCGTAGCCCTCGGCGACCCGGGAGCCATAGCCGTCGGCGATGCTCGCCGCCAGCGCCGCCGCGGCAAGTGCGAGCAGGAGGAGGGCGACCGCGCGGGTTCGACGGCTCACGCCGCCCGGTTCTCCTCGACCCCGGCAAGCGGCAGCTCGAGCACCGCGCGCGATCCCTCCGCGGCCTGCTTGAGGACAAAGCGACCGCCGTGCTCAGCGGCGATCCGACGCACCACTGCCAGCCCGTAGCCGTGCTGGTGGCGGCCGGTCAGGCGCGCGATCACCGCGGCGGGGTTGTTGCGCCGCGAATACGGGCGCGTGACCCGCCCCGAGTCGACGACGGCGATGCGCAGGCGCCCCACGCGCAGGCGACCGGCGACGACGATCGTCGCGCCACCGTGCTCGATCGCGTTGACGATCAGGTTGTCGAGCGCCTGACCAAGCGCGCAGCGATCGCCGCGGACGAAAGCGCGGCCGGCGTTCCAGCGCAGCTCCAGCGAGCTATCGGAGAGCCGCGCCCGGGCCTGCCAGCGGGCGACCGCCGCCTGCGCCACAGCGCCGGCCTCGATCGAACCCCAAACCGGCGTGAGCGGACCGCCGTTGATCTCCCGGTCCAGGCGCTCGAGCGCTGCCGCGGCCAAATCCATCGGCGTCTGCTCGGCCGCTGCCCCCAGGCGCGGCCCCGCCGCGAGCGCCAGGGCTTGCAGCGGCCGCCGCAACTCGTGCAGCGCCTCGTTGAGCGCCGTGCGTCGCCTGCCAATCCAAAGCCCTTGCGCCGCGGCTGTGGCTGCCATGGTGACGACCACCGGCCAACCAGCAACGATCTGCCCCAGCTCGATCACCCGTCGACCAGCCTGTAGCCGATGGCCCAACAGTTGACGACGTAGCGCCCGTGCTCGGGGTCGAGTTTGCGCCTCAGCCGGCTGGCGTGCGAGTCGAGGGTGCGGGTCCGCGCGGGTGTGCGGTGGCCCCAAACCGCCTCCAGCAGCTCGCGCTTGGAGAAGACCCGCGACGGCTCGCTCGCCAACACCCGCAGGAGGCCGAACTCCTTGTTCGAGAGCGCCACCTCGCGCTCGCCTACCCAGGCCTTTCGCCGCGCCGGATCGACCACGATCTCACCGACCCGCAGCGGCCCCTCCCGGCCGCCGGTCCCGCGCCGCAGGACCGCCCCGATCCGTGCCCGCAGCTCCGGATAGAAGAGCGGCTTGACGAGGAAGTCGTCCGCCCCGGTCTCGAGGCCGCGCACCCGGTCCTCGTCGGAACCGTGACCGGTGAAGATGATCACCGGCAGGCCCGGGTCGAAGCGCGAGGTGACCCCGTCTGCTTCGCGAATTTCGCGCAGCACGTCGAGGCCGGAGGCGTCGGGCAGGGAGAGGTCGAGCAGCAGCAGGTCCGGGTGGTTGTAGCGGCAGCACCGCAGCGCGTCGGAGGCGCTCGGCGCCGGCAGGACGCGAAAGCGGTCGGCGATCAGGTTGTCGCAGAGCAGTTCCAGCGTCGGCGCATCGTCCTCGCAGACGACCAAGCTGGCGATCTCTCGTCGCTGTGGAAGCACGGCGGCCCTAAGGCACGAGCGCCGGGATCTCTCCCCCCTCCTCAGCGGGAATCTCCAGAACTGCGCTCGCCCGCGCGCAAAATGCGAACCGACGCGGGGGCACCGTGCAGCGCGCCGCAACAACGGCGCCGTCCCCGTCGAGGAAGTAGACGTCGAGCGCAAAGCGCATGCCGAAGGTCTGGACGCTGACGCAGCGCGGGATGAGCAGGCCGCCGCCGACCCGCTCGCGGTCGAGGTGGGCGAGGCCGAGCAGGCGCGCCCGCGCGCCGCGCGCCACCCGGACCTCGCAACCGAGCACGCGGGCTCTCGACAATCGCCGCAGCCGGGGTGCAAGCCGTTTCTCGGGCACGCCGGCGCTAAGGCTTCGGAGCCCGTTTTTCTCCCCGCTTAACTGAAATCAATACTCAGAAAAGCAAGATTAATTTGTATAGGTTATGCGCTTCTCACCCGACAAACGGAGGCGCCAGATGCCCAGAGAGACGCGCACCCTGCTCGAACGCATGCAATCCATCTACGCGGCCGCGGCAGCCAGCGACGACGGCCAGCGCTGCATGGTGCCCCCCACTCCGGGGCTGCACAGCCGCATCGCCGAGGAGCTCGACAGCGCCCGTGAGAGCGTGCGGTCGCTGGCGGCCTCGCAGCTCGGGGTAAAGCCCCCCAAGGCGTTCGGCCTCAACGACGGCCTGATCATCCCCGGCACCGAGTTCCCGCTCGGCACGCCGCCCTCGAAGATCCGCAACGCCGCCGCCGACCGCCCCCCGCTGCGCGGCGCCGTGCGCGTGATCGTCGTCCTCGTCGACTTCGAGGACCGCCCGATGACCGCCGACAAAGAGCATTTCGAAGAGCTCTTCTTCTCGCAGGGGCAGCTGCCGACCGGCAGCGTCCGCGACTTCTACCAAGAGGTGACCAACGGCCTGATCGACATCGAGGGGGAGGTCGTCGGTCCCTACCGGCTGCCGCGGACCCTCGCCGCCTACGCCAACGGCCACTCGGGAACGGGCGAAGCCCTGCCCAACGCGCGCACGATGGCCCGCGACGCTGCCGAAGCGGCCGACCCGGAAGTCGATTTCGGCCCCTACGACAACGACGGCAACGGCTACGTCGACGCCTTTATCGTCGTCCACGCCGGGCCCGGCGGCGAGGCGAGCGGCGACACCAACGACATCTGGTCCCACAAGTGGGTGCTCGACGGCGGCGAGCACGTCGCCGACACGACCAAGATCTACGGCTACCTGACGATCCCCGAGGACGGCAAGCTCGGCGTCTGCGCGCACGAGCTGGGCCACCTGCTGTTCGGCTGGCCCGACCTCTACGACACCGACTACTCCTCCAACGGGATCGGCAACTGGTGCCTGATGGCGGGCGGGTCCTGGAACGGCGAAGGGGACCGGCCCGCGCACCCCTCGGCCTGGTGCAAGGCCCACCAGGGCTGGGTTGACGTCGTCAACCAGAGCGAAAGCGGCGGGGTGACCATCGACGACGTCAAGAGCAGCCAGACGGTCTATCGGCTCTGGACCAGCGGCAACATCGAGAGCCAGGAGTACTTCCTGGTCGAGAACCGACAGCAGACCGGCTTCGACGACAACCTGCCCGGCGGCGGCCTGCTGGTCTGGCATATCGACGACACCGTGGCCAGCAACACCAACGAGAACCACTACAAGGTCGCCCTCGAGCAGGCCGACGGCCAGCGCGACCTGGAGCTGGACCTCCGCAATCGCGGTGACGACGGCGATCCCTACCCGGGATCGACCGAGAACCGGTCCTTCGACGCCGACTCGAACCCCAGCTCCAACTCCTACGCGGGCTCGCCGACTGGCGTCGCGGTCAATGAGATCTCCGACCCCGACCCGAGCATGACCGCGCACCTGAGCGTCTCTCCCTAGCGAGGCGGGCGGGAGCCGGTCCCACCGTCCTATCCTTGTTCAGCGATGGTTCAGGCAATCGAGAATTGGGCCGAGCTGGCGGGCACGGTGCGCAAGGTCCACCCGCCTGCTGAAGAGTCGCGGATGGGTCGGCTCGTGATCGATGTCGAGCGGGCCGACGACGTCGAGGGCTACCCCAACCTGCTCGCCGGCACCCCCGGCGAAGAGCTTGCGGTCGCGGTCGATCCGGAAAAGCTCGGCGATCTCGACCTCTCCCCGGGCAGCAGGGTGCGCCTGCGCGCCCAGCGAGCCGCCCCCAACGTCGTCGTCGCTCACTCCGAGAGCATCGCCGGCGACTGACCCGGCTGGCGCCAGCGGGGTGCAAACGGCGTTTCAGGCACGGGTGCGCGGCGGCATGGGACTACGATGAGCGGCATGATCCAGCACCTGCTCTCACCGGGCTTGTGAGGGCGGACCGGCTTCAACTCATGGACAAGAAAACGACCCGCCGAGGGAACTACGAGTCTGGCTCCGATTACGTGCTCGAGTACGGGGAGCTGCGCTTCGCCTTCAACGAGGAGGTCTTCGGCCAGCGGGTCGAGCAGGCCGCGGTCAAACTCGGCTTCGTCGACCAGGGCCTCAGCCAGGGCGAGCTCGACGATCTGCTCGACCTCGCGGTCAGCGGCGAGATCGCCGAGCCCAGCTCGCGCCTCGGTGAGCACATCAACGAGAACTGGGACGACCTCGTCGGCCCCGCCAACCGCAGCCTCGTCCACTGGCTGCGCCGCCTCGTCTTCCGCGGCGCCTGGCTCGACCAGAGGGTCAAGGAGGGTGAGCTCGACATCGTCTTCGACGAGCGCAACCAGACCTTCGGCTACGTGCAGCCGGACCGCAGCTCCGAGCTGATCGAGCTCAGCAAAGAGCCGAGCTGGCGCCGCATCGCCTACCGGCGATAGCCGGGCTCAGGACGAACGCTCTAGGGCCGCCACGACGGTCAGGGAGCCATTTGCTTTTAGGCCTAGGCCACCGTCGAAGATTGCTTTGGCGGTGTCGGCATCCTCGAGGCGAGACAAGGAATCGACCAGGAGGACTACGTCCTCGCCGGCTTCGGCGCGGCGGGCTGCCTGGGCGAGGGCGTCGCTGGCGTGGCGGGTCTGGGCGGCGACGACGAGCTCGGCCTGGGGGACCTCGCGCTTCCAATCGGCGAGCTCCTCGGGGCTGGGATCGACGAGCAGGGCGATCGAACCGTCCGCCAGCTCGGCGGCGATCTCACGCAGGAGCTTGGTGCATCCCGCTCGATCCTCGCCGTAGACGAGGGCCTGACGGCCCGGCGGCGGCGTCAACAGATCCTGGACCCGGAGCCCTTTGCTGCGGCGGCCGAAGCGGCGGCGCCGTTTGCGCTTGGGCTTCGACGCCTCGGCGCGTGGGGCAGGGGCGGGCTCCGGCGCGGCGGGGGCGGGAGGAGTGGGCTTCGGCGCGGGAGGAGCGGCCTCGGGCGCGGCAGACTCGGGGGTCCGCTCGCGAGCCGGGCGCTTCTCGCGCTCCCGGGGACGGCGATCGCCGCCGCTCCGCTCGCGGCGGCGGCGCGGCGGGCGCTCCCTGTCTCGAGACGGCTTCTGCTCCCGGCGCGGGCCGCCGCCGTTGTCGTCGCTCAGTTTCTCGATCAGCTCCTCGCGGCGCAGCATCCGGTAGCGCGGCACGTCCGCTTCGGCGGCGAGCGCGTGCAGCTCGGCGAGGTGCTTGGACTCCAGTTCAGCTTTCGTCATGGCGCGAGAGGTTATTGCAGTGAGTACTCGGGCGAACCGGCGGGATCGATGCCCGCCGCGGCCGCGGCCACCGGCCAGGCCTCCGCCTCGCGCTTGACCTGCCGGCGCGACCAGCCGAGCTCGCCGCCCATCGCCGCCGCGACCGCGCGCGCGGACTCGGCGCCGCGCAGCTGCGGCGCCGCCAAGAGGCCGAGGCGGGTGCGGCGCAGCAGCACGTCGGCGACGCTGCGGGCCTGCTCGTGACGCGCGGCGACCACGGCCTCGGCGAGCAAGTCGGGGCGCCCCGGCACGATCGGCTGCGCCAGCTTGGCGTCTTCGCGCGCCAGGGCAAGCACGTTGCGGGCGGCATGGCCGTAGCGGAAGGCGAGCTGCTCGATCGCCTCCTGGGGCACGCCGGCCGGGGCCTCGAGCTCCCCCGTACGCGCCTCTCGCCCGAGCGGGATCTCGGCCGTGTGGCAGGGCGCCTCGCGCCCCTCGCGCTCGACCAGGCGGTCGACCGTCTGCTTTGCCATGCGCCGCCAGGTGGTCAGCTTGCCCCCGGTGATCGTCAACATCCCCGAGGAGGTCTCATAGAGCTCCGCCTTGCGCGAGATGTCGACCGACTTCCTCGGGTCGCCGGTGGCGATCAGCGGCCGCACGCCGGCGTAGGCCCCGACCAGGTCCGCCGCGGCCAGCGTCACACCGAAGAACTCGTTGACCGCGTCGAGCAGGTACGCGACGTCCTCGGCCCCCGGACGGGGACTGTCGACGTCACCGTCGAAGTCGTTGTCGGTGGTGCCGACCAGCGTCCGTCCGTACCAGGGCAGGGCGAAGATCGCCCGGCCCTCGCCGGCTGGGACGATGCAGGCTGCGGACCCGGTCGAGAGCTTGGCGCGATCGATCAGCAGGTGGGTGCCGCGACTGGGCGAGATCCGCGGCACATCCTCCTCGTCGATCGTCTCCTCGGGGCGGATTCGATCGGCGAAGACACCGGTCGCGTTGACCACGCTGTCGGCTTCCAGCTCGATCCGCTCGCCCGAGTCGGCCTCGACGAAGGCGACGCCGCTGGCACGGCCCCCACTCCCCAGCACCTCGATCACCTCGGCCCCGTTCAGCATCACTGCGCCGAAGCGCTCCGCCTCGCCGAGGATCGTCAGCGTCAGCCGCACGTCGTCGGTCTGGCAGTCGTAGAAGAGGTAGGCGTTCCTCGGATCGCGCGGCTCCAGCGAGGGGACCATCTCCAGCACCTCGTCGCGGTCGATCATGCGGTGGCGATCGGGCGACCAGTAGTAGTCCTCGTCCTCTTCCTTGGAAGAGCGCATCTCGGACCGTCCGCGACCGACGCGCGTCGTCGCCATCACGTCGTACATGTTGAGCGCGATGCCGAGGCGGCGATCGCGGCGCTTGTCGGGGAAGTCGGGGACGAGGAACGGCGTCGGGTAGACCAGGTGCGGGGCGAGCTGGACCATCAGCTGGCGCTCCAGCAGCGCCTCGCGGACCAGCCCCAGGTCGAGGTTCTGCAGGTAACGCAGACCGCCGTGGATCATCTTCGAGGAGCGGCTGGAGGTGCCTTCGGCGTAGTCCCTGCGCTCCAGCAGCGCGACCGAGTAGCCGCGCGAGGCGGCGTCGAGCGCGACGCCGGCGCCCGTGATGCCGCCGCCGATCACGACCACCTCGAAGCGCTGGCCGGCGATCGCCTCTATGGCGGCGGCGCGGGAGAGCATCAGTCGAGGAACTCCGTGGTCTGCTCGACCGGCGGGCGCTCGGGCGGCTCCTTCTCCTGGCGCGCCCGACCGAGATGGAGGAGGCCGACGAAGCGCTCGTTGTCGGGGAGGCCGACGGCACCTCGTCCGCCGGTCGAGCGCAGCAGGCCCGGCGTACGCCAGTAACCGGCGAGGCCGCGGGCGTGGGCGGCGAGCAGGACGATGTAGGAGGCGACGGCGGTCGCGTGCAGGTCCTCCTCGTTCTGGATCGGGTCCGGCCCAAGCGCGCAGGAAACGACGATCAGGGTGGGCGCGCGGTCGAGCTTCACCGCCCCCTCCGGGCCGGCCGCCTCCTTCAGCCGCGCCAGCGCCCGCGGGCCGACGACGCGAAAGCGCCAGGGTGCGGTCAGGTGGTGATTGGGCGCCCAGCGCGCCAGCTCGAGCAGCTCGCAGATCTCCTCGCGGTCGAGCGGCTCAGGGCCGAAAGCCTTGTGCGTGCGGCGCGTGCGGATGGCGGCCTCGACGTCCACGCCTGGAACATAGCTACCAGGCGAAGCGACGACCGAGCCACCATGGCAGGGCGACTGCGAGGGCCGTCGCGGCGACGCCGATACCGATCGGCACCCAGGGCGAGGGCGCGTCGTCGCTGGCGCCGACCGGCTCGGACTCGCTCCGCGGGAGCGGCTGCACGGCGCCGGGGGTCCCCGGGGGAACCCCACCGCCTCCCTCCTTCGGCGTTGCCGGGACCGATCCGGTCACGGGCGGCGCGGCCGGCGCCGTGCCTCCCGTGCCGGGAGCTGCAGGTGTTTCGGGGGGCGGTTCGGATTCCGGCACGGGGACGGCTTCGGAGAGCGGCGGGGCCGGGACGGCGGTCGAAGGAGAAACCGTGGCCTGGGTCTTTTCGCGCGGCGGCGGAGCGATCGGCAGCGCGTCGCCCGAGGTGGCGACGAGCACCTCGCCTGTCACCCATACGGGGCTCTGGTCGCTCGACTCCGAGTAGCGGTAGTGGCCATCGTCGGCCTGCCGCGCGGCGAGGTAGTCGAGGGCGCTGGCGCCCTTGGCCTCGATCGTGGCCGGGTCGGAGCCGACCGCGACCATCCCCTGCACCGCCCAGGCCGTCGATTGAGAGTTCACCCCGCCGGCCGCGCCGAGAGCAAAGCCACCGTTGGAGCGCTGGTGCTTGCGCAGGTAGGCGAGGCCGTGCTTGCCGGCCTCAGTGTTCGGCAGAGCCTGCATCGCCGAGCCTGTTACGTCGGGATTGCTCGGTCCCCCCGGCACGTCGCCCCAGCCGCCGTCGCCATTCTGCACGCTGGCGAGCCAGGAGATGGTGCCGCCGAGCGCGTCGTCGGCGCTAGCGGAACGCAGGGCAATGACGGCGAAGGAGGTGGTGCCCGGCCAGCCGGCGTAGGAACCGTTGGCCGCCCGTCGCTTCAGCAGGGCGGCGACGAGATTGCGACCACCGAAGGAACGCGGGTCGGCGCCGGCGCCCTCGAGCGCGACGATGGTGCGGGCGAGATCGCCGGGACTGCTCAAGTCGTCGAGATGGCGGCGCAGGAAGTCGATCGGCGAGTGGCCTTGGCGCGCCAGGTCGAACGGGTTGCGGCCGGCCGCCTCCAGGCCGAGCATCGCCCAGCCGGTCATCGCGGCGCTCGATTCGTCGCCCGGGGAGGAGCCGAAACCCCCGTCCGCGTTCTGCTGCGCTTCGAGCCAGTTCGCCGCCTCGGTACTGCCGGCCGCGGCGGCGTGCCCCGGAGCCAGCGCCGGGAGCAGAAGGGCGGCGAGCACCGCCGTCGCGACGGCCGGGGTCCGCCACTCGAAGCGCCGGCGGAAGCGGGCCAGCATCCGCACCAGCGCCGGCCCGGCAAGCAGCGCGAAGGCCACGTTGCCGGCCGCGTGGGCCACTTCAAAGGGGATCGCGCGCGCCTCCAGGGTGAGGAAGCGCTCGATCGAGAGGTCTCCGCCGTAGGTCGCCATGAGCGAGAAGTTCTGCAGCAAACCGTAGGCGATCGCGGCGAAAGCGCACACCGCCGCGAGGCTGACGCGACCGGCGTTGCGGACGCCGAGGGCGAAAACGGCGCCGATCAGGCCGCACATCCCCCAGCCCGCCATCTGCCACGGGGTCCACGGTCCCTGACCGAACCAGAAGTTGGAGACGAGGCCGGCGAGGGCGCCGACGGCGAAGCCGGGCGCCGGGCCGAGGGCGTAGCCGGCGAAGACGACGATGTCGGTGGTCGGCTTGACGTTGGGAAAGGCGGCGAAGGCGATGCGCCCGGCAATCGCCAGTGCCGCCAGCGCGGCGACCAGGGCGACGACCTGCGAGGGCGGGCGCGAGCGCTCGTACCAGGCGAAGCCGCCGAGCAGCACGGCGGTGAGGATCAGGAAGCTGGTCAGTTGCCAGGACATCAGGCGCCCTCCCGGCGAAGCGCCGCGGCCCCCTGCTCTGGGGTGATCACGCCGGGCAGGTCGAGCACCCGCGCGACCTCCGTGGCGAAGTACCAGCCACCCGAGAGGACCTCCGCGGCGGGACCGTCGGCGATCACGACCCCGTCGCCGAGCAGGACGACGCGCTCGGCGAAGCCGGCGGCGAACTCGACGTCGTGGGTGGCGACGAGGACGCCGGCACCGCGAGCGGCGAGGTCTTCGATCAGCTCCGTGAGTTCACCCTTGCGGGCACGATCCATCCCGCGCGTAGGCTCATCGAGTGCCACCAACCGGGGCATGACCTCATCGGTCATCCGACCGGCGAGTGAGATCGCGAGCGCCAGTCGTTGACGCTCACCACCCGATAGATCCCGCGGATCGGCGTCCTGCGCATGCTCCAGACCAACCGCCCGAAGCGCAACCAGGCCATCCTCCCCGAGCAGTTCATCCTCAACGCGCTCGCGAACCAGGAAGTCGCTGGGATTCTGGGTGAGCAGGGAAATACCGCCGGGCGTCTCCACCCTGCCGTGAACAGAGTCGATGAGTCCAGCGGCGGTCTTCAGCAAGGTGCTCTTGCCTGCGCCATTGCGGCCCATCAAGGCCACGCGTTCGCCGCTTTGAACCTTCAGGTTCACTCCCCGGAGCACATCCCGCGTGGTGTCTGCGAATTCCAGCTCGACCCAGAGGTCGCGGGACGCGAGCGCGGTGGCCGGAAGGAGGGGGACCCCCTCCTCTCTCAACTTTTTCGGTGGGGAGTGAGGTTGCTGGCGCCGCGAGGTTGGTGACGAAAAAGTACAAACCGTTCGGAGGGGGTCCCCCTCCCTCCCGTCAGCGGTCTCGGCTGACGCGAGGGTGCGGCGGGCATCACGGACACCCACAGGTAGGGGCGCCAGGCCTAAGAGGGAAAAGAGGCGAGCGGCAGGCGTCTCCAGGGCCGCATCGGCGTCCTGGGCCCATGCAAGGAAATCGCGAGAGCCGCCGTCGAAGGCAATCTCCCCCTCGGCCATCGCGATAACGCGATCCGCAGCGGCGAGGCAGCGCTCGAGGCGGTGCTCGGCGAGCAGGATCGATACCCCCCACTCCTCGTTGAGGCGACGCAGGAGCCAGATCAACTCGTCTCCGGCTACGGGATCTAGTTGGGATGTGGGCTCGTCGAGGAGAACGAGGCGTGGCCGGGTGACGAGGGCCGCTGCGAGCGCCACGCGCTGCAGCTCACCGCCGGAGAGGGTGTCGACAGCTCTACCGAGAAGGTGCGGGATGGCGAGGGCCAAAGCCACCTCCTCCACCGCTCGGGCGCGAGAGCTTGGTGAGTCGCCGCGCATCTCCAAGGGAAGCTCGATCTCGGCTGCAACGGTGGTGGAGACGATTTGGGTCTCGGGGTCTTGGGCGACGTAGCCTACGGCGGCGGCCAGCTCGCCGGGGCCGGTGGCTATGGCGTCGATGCCGACGACCTCGATGCGGCCGTCGATCTCGCCGCCGTGGAAGTGCGGGACGAGGCCGCAGGCGGCGCGGAGGAGGGTCGACTTGCCGCAGGCCGAGCGGCCGGCGAGGAGGGCGAACTCGCCAGGGGGCAGGGTGAGCGAGACGTCACGCAGGGAGGGTCCCTCGGCGGTTGGGTACGAGTAGGTGAGCGCCTCGATCGCCAGCGCCGGCGCCGGGCGGGTCGGGTTGGCGAGCTCAGGCACCCGGTGCCCCCCGTCCGAGCTCCGTTGCCCGCGCATATGGCGGGAAACGGAGTTCGCGTGTGGCTGAGCGCGGGGCGCGGCGCCAGGGGGTGAGGCCGCTGAGGGCGATGGCGGCGGCGAGGACGAGCGTCGAGGGATCGGTGCCGATCTCGGTGGCCGGGTATTCGCCGAAGGCGTCGGCGCCAAGGGCCTTGCCGGCGATCCCGAGGGCGAGGACGGTGGCGCCGACCGCGTAGAAACGGCGGTCGTAGCGCGATCCCCGACTGCGGAGCCACAAGGTGAAACGCTTTTTCCGCCCATAGGACGGATAGCGAGTTGCACTCGTAGTGGGTTGGCCGACCTCCAGCGAGTAGCCGCGCAGCTCCAACGTTGCGGCGACGTCGACCGCGCGGTCAAGCGAGCCGGCAAGGAGGCGCCGCGCCAGCGGGGCGCGGCCGACCGGGGCGGCGGCGGGGCCACGCAGGCGGGCGGCGTCGCGCAGGCGGGCGGCGTCGGCGGCGGTGACCGGGACCAGGCGCGAGACGAGCGTGGCGGTGAGCGCCGAGCGGCCGGCGAACGGGCGCAGCGCCCGCAGCACCCGGTCGGGGTCCACGCAGGCCGAGTAGACGGCGAAGGCGACGAGCACCGCCGCCGCGCGCAGACCCAGCACAGCGCCGGCGACGATCGCCTCGGCGGTCACGTCGACCTCGCCGAATAGCGGCCAGTCGCCGAGGCGCGCCAGGACGGTCTCGCCGCGGCTGACCACCAGCGCGTTGATCGCGACGATCAGCAGTGCCAGGGTCAGGCCCATCCAGAGGGCGGCGCGGACGGCCCGACCTGCCCCCGCGAGGCAACCCGCGAGGGCGGCCGCCAGGCCCACCGCCACCAGCACGATCGGGTTCGAGTACAGGAAGGCGACGGTCACCAGGGCGCCGAGGTAGGCGACCGCGGCGGCAGGCGTGGCCGATTGCAGCGGAGCCGGCCGTGACACGTAGGCGAAGGGGGATCTCATCGCAGCGGCAGCGCCGTCCTCTCTCCCCCTTCGACCGCGATGGCGTAGCGGTCGCGCAGGTCAGCCTCGTCGAGAAGGCCTGCGGCGGAGCGGACGCCGGCGGCGGTCGAGCCGGTCACGACCCACACCGGTGGATCGTCGAAGCGGCGGGTGGCCGCAACGAGGCCGGCGGCCGAGCCGAAGCGCCGCGCCGGCACGCCGCCTTCGTCGAGGCCCTGGAGTTCGTAGCCCTGCCCGCCAGGGCGGAACCGGGCGAAGACACCGCTCACCTGCGAACCGCGTTCGATCTGGGCCGCGGCCGGGTCGCCGCGCAGGCGCCCCCAGGGGCCGACCAGGACCCGGATGGCGTCGTCCTGCGCCGCCGAGCTCGGGGCGACGCCTTCGCTCCGCAGGCGCCGGCGCACCTCCGCGCAGGCCGGCCCGCCGCCGAGGCATTCGACTGCCACAGGATGTCGCTTGCCGGCGTAGCCGCGGAGGAACGGCTGCGGCCAGGAGCCGACCACGGCCGGCACCTGCAGCGCGCCGCTCCAGTCACGGTAGTCCCACCAAACCGACTCGCCGCCCCCCAGGTCGTATGCGGCGGCGCCCACGGTTGACTCGACGCCGTTGACGTAGAACAGCCAGTCATACCGTTCGCCGCCGTGGGTCTCGCCTTCGAGCCCGTCGATCGACTGCACGAAGTCGCCGCCGTAGGTGGTCGAGATGTCGGCGCTGCGTTCGAGCACCCGCATCACGGTGTCCGCTTCGGTGACGTCGTCGAGCTGGCGGTGCAGCATCGGCACGGTCCCGAAGTCCCGCGTCACCGCCAGCTCGACGTTCTCGATCCCGGCGCCGGGACCGATGCCGCAGCCGGCAGCCGCGAGCGCCGCTACAAACAGCGCGATCGCGACCGCCGTGCCGCGGCCAACGGTCATTCAGATGCCGTTGGGCATTTCCCGTCGACGCAGACCGGCTCGGCGGCGGAGGGGATGTCCTTGCCGAGGCGGGCGGAGAGCAGCGCCGGCGCGGCAAGCGTCACCGTGGCGTGCCCGGACTGATCTGTCGGGCCGGAGGCGCCGCTCACAGTCGCGCCGGAAGCGGGCTTCTTCTTGCCTTTTTCGTCGTAGGTGAAGACCTGGACGGTGAAGGGCACGTTCGCCTGTGCTTCGGCCGGAGCGACGAGGGCCAGATCGTCCGGATACGGGTAGGCGCCATAAGCCCAGAGGACTTCGTCCCCCTTGCGGACCTTGACACTTTCGCCGCCGACCACCTGGGCGATGTGGTTCAGCTTGATGAACCAGCTGCTTTTGCCGGCCGCCTTGACGCCGCCGATGCCGCAGATGCCGAGGCCGAATTCGTCGACGAAATGATCAGTGACGAGCACTGGCTTCAGCGCCGCGGTGAACTGGGCGGCGCGCACCAGCATGCCGAGCGCGGTCGCGCCCTTCAGCGTCATCTTTGTGCCGCTGCCGCCGGTGCCGGGCCCGAAGCAGGTGGCTTTGGGGCTGGGCTTGATCGAGACCTGACCGCCGACTCCAAAGGAGTCTTCGGAGAGCGTCTTGCCGTTCTTGCCGACCACGCGCAGGTCGGCAACCGGCCCCTTGGCCGCAGCGCCCGCGGTGAGCGAGAGCATCGAGATCAAAGCCAGCGCGCACGCCGCCGCCAGCCGCAATGGAACGAGTCTTGGCATTGAAGCCACCCTTTCCTCGAGGGTCGTCATGGCTGGCCGGGGACAGGTCTCCTGGCTTCCGGGGTTCGCCCGCCGCGCCTTCCCGGGGGATCGGTGTCCTCCCCAGTGGCCGGCGCTTGCGCGCCCGCGACGTCCTTGACCCGGTAACAGTGGCGGGACCGCGCCGGCTTCGCACCGGACTTCCCTTGACCACCGACCGTATTTACGCGGCGAGTCTATCGCTGAACTTTCGTCCAACGATCTTTGCCGGGCAGCGCCGCCGGACTAGGGTCGCCGCCGCAGCAGATCTCTGGACCAAGGGAGGGAATATGAGACAGGGGATGCGGCTACCCTCGCCAACTTTGGCGATTGCGGGTTTAGCTTTGTTCGTAGCGCTGGGCGGGACGGTGTACGCGGCCAAGAAGGCGCGAATCGACGGTAAGGCAGTGAAGGTGAAGTCGCTGCCCGGCAATCGCCTCAAGGTTCGCTCGATCCCGGCCAACCGGTTGAAGCCCGGGGTGTTGAAAAGCGTGACGACGCCTCCTGGACCGATCACGGGCGCCGAAATCAACGAGCTCACCCTCGGACAGGTGCCGGAGGCCGCGCACGCGATCAGCGCCGACACCGCGCAGAGCGCAATCGATGCCCAAACCGCCCTCAACGCGGTCAACGCGATCAACGCCCAAACGGTGAACGGCCACAGCGCCGGCTGCATGCCCGGCACCCAGCTCTTCGCCGGCGCCTGCTGGCAGAGCTCCGCGAGCGAAACAGCAGTAAGCGCCCCCGCAGCAGCAACCTCCTGCGCCATCCAAGGCGGCACCCTCCCCGAGGCCCTACAACTAGCCACCTTCGCTCAGCAGCCAGGTGTGATTTTGGACAGCGGAAGCGAGTGGAGCGGCGACTTGACCAATCTGGTTGATGAAAACCTGTTTGCTGTGGTCACAGTTGCGAGCAACGGCTCAATTAACTTCACCTCGTTTAAAAACACGCGCAAATACCGCTGCGTGATCCCTCTAGTCACCTAAGGGGCCTATCCCGGTAGGGGTGGAACGTCTTGTACTTTTTCGGCAATACCTTGCGGCGCCAGCCACTCACTCTCCACCGAAAAAGTTAAGTGGAATCCCTACCGGGATAGGCCCCTTAGCCGAGATAGGGGGGCCTAGGTGGAACCTGCCGGGGGCCGGCGGATTCAGGTTTCAACCAACCCATGCTCCAGCGCATACCGAACCAGCTCAGCCCGACTAGTAAGCCGAAGTTTCTGCTGAATATGCGCACGATGGCTCTCCACCGTGCGGATGCTGATGTAGAGCTGCTCCGCCACCTCGGCGTTGGTATAGCCGAGAGCGATCAAGCGCAGGACGTCGCGCTCGCGCTCGCTCAACTCACCCCCCTCCTCGCTGTTGCCGGCGGCGAGGCGGGCGCCGAGCGCCGGCTGAAGGTAGGTGTCGCCGGCGGCAGCGCTGTGGACGGCCTGGACCAGCTCGGCGTCGGCCGCCTCCTTGAGCACGTAACCGCGCACCCCCGCCTGCAGGGCGCGACGGGCAAAGGCCGGCTCGTTCTGCATCGTCAGCACCACGATCTCGGTCTCGGGCGACGCCTCGCGCACGTCGGGCACGGCATCGAGGCTGGGCCGCCCCGGCATGTTGAGGTCGAGGATCAGCACGTTTGGTTTGTGGCCACGCACGTAGCGAATCGCCGTCTCGGCGTCGCCGGCCTCGGCCACCACCTCGAAGTCCGGTTCGGCGTCGAGCAGCAGGCGCAGCGCATTGCGGACGACCGTGTGGTCGTCCGCGAGGACGATCGTGATCGTCTCCGCATCCGCACGCACGGTTGCGAGGTTAGTGCCAGGACGTAGGATGGGAGGGGTCCCATGAGGTCCGTGGTGGAGACCGGGCATGGCACAGGGATACGACAGCGGCGTCCTCGACGAGCCCCGGCTGCGGGAGCTGATCGAGGTCGGTCGCGCGCTCGTCGCCGAGCTCGACCCCGAGCTGATCTTCCAGCAGGTGCTCGAGGTCGCCTGTCAGCTGACCGGCGCTCGTTACGCGGCGCTCGGCGTGCTCGACGAAGACCGGCACGAATTGGAGCGCTTCATCACCCACGGCATCGATGCTGAGACGCGCCGGGCGATCGGCAACCTGCCGCGCGGGCGCGGTGTGCTCGGCCTGCTGATCGAGAGGCCGCAGCCGCTGCGCCTCGGCGACGTCGGTCACCACCCACGCTCCTACGGCTTTCCCGCCGGCCACCCGCCGATGACCAACTTCCTCGGCGTGCCGGTAATGATCCGCGGCCACGCCTGGGGCAACCTCTACCTCACCGAGAAGGCGAGTGGCGACTTCGACGAGGCCGACGAACAGTCGGCGATGGTGCTCGCCGAGTGGGCCGGCATCGCGGTCGAGAACGCCCGCCTCTACCGCAGTGTGCAGAGCCGCAGCGATGAGATGGAGCGGGCGGTGCACCGGCTCGAGGCAACGACCGAGATAGCCCGCGCGGTCGGTGGCGAGACCGACCTCGACCGCATCCTCGAGATCGTCGTCAAACGCGGCTGTGCCCTGGTCGGAGCGCGCTCGCTGCTGATCCTGCTCAGCGAGGGCAAAGAGCTCGTCGTCGTCTCCACCGCGGGCGAGCACGAGGGCGGCGCGGCGAGGGCTCGCATCCCGATCTCCGGCTCGATCCCGGGCCGCGTGCTGGAGTCACGGGCGCCGCAGCGGGTCCACGACCTGGACCCGAGCCTGATGGCCGGCCCAGGCGGCGGCGTCACTGGCCTGCTCGTTCCGCTGGTATTCCACGGCGAGGGGCTCGGCGTGCTGGTCGCGCTCGACCCGCTAGCTCGCGATTCCGGCTTCAGCGACGAGGACGAGGGGGTGCTGCTCTCCTTCGCCGCCAGCGCCGCCACCGCCGTGGCCACGGCCCAGTCGGTCGCCGAAGACCGCACCCGCGACAGCATCGCCGCGACTGAGCGCGAGCGCGGGCGCTGGGCGCGCGAGCTGCACGACGAGTCGCTGCAGAGCCTTGCCGGCCTGCGGGTGCTGCTCTCCGCCGCGCGGCGCAGCGATCCGGAGGAGGTCGATCGCCTCCTGCGCCAGGGCATCGAGCAGGTCGACACGGCGATCGCCGAGATGCGGCGCCTGATCGGCGACCTGCGCCCGAGCACGCTCGACGAGCTGGGGCTCGGCGCCGCCCTCGAAGCGCTGGCGGAACGGACCGCGAGCGGTGACCCGATCGAAGTCGAGGTCAATACCGACCTCGACTTCGAGCCGGGTCTCGGCGGTCGGCGCCTGGTCAGCGAAGTCGAGGACACCGTCTACCGCCTGGTCCAGGAGGCGCTCAACAACGCCGTCCAGCACGGGGGCGCGAGCCGGGCGCGGGTCGACGTTTGGGAAGACGGGAAGACGCTGCGGGTCCGGGTCCTCGACGAGGGATGCGGGTTCGAGACCGACCGGCCGAGGACCGGCTTCGGGCTGACCGGGATGCGCGAAAGGGTCGAAATCTCCGGCGGCAAGCTGGAGCTGCGCAGCACCCCCGGCGAGGGCACGACGATCGTCGCTGTCCTTCCCGCGACGCACCGGTGAGCGACCGAGGACGCCGATATGCGCCGGCCCCAGGCGCTCAGGCGAGCATCGCCAGGTAGAAGCTGTAATCGCGCCGGTCGGGGCGCAGGTTGGAGGCGAGCGCCAGGTGGTGGCGGGCGCGCTCGGTCTCGCCGGTCTTGGCCAGCGCCCTGCCGAGGCAGAAGTGGGCGTAGTCGTTGACCTGGTGGCGCTCGACCACTGCCTTGAACTCCTCGGCGGCGGCGGCAAAACGGCCCGAGCGGAAGTAGGCCCGGCCGAGCGCCTCGCGAACCGAGGACTTCTCAGGCGCGCGGCGGGCCGCCTCCGCGAGCGGAGCCGCCGCCTCCTCGAAATGCGCCTCCTCGAGCAGCTCGATGCCGCGGCGGTAGAGGGTGAGGGTGGAATCGGCCTGGGGCTCCGCGGGCATCGTCCAAGTGTAGGAGGCGATCCGATCCGGCTTGACATCTCCACCGGGCTATCGGGTACGCTCGCGACGGGATGGGAAGCGCGGGATGAAACTCGTGGTCGGCATCGTGCGGCCCGAGAAGGCCAACGACGTACTGGAGGCGCTGTATCGCGCCGAAGTTCGCGGTGTCTCGATGAGCCGCGTGCAGGGCCACGGCGGCGAGCTGGAGCGGGTCGAGACCTACCGCGGCACGACGGTGAAGATGGGCCTGGCGGAGAAGGTGCGCTTCGAGATCGCCGTCTCCGACGAGTTCGTGCAACCGACCGTCGATGCCCTCTGCGAGGGCGCTCGCACAGGCACGGTCGGCGACGGCAAGATATTCGTCCTCCCGCTCGACCAGGCGGTGCGCATCCGCACCGGCGAGACTGACCACGGCGCGGTGACGCCGATCGACGGAAGCAAGGGATGACGGTGCTCACGGCAGCCGCGCAGGTCGACACGGGAGACACCGCCTGGATGCTGGTGGCAACTGCGCTGGTGCTGATGATGACCCCGGCGCTGGGGCTCTTCTACGCCGGCCTGGTCCGCTCGAAGAACACCCTCAACACCTTCATGATGTGCATCGCCGCGATCGCGGTGGCGATGGTGACCTGGGCGATCGTCGGCTACTCGCTCGCCTTCGACGGCACGGGCTCTTTGATCGGCGGGCTCGGCTACGTCGGCCTGCAGGGCGTCGACTTCGTCCCGCGCGAAGGGACGACGATCCCCCACCTCGTCTTCATGGCCTTCCAGGCCACCTTCTGCATCATCACCACCGCGCTGATCGCCGGGGCCGTGGTCGAGCGGATGCGCTTCGGCGCCTTCCTCGTCTTCGCCGCCCTCTGGTCGGTCTTGGTCTACGCGGTGCTCGCCCACTGGGCCTTCGGCGGCGGCTGGCTCGCCGCCGGCGGCACGCTCGACTTCGCCGGCGGCGTGCCGGTCGAGATGGCCTCCGGCTTCTCCGCGCTGGCGGCGGCCCTGGTCGTCGGCACGCGCAAGGACTACGGTCGCCAGGCGCTGCTCCCCCACAACGCCGTCTACGTGCTGCTCGGCGCCGGCCTGCTCTGGTTCGGCTGGTTCGGCTTCAACGGCGGCAGCGGCTTCTCGACCGGCCAGAACAGCGTGCTCGCCTTCACCAACACCCTGCTGACGCCGTCCTGCGCGCTGATCACCTGGTTCGTGCTGGACCTGATCCGCGGCCGCAAGGTGACCGCGATCGGCGCCGCCACGGCGATCATCGTCGGCTGCGTGCTGATCACCCCCGCCGGCGGCTACGTCAGCCCCGGCTGGGCGATGGTGCTGGGCTTCGTCGGCGCCCTGCCCTGCTACGCGATGATCGTCTGGCGGCCGCGCACTCGGGTCGATGAGACCCTCGACGTGCTCGCCGCCCACGGCATCGCCGGCTTTACTGGCATCCTCTTCATCGGCTTCTTCGCCGAGGCGGCCTGGAACGGCGTCTCCGACGGACTCGTCTACGGCAACGCCGCGCAGCTCGGCGACCAGGCGTTGGCCGCGCTCGCCGGTCCCGCCTACGCCTTCACCGTCACCTTCATCCTGCTCAAGCTGATCGGCGCCGTGATGCCGCTGCGCGCCTCCGAGCACGAGGAGGCGCTCGGCATGGACGTCGTCCAGCACGGCGAGGAGGCCTACGTCACCGGCGAGGGCGCGATCCTCGTCGTCCCCGAGGACGGCGGCGGCGCCCCCGTCCCGGTCGCCGACCCCGGCTGAGCTCCGGGTCAGCCAGCCGGGGCAGTCTCGGCGCCGGCCTCGGCCGCGACCGCCTTGCCGTGGCGGATCAGATCGGCGGCGCGCTCGGCGAGCGCGATCGTCGGCGCGTTGGTGTTGCCGCGCGGCACCGTCGGCATCACCGAGGCGTCGATGACGCGCAGCGACTCGAGGCCCTCGACCCGCAGGTCGGCGTCGACGACCGAGCCGATCGCGCAGGTGCCGACCGGGTGGTAGATCTCGAACGTCGTCGCTTCGACGTGGGCGCGGATCGCCGCCTCGGAATCGTCGGCCGGACAGGTGAAGCGCTCGGCGGCGTAGGGGCGGAAGGAGGGCTGGGCGCAGATCTCTTCGCCGAGCCGCACCGCCTCGATCATCCGCGCCATGTCCGCCTCCGCTTCGTAAAAGCCGTTGCGGATGATCGGCTTCGCGGTCGGATCGTTAGAGGCGAGTCGCACCGAGCCGCGGCCCTCGGCGGTCAGCAGGCAGGGCGAGACCCAGACGCCGTGTGCCTGCGGGTCCCCCATCCCCTCGTCGACGATGTGGACCGGGGCGACGTGGAACTGCACGTCGGGTGCCTCGGCGCCGCTGCCGACGCGGGCGAAACCACCCGACTCGGCCAGGTTGGAGGCAAACGGTCCCGTCTGGGAGGCCTCGAACTCGGCCATCGCCGCCGGCTCCAGCGCCGCCAGCAGGCTCTCGGGCTCGGGCGTGGTGAAGACCGTGTAGGCGGCGGGATGGTCGCCGAGGTTTTCCCCCACCGCCGGCTGGTCCAGCAGCACCTCGACTTCGCGCATCGCCAGGTGCTCGGCGGGACCGACCCCGGAGAGCATCAGCAGCTGCGGCGAGTTGTAAGCGCCCGCCGCGAGGATCACCTCGCGCTCCGCTCGCAGCTCCTGCGCCTGGCCCAGCTGGCTCGCCTCGACGCCGACCGCGCGCTTGCCCTCGAAGAGCAGCCGCGTCACCAGCATGTAGGGCATCACGGTCAGGTTCGGCCGCTCCATCGCCGGGTGCAGGTAGGAGACCGCGGCGCTGGCGCGCATGCCACCGCGCTGGGTCACCTGGTACATGCCGGCGCCGTCCTGCTCGGCGCCGTTGAAGTCCTCGTTGCGAGCGAGGCCCGCCTCGACGCCGGCCTCGACGAAGGCGGGCGAGATCGCGTTGCCGGAGCGCTGGTCGGAGACCGGCAGCGGCCCGCCCACCGAGTGCCACTCAGAAGCGCCGCGCTCGTTGTCCTCCGCCTTGAGGAAGTAGGGGAAGAGATCGTCCCAGGCCCAACCCGGCACGCCCCACTCGTCGTAGTCGCGGCGGTTGCCGCGGATGTAGACCATCGCGTTGAGCGAGGAGGAGCCGCCGAGGACGCGGCCGCGCGGCAGGCCGATCCGCCGACCGCGGCAGTTCGGCTCCGGCGCCGAGTTGTAGTCCCAGTCGACCTCGGTGCGCGCCAGCTGCAGGTAACCGAGGGGCACGTGGATGTTCTGGTTAGTGTCCGGCGGGCCGGCCTCGAGCAGGAGGACGCTCACCTCCGGGTCCTCGGAGAGTCGCGCCGCCAGCACGCAGCCGGCGGAGCCCGCGCCAACGATCACGTAGTCGTACATACCGCTCCTTCCCGTTTCCGCTGCAACGCATTTTGGGCTTCGCGAGAGCCGCAAAAGCGTTTCACCCGGCACCCTGACCGGCGTCTGACGAGTGTACGCCCGCCACGCGAGTGTGGGGGCGATTTCCTCGCTGACTGCTACGGTGAATAGGTCGGGACTGGCCAGACCGCCTCCCGAGAGGTTCCGTTTCCTCCCTGCGCCCAGAGCGTTTTGGGGTCGCTGGATCTCCCCTGAATCGCTCAAGAAGGAGCAACAACATCGTGTCGTTTGCCGACCTCGGCATCTCTAAAGCCGTGGTGCGCGCGCTCGCCGAGCGCGACATCACGCAACCGTTCCCCGTTCAGCAGCTGGTCGTCCGCGACGCGCTCGCCGGCCATGACCTGCTCGTCCAGTCCCCGACTGGCTCGGGCAAGACCCTCGCCTTCGGCATCCCGCTGGTCGAGCGGATCGAGCCCGGCAAAGGGCTCTCCGCGCTGGTGCTGGCGCCCACGCGCGAGCTTGCCGGCCAGATCGTCGACGAGCTGGAATCGATCGCCGCTGTTCGCGATCTCCGCATTGCCGCCGTCTACGGCGGCGTCGGCTTCGGCCCTCAGGTCAAGGCGGCGGGGCGCGCCGACGTCGTCGTCGCCACTCCCGGCCGCCTGGAGGACCTGATCGCCCGCGGCGCCCTCAGCCTCGCGAGCGTCCGCCTACTCGTTCTCGACGAGGCCGATCGCATGCTGGACATGGGCTTCAAACCGGCGGTGAGCCGGATCGTCGCCAAGACGCCCGGCGATCGCCAGACCCTCTTCTTCTCGGCCACGCTCGAGGGTGCGACCGGCAAGATCGCCGCCGCTTACACGCGCAAGCCCCGTCACCACACCCACGCCCCCGCGGAGCGCAGCAAGGCCGAGATCGAACACCGCTTCGTCCACGTCAACTCCCAGGCGGCCAAGCTCGATCACCTCGCCGGCGAGTTGAACGGCCCGGACGGCGGCCGCACGCTGGTCTTCGTCCGCACCAAGCGCGGTGCCGACCGCCTGGTCAAGCGCCTGCGCAGCCGCGAACTCGAGGCCGTCGCGATGCACGGCGACAAGAGCCAGGGACAGCGCGAACGGGCGCTCGCCCGCTTCGAGCGCGGCGACGTCGAAACGCTGGTCGCCACCGACGTGGCCGCGCGCGGCATCGACGTCGCCGACATCGCCCACGTGATCAACTTCGACGCCCCCGGCGACCGCGATGCCTACGTGCACCGGGTCGGCCGCACCGGCCGTGCCGGCCGCACCGGAGCCGGGACGAGCTTCGTGCTCAGCGATCAGGCGGCGGAGATGCGGCGCATCGCCCGCGAGCTCGGCCTGGACCGGGAGTTCGAGCGGAGCATCGGGCACCTCGCCGCGCCCCAGCCCGCGCCGTCGAGCCAGAAGCCCGCCCCCGGGCGGCGTTCGCGGCGGCGTCGGCGTCGCAAGGTGGCCGCGTGAGCCCGAGCCGTCGACGTGCGCGGAAGTGGACCTGCGCGGAGTGCGGCGTCAGCGTCAGCCGCATCGACGGCGAGGCGGTGCCGCTGCCGGACGCCTGGACCAGCTCAGCCGAAGGCCTCTTCTGCCTCTCCTGCAGGCGCGAGCGCGCCGCCAACGCGGCGCTCGACGCGGCGGCCAGCGACAGCCCCGTCTCCATACGGGCGAAACTGCGCCGGGCCGCCCTGATCGAGTTCGAGGTCAGCCGCACCCCCGAGCACCCCGACGGGACGATCGCCCGCGCCTGTCACACCTCGGCGACAGTGGTCACTCAAGCGCGCCGCAGGCTCGGGCTGCCCGACCCTCCCCCGCCATCGAAAGCGTCGCGAGCTAAGCATCGTGCCGCCGCCGGCCGATAACGGAACGGTGGCGGCGATAGCGTGCAGATAGGGATCGGACTCGCCGTTGCCGCGGCGCTGCTTACCAATCTCGCATCGCTGCTCAAGCACCGGGGCTGCCACCGGGCCGACCCCGTGCGAGTTCGCGAACCGCTGCGCAGCGCCCGCAACCTCGCCTCCTCGCCCTGGTTCGCCGCCGGTTGGGGAGTCGCGGCGGTGGCCTGGCTGATCCACGTCGCCGCACTCTCGCTGGCGCCGATCTCGATCGTCCAAGCCGTGCTCGCGGGCGGTGCCGTCACCCTCGCCGTGATGGCGCAGCGCATCTTCGGCGACACGGTCGAGCGGCGGCAATGGCTGGCGCTGCTGCTCGGCGGGGCCGGCCTGGCCCTGCTGGTCCTCACCGTTCCCCACTTCAGCGGCAATCACTCCGGCTTTGAGATCGGCGGCTTGCTCGGCTTCGAGGGCGGCCTCGCGCTGCTCGCCTCGGGCCTGGCCCTCGGCCACCGCTCCGAGCGGCTGGCCGACCACGGTGAGGTCCTGCTCGCCGCCATCGCCGGCATCCTCTTCGCCCTCGCCGGCGTCGCGATCAAGGGTCTGACCGGCGCCTCGGACATCTCACTCGGCCTGCTCGCCCCCTGGATCGCCCTGACCGTGGCCGCCGGCATCGGCGCCCAGTACGCCGCGGCGACCGCGCTTCAGCGCGGCGGCGCGATCGAGACGATCGGCCTGATCGGCCTCGTCGCCAATGCCGCCCAGATCCTCGGCGGCGTCCTCGTCTTCGGCGACCCGCTCTCCTCGAGCCCGCTCGGCATCGGTCTTCAGCTCAGCGCCTTCGCGATGGTCTGCGCCTCGGCGCTGCTGATCCCCGCCCGGCGCGGCGCCCCCGGCGCACTCGCCCCGGCGGCCGGGTAACTCGACAGCGATACGGCGGCCCCGAGGGTCCGCCGTACCGTACCGCGGGCGTCTCTTGCCGCGCCGTCTAGCAGCCGCTCACCTCGAGCGGCAGGCGGTTGTTCTTGACCTTCTTGCCGTTCTGCCCCTTCATGCTCATCACCGAGGAGAGCGGGGCCTTGCAGAGGTTCCTGGAATTGACCAGGAGGCCCTTCTTGCTGCCGCCTTCCATGCGCAGGATGAACTTGCTCACGGGGGTGTCGGGCAATTCGTTGAACACGGTCTTGATCCCGCCGTTCTTGGAGCTGATCACGCCGCGCACCTGGATGTTCACCTGGCCGCGCAGGTCGGCGAGGAGATCGGGCAATTCGTGGTTGGAGGAGACCAGGTACACCGGCCCCCGCAACGGATGGCCCAGGAGCGGGCTCTTCGCCTGCGCGTGACCGTAGATCGCCCCCTTCGGGCACGTGCCCGACGCCAGCTGCGGCCTCGTACAAACGGTCCTGATGTTGCCCTGGTCGAGGAACAACGCGTGCGGCAGGGCCAGCGCGCTGCGCAGCACGTTGGCATCCTTGGCGTTGCCTTCCAAAACCGCCCGCAGCTTTGGGTGCTTGCCGCGAGTAGTGGTGCCCTTCCCGCCAAACAACCGGGTGTGCAGTTTCGGCTGGAAGCTCAGCTGCTTGCAACCGGTCGCCTGGAACGGCGAGGAGACCGGGTAGGAGCTCCATGCGGCCGGGTCGGTTGGGTTGGCGCCGCCACCGTTGATGGTGCCGGTGGTGGCCTGGGCGGCGCAATTCGTCGGGTTGTGCATGAACTTGGCGCGGTCGACGTTGACGTCGATCGAGCGGATGTCCAGCTTGACCCCGCCAAACACGTCGGGGATCTCGTCGGAGACCGCGTGGACCTGGGCGGTCACCGGATCGACGAACAGGGCGACTCGGACGACGACGCTGCCGAGATCGAACGGGCCCGCCACGGCCGGCGTGACAGTCGCCAGCGACAGGGGCGCGCCTTTGTACGGACCGGCGAGGTAGACCTTGCCGTCGATTTTGAGCGGGCTCGATCCCGTCCCGCTCAGGGTCGAGGCCGTGCCGATCAGGCTCGCGCTGGGACAGCTCGAGCCTGCGCCCTCAGCGACGCCGCTGCTTGCCGCTGCCGCGGCGAGCGCGGCCTCGGAGCAGTAGGGGATGCCGGTCAGGTTGCCGGCGTGCCCCTTGGGAAGCGTGACGTCGACCCGCTTCACCTCCTGCTGGCCGTCGGTGCGAGCGAGATTGACCCGGAACGGGCTGTAGGCATTGGCCTTCTCGCTGTCCGACTTGGCCGTGTAGGTGGGGACGAACTGCCGCTCGGCCAGCGTTGTCGGGCAGATGCCGCCGTTGGGCGCGCTCGTGGGTGTGAATTCGCTCGTCCGAACCCGGGTCGATTTGGCTGTCGACCACGGTTCCAGCGTGGCGCTGGTGGTGGCCGGCGAACAGGTGGGCGGGCTGCTCAGCACCCCTTTGGCATCGTCGAGATGAACCTTCACCGAGGTGAACGGCACCTGCGGCGTCTCGGCGAACGTCGTTGTCAGCTGACCGGTTTGCGGGTTGGCTTTGGTGTTACCGATCAGGCGAGCCGAGATTCCGTATTGCTTGGACTCGGCGAGGACGAAGATGCGGAACTCTTCGCCCGAAGCGGGGTCGCGGCTCAGCTGCTGGCCGAGGTAGGCGGTGCCCTTCAGCGCTCCGGCCGGCAGTGGCGGTGTCTCGACTTCGACCGTGCCGATTTGCGAGGCAGCTGGGCAGGCCACGTCGTTACGCGTGCCCTTGCCGAATTGTGCGTCAGTGCACGACTGCAGCCCGTTGGCCGCCGAGGGGTTCAAGCCCATCCCCTGCGGCAGGGTGATGTCGGTGTTGCGCACGTGCGACTCGCTCTGTGTTTTGCCGCCCGTGATGAACGGCAGCGTCGTCTCGATTGTCGGAGTCGCCGGCGAGTCGACCTGGGTCGTGCCGGGCGTGACGCCAATTCCCGGATCAAACGGGACGGTCGCGCAGCCGGTCTGGGTCAGGCCCTCCGGCAGGGACAAGTCCGTCGCAAACGGCGCCGTGGTCGCCGGGAAGCCCGCTTCCGGCAGCGCCACCGACTCCGCTCGCAGGAACGTCGTGTAGATGCCCTCGTACGGGGGAAGCTGGGCGCTGAAGCAGGTGGTCGGGTTGGTGATGTAGGTGCCGTCGCCGGTTTCTTCGCCGAAATTCACCAAACGGCTCTTCCAGCTCCGAGTGCCGGGATTGGGCGTCGGCAGGTGGATCGTGAAGCTCTCGTGGTAGTCGCTCTCCCAGGCGACTTCGGTGTTCAGGTAGACGGTTTTTTTGGTCGCGGGCGTGCTGCCGATTTTGAAGCCGAATTTGGCCGGTTCGCCGAATTCGGGAACCATGTTGTAGAGGGGAACCCTGGTTACGCCGGGAATTGGCGCCACTTCGGCTCCAGTCGCTTCGACCTTGAGCGTTAGCCGCTCTTCTCCAACCTGACTCGAGGCCGCGCAACCTGGAAGTTCGGTAGGCCCGACCGGAGTGTCGAATTCCGCCTGCGTGCAGCGAGTCGCCGTTGCCTGCGGATTAACGGTCAGACCGGGCGGAAGGTCGACCCGAATCGTTTTCACAGGGCCGATCGGGCGGAAGAGCCCGGGTGCGAATTCTTCCTGCTTGACGATGTACTGCGTAAAGCCGATCGGTGGATGGCCGGCGGCTGTTCTAAAGAACTGCGCGATCGGCGATTCAGGCGTGCACTGTTCAGTGATGTCGTCTTTCGTGCAGGTGCCAGCCTGCCAGCCGTCGTTGGCCTTGTTCGGTTTTTCCAGCTGCGGTTCGATGATGTCTCCGGTGTCGGCCCGAGCGACCGGCACCGCCGCTACAAGCCACAGGGCCATCGCCGCGCACGCGATCAAGCGCCTAGCCATTCGTCTCTCCTCGGTTCGCATTGGACGTGAATGCCGCCCCTGCGTATGGCGCTGTCTCTCCCGCACTCCAAAAGGTACAGACCCGTAATACCCACTCACAAGCGGAAAAACCCGCAGATTCGCGTCTTCGACATCGATTAATGCAATTCGGAGGACGATTTAGCTCCAGAATCTAGTAAGTCAATGTATTTACGATCCTCTAGGATCCCGCGCCAATGCCGTCAACCGACTCGCTTCCCCACGTCGACGAGCACGCGGTGTCCGTCGAGGCAGACCCGTCAGCCACCTGGGCGGCCCTGCAGCGCGTGGTCGAGCGCTCGTTCGCCTCGCCCGCGAGCGGGCGAGGCGCGCGCCTGCTCGGCTGCGCCGACACGTCTGCATCCGGGCCCCGGCCGATCGCGACCGGCTCGACGCTTCCCGGCTTCCGCGTCACCGAGGCGGAGCCGCCCAGCACCCTCGCCCTCGTCGGCGCGCACCGCTTCTCCAACTACGCGCTGATCTTTCGCCTCGACGGGGACGATGGCGGCACCACGCTTCGCGCCGAGACGCGGGCCGAGTTCCCCGGCCTCAGGGGAAGCGCCTACCGGGCCCTGGTGATCGGCACGCGAATGCACGTGCTCGTAACCCGGCGCCTGCTCACCGCCGCCAAGCGCAGCGCCGAGAGCCGGGCGGCTAGGCCGAGCGGCCGATCCAGATAATCCCGGCGATCGAGGCGGTGGCAAGGACGGCAAGTGCGACGTCCACCCTTTGCTCGCTCCCGGCCTTCATTCTCCTAGAACACCCTCCCCAGGCCAAAGCTGCTGCGCCTCCCCGCTAGCCCTCCCCGGCGTGGCCATAACCAAATACGCATTTGGTAATGTACGTCCCGCAACCAAACGCTCATTTGGATAGCGGAGAGGGTTCATGGATCGAGAAAGACAGCGATTGAGCGCCGCGGAGCGGCGGGAGCTGATTCGGCGCGGGGCGATGCAGGCCTTTGCCGAGCGCGGCTACGAGGGAGCTTCGATCGGCGAGATCGCGAAGGCGGCGGGAATCACGCCGGCGGTCGTCTACGACCATTTCTCCTCCAAGGCTGAGCTGCAGATCGAGCTGCTCGAGCGGCAGACCGCCGAGCTGCTCGGCTTCGTCGGCGAGGCTCTGCAGAATGCACCCGAGGGGCTCGAAGAGCGCATGCGAGTCGGCGTTGACGCCTTCTTCCGCTTTGTCGAAGAGCACAGCTTCGCCTGGCGCATGCTCTTTCGCGACCCACCGACCGACCCGGGGGTGGCGGCGGCCTACCGACGACTCGATCGCCAGGCGACGGTTGGAATCACCGCCTTTATCGAGGCGAGCGCGGGAGAGGCTCTGGCCGGCGAGGATGTCCCGCCCGGGGCCGCAGAGATGTTCGCGGAAATGCTGAAGAACGCCCAGAACGGCCTCGCCTCCTGGTGGTACGAGCACCCCGAGGTGCCCCGCGAGGAGATCGTCCAGCACCTGCTCCAGTTCTGCTGGACGGGCCTGGCGCAACTGGCGAGCCGCGACCAGGAGAAGGTGTGATGCCACGCCAGCGCCTTCCCGGCAACGGACGGCTGCTGCAACTGGTGGCTCTCGGCCATGCCGTAGTTGGAAGCACCTTCTATCGCGAGGAGCTGCGAACGATCGCTGCGGATGGCGTCGCCGGGGCGATCCCTTACCGGGGGCCCAAGGCGACCGCCTTCTGGTTCCTGCTGCCTTCGCCACTGCTCTGGGTCCTGGGCGGCCTGATGAGGAGAGCCGAGGAGGCGGGCGACGGACAGGCGCTGCGGGAGGCCAGTCGGGTCAGCCTGGCGAGCGCGATCGTCGCCGTCATCTGCCTGCCGGCCTCCGGCTTTTGGGCCTGGCTGGCGATCTCGCTGCGCGGGCTGCGCGACGCCAGGCGGATCGGATCGTGACGCGGGCGTCCGCGAAGTCGCCCGGACGGTGGCTGCGGGCGCTGACGATCGCCCACGCCGGAGTCGGCATCGTCGTCTACCGGCGCGAGCTGCGCGGGGTCGCCGCGGATGGCTTCTTCGGGGCGGTTCCCTACCGCAGCGAGCGGGCGGCGGCACTGTGGTTCATCGGCACCGCATTTCCCGGTTGGATGGTCGGCCACCTCGTCGACGTCGCCGCTACGGCGGGCGACCGGCGCTCGGTCCGGCTCGCGGGGCTGCTCGGTTTGAGCGCCGGCCTCGGCGGCGGGATCCTGATGCCGAAGTCGCCGCTGTGGGTGCAAGCGATCGTCTGCGCACGCATCGTGCGCGACTCGCGCCTGGTCGCGGAGCGGGACACCGAGCCGATTCGCTGAGCCCGTGTCCTGGCTCCCCGCCCCCGACCCCGCCGGGACCTGCCTCATCACCGGCGCCTCGTCCGGGATCGGCGCGGCATTCGCCCGCCAGCTGGCGGGCCGCGGCTACGGCCTGAGCCTCGTCGCCCGCC
This sequence comes from Solirubrobacterales bacterium, assembly GCA_030152805.1. Lineage (GTDB taxonomy): Bacteria > Actinomycetota > Thermoleophilia > Solirubrobacterales > 70-9 > VRUE01. Next base: position 36,933 of record JASLIG010000115.1, read on the forward strand.
GCGAGGAGAAGCTGCGAGAGCTCGCCGCGGAGCTCGGCGCCAGCGGTTCCCCGCGGGTCGAGTCCATGCCGTGCGATCTGGCCGATCCCGCGGCCCGCCGCGAGCTGGTCTCCGACGTCGAAGCGGCTGGGCGGCGGGTCGACCTGCTGATCAACAGCGCCGGGCTGGGGACCTACGGCCCGTTCGTCGAGCTCGAACGGGAGCGCGAGCTGGAGCAGGTGCGGGTGATGTCGGAGGCCATCGTCGACCTCTGCGGTGCCTTCGCGCCGGCGATGGCCGGCGAGCGCTTTGGCGCCATCCTGATCGTCTCCTCGGGCCTCGGCTTCGGACCCGTGCCCAGATACGCGACCTACACCGCCACCAAGGCCTTCGACATCGCCTTCGGCGAATCGCTCCACGCCGAGCTGCGCTCCTCCGGCGTTGCCGTCAGCACCGTCTGTCCCGGCCCGGTCGAGACCGAGTTCTTCGCGGTCAACGGGCCTCAGCCACCGCAGCGAGTGATCCCGAGGGCGATGTGGCAGCGGCCCGAGGCGGTGGCGCGTGCGGCGCTGGCCGGGTTGGGGCGCAACAAGCGCGTCGTCATACCGGGGAGGCCGATGCGCACCGCGATGGCCCTTTCCTCGCTGGCGCCCCGGGCGCTGCGGCTGCGGGCGATGGACCGCTTCTTCCGCGCCCCGGGGGAGCGATGACGCCTGGGTTGGCGTCCAGCCAACGGCTATTCTCGGTCGATGGTCGCCGCGCTTGGCTGGGGAGCTCTGGCGGCCTCCTCGCTGGTGCTCGGTGCCTTGCTCGCCCTGGCCGGGCGATGGCCGACCCGATGGGTCGGCTTGGTGCTGGCTTTCGGCGCGGGAGCGTTGATCAGCGCCGTCAGCTTCGAGCTGGCGGCGGAGGGGCTCCGGGTCGGCAGCCTTGGGGCCACCGCAGTCGGCCTGGGGATCGGGGCCCTGACCTACTTCGGCCTCGACGGGCTGGTCGCCAGCCGCTACTCATCCGGCCGAGGGCGGGCGGGGCGATCGAGCGGGTCCGATCCTGGAACCGCCCTCGCGCTTGGAGCCTTCCTCGACGGCATCCCCGAGCAGCTCGTGCTCGGGATCGGGCTGGCCGGAGGCGACGGAGTCGGCATCGGGCTGTTGGTCGCGATCTTCGTCTCCAATTTGCCCGAGGCGATCGGCTCGGCAAGTGAGATGCGCAGGTCGGGTACCGGCCGGGGCGAGATCCTGCGGCTCTGGGGCGCCGTCGCCGCGATCTGCACCCTCGCCAGTGTTGCCGGCTACGCGATCGCCGACGCGGCTTCGGGTGAGCTCCGTGCCGGCATCGACGGCTTCGCCGCAGGCGCCCTCTTGGTCATGTTGATCGACTCGATGATCCCCGAGGCGACCGAAGAGTCCGGGCGCGTCGCCGGCCTCGTCACGACCCTCGGCTTCGCCGTGGCGACGGCGCTCTCGAGCATTTCCTAGCAGCAAGGAAGAGGCTTCGCGCAAATTGCAATACTCGTCAGGTGGCCGGCACGCCCGAGTGGATTTCGGCTTCTGAGTTGCTAAGCGATGCTTTCTCGCTAGCGGCAAAGGCCCACGGCTCTGAACGCCGTCCGTCCGACGGGCGCCTCTTCCTCGAACACGTCAGCGAGGTGGCCGGCTTGCTGCATCGCCTCGAGTTCGATGAGGAATTGGTTGCCGTGGGACTACTCCACGACTCGGTGGAGCGCGGCACCCTTGGCGAATCCGAGCTGCGAGACGAAATGGGCGACTCGATCGCCTGGCTCGTAATGACTCTCAGCGAGGACCCGGCGATCGAGTCCTTCGAGGAGCGAAAGGCGGCCCTGCGCGCCCAAGTCTCCGTCGCCGGAGGGCGGGCGGTGACCGTGTTCGCCGCCGACAAGCTCTCCGACATCGCCGGGCTTCGCCGCGGAATCGACGCATCGCGGAAGGCAACCGAAACGCGAATGGGCACCAGCATCGCGAGCATGGCCGACCACTACCGCGACTCGGTACGGATGATTGCCGCCGTCAGGCCCGGCTCGACCTTTCTGTCAGCACTGCGACTGGAGCTGGACCGGCTCGATTCGGTAGCCGGGCCGGGCGCGTTCCAAACTAGCTCTTGAAGGTTGACGAGGTTGACGCTACCCTTGCGGTCAGTGGCAGCGAACCCAGCCCTCCTAGATCGCACCGTCGAAGAGTTCCGACGCACCCTCACCGAGATCGGTGGGCAGCCGAGCTCGGCTGACGATGCTGAGGTTCTTGGCCGGCGTGCAGCGATGGTCGTGCTTGCCGGTGGAGCCTGGGAGCGGGCACTAGGGGAGCTGCTGACCAGTGCTGAGGCGCGGGTTCTGCTCGGGGGGATCAGCCGGGAGGCGCTGCGCAAGCGGGTCGTCAGCGGGTCGGTGGTCGCGCTGCGCGACGATGCTGGGCTGGTTCGCTACCCGCGCTGGCAGTTCGATGCTGTCAGCGGGGCGCCCTTCGGGGCGGTCAAGAGGCTCAATGAGGTCTTCGGCGATGCGGGGCTCGACCCGTGGACCCTTGCCTCGTTTGCCACCACCCCCCAGCCGGAGCTTGGCAACCGGGCGCCGGTTGATGCCTTCGCCGACGCGGACATCGAGCCCCTGCTTCTCTCGGCTCACCGCACCGTGGCCGACCTGAAGCGTTGAGTCCGCGCGGCCTGCCCGCTCCTCCGGACGGCCTGCCAGAGCTTCCCAGCACGAAGCTCGGGGCGGAACCTCTGTGGCGAATCCATGCCGCCGACGTCGCGCCCTGGTTCTTCGACGTCGGCCCCGATGGCAGGTTCAACCTCGCTGAGTCAGGCACTTGCCACCTCGCCAAGGAGCCGATTGGCGCCTTCGTCGAGAAGTTCGGGCGCCTACTGCGGCCAGGCGGGGTAATTCCGGAGCCGCTGGTCGACGCGCAGCGGCTATCCAGACTGCACCCACCAAAAGTAAACGTCGTTGACTTGACCGACCCAACCGTCCTCGGACTCATCGGCCTCACCGCTGAAATCCACTCAACCTCCGACTACAACCTGACCCAGGGTTGGGCACTTGCCCTCCAGGAGGCTGGCTATGACGGCATCCGCTACAAGGCCCGCCACGACCCGCGTGGGCAATTGGTTTCCATCGCCCTCTTCGGCTCGGGCAAACCGCCACGGAGCGCCGCCAAGACGACAACGGTTCCTGTCGACCTCATCCACGAAGCCTCCGCCACCTTCGCGATCACAGTCCTCCCCCGTCGCCACTCGCGGCGCCGCTAGGGGGATGTGAGGATCCCTGCCGCAGGTGGAACACGGCACCGAGCGCGAACAAGCCGGCGGTGCTCGCATGAAGCAGCCGGTTGTCCGCCGACAGGACCGCAAAAGCCACATAGGTGAGGGCGATCAGCAGATAGAACGACACGAGCCAGCGCCGTTGCCGAGGGGACAGTGGGCGTCGTCGCCTTTCCTCACCCTCATATAGCCCCAGCGTCGGGGTCGCCCGCTCGGGGTCCCCCCCAAACCGTGGCAGCCCGTTTCGCGTGATCTCGGAGAGATTGCGCCGCAGCCCCAGGACGACGACTGCGATGCCGAGCGTGATGGCGACAACCCAAGCAATGAGATCACTGCTCATCAACGCAACATACCGCGGGCAGACGAAATAACCCCAACCGACCCACGCTGAGAAGCAGCGCGAATTTCGACCTTCGACCAAGACCTGAAAGGCAAGTCTGATCAGAGTTCCCAGCTGCCGATACGGCCTATTGTCCGGGCATGGAGTTGAGCAAGCAGCAGGCAGAAGCAGTAGGAGCTAACGCCGGCCTAGCGCCGGAGCTGCCCGTCATACCCGAGCCGCCGACGGCTGAGGGGCTGGACAAGGAGCGCAAGCGGTCGCGCCTCAAGATCGGCGGGCCCGAGCTCTACTACCGCTTCAAGAATCGGCACTCGGAGCAAAGCCGCGAGTACCACTCGGTGCCAACGGGGACCAAGGTCGCCGTCGCAGCCGTCTATCTGAGCCTCGCCGCTTTGCTCATCGTCGGTGTCACCGAGACTTACGTTCCTCGCACCCTCTAGCCGGCAGGGGATCGACCGCGTCGCTCAGTAGCGCGGAACGAGTCGTTTCACAAAGCCCGGGCCTTTAACAGGCGGAGTACCGCTACGGGGATTCGAACCCCGGTTTCCGGACTGAGAATCCGGCGTCCTAGTCCCCTAGACGATAGCGGCGAGGAGGGGGCAGTTTAGCGAGCGGGGCAGGTGGGTTGTCGCGTCGGGGGGCGGGCGGCCGTGGGGCTGGAACTCGGTAGATTGCCTGATCTCGCGGCTGTGGCGGAACTGGTAGACGCGCACGGTTCAGGTCCGTGTGGAGGAAACTCCGTGGAGGTTCGACTCCTCTCAGCCGCACTCAGGCCGGCTGCTTGGCGCGGGGGCGCCAGCCGGCGCGGGCGGCCGTGTCGGCGAACTCGTCGGCGAAGAGCGGCCAGAGCGGGCGCGGTAGGTCGTGTCCCATGCCCTCGACGATGCGCAGGCGGGCGCCGGGGATGGCGCGGGCGGTGGCGCGACCGCCGCTGGGGCGGATCAAGGTGTCGCGGGTGCCGTGGATCACCGTCACCGGCAGGTCGAGCTTGCGCAGCGCCTCGGTGCGGTCGCCCGAGGCGACGATCGCGTGCAGCTGGCGCAGGACCCCGCGCGGGTTGTGACCGCGCTCCCAGGACGCAGCGGCGACCCGGTGCAGGCGCTCCTCGTCCATCGGGTAGGCCGGTGAGCCGATCATCTCGTAGGTCTTGACGATGCGCTCGATGAAGCTCTCCCGGTCACGGGGCGCCGCGGCCATCATCAAGCCGAAGACCCTCAGTGTGGGCGTGCCCACCCAGCGGTTGCCGGTGCTCGAGTGCATCGAGACCAACGAGCGGATCCGCTCGCGGTGCTCGATCGCCAGGGTCTGGCCGATCATCCCGCCCATCGAGACGCCGGCCACGTGCGCGGACTCGATCCCCAGGTGGTCCATCAAGCCGACCGTGTCCGCCGCCATGTCGGAGAGGACGTAGGCGGCCGTCCCGCGGCGGCGGAGCAGCAGATCGGCGCGGCTCGGCACGCGCGCATCGTCGAGCTTGGTCGAGTGACCGACGTCGCGGTTGTCGAAGCGGACGACGCGGAAGCCGCGTTCGGCCAGCAGTGCGCAGAATTCCTCGTCCCAGGCGAGCATCTGCGTCGCCAGCCCCATCACCAGGATCAGCGGCTCGGCGTCGGGATCGCCGATCTCCTGGTAGGCGATCTCGATGCCGTTACTGGGGGCGATGCGCTCCTCGCTGAGCTCGGCCATGCGGTCAAGTCTAGTCTTGCGCGGCATGCGCACGGCGATCGTCTCCGACCTGCACCTGGGCAGCGCCACCGGCGAGGACATCGCGCGCGACGCGCAGATCCGTCGCGTGCTGCTCGAGGAGATCGGCGGCGCCGACCGCCTCGTCCTGCTCGGCGACGTGCTCGAGCTGCGCGACCTGCCGCTCGCCCAAGTCCTGGAGACGGTGCAGCCATTCTTCGAGGAGCTCGGCGAGGCGATGGCCGGGCGCCGGGTCGTGCTCGTCCCCGGGAATCACGACCACCGCCTCGCCGAGCCGCTGCTCGAAGAGGTCGCGCTCGGCGGCGCCAGTCTCGGATTGGAGCACCGGGCGCTGCCGGCGGGAGAGCCGATGACGCGGATCGCCGCCTGGCTCGGCGAGGCCGAGCTCGGCGTCGCCTATCCCGGCCTCTGGCTCCGCGACGACGTCTTCGCCACCCACGGCCACTACATGGACTGCCACATGTCCCTCCCCCGCCTCGAGTGCGTCGCGGCCGCAACGATCATGCGCGCCGGCGCGCGCCCGCCAGCGGCCGCGACGCCGGCCGACTACGAGCGAGTGCTGCGGCCGATCTACGGCTTCTTCTTCGGCTTCGCCGAGGCGGAGCTGGCGCGCAGCGCCTTCCGCCCCTCCGAGCGTGCCTGGAGCTCGATCGCCGGACACAGCCGCAACGGCAACCGGCTTCGCCAGGCGACCTTCAAAGCCGTCCTCGCGGCGGGCGTGCCGGCCAGCGTCTGGCTCCTCAACCGGCTCGTGCGAGCCGACTTCGAGGCGGATCTTTCGGCCGGCTCGATCACCCGCAGCGGCGTCGCCGCCGCGACCGAGATGGCCCGCCGCCTGCAAGTCGAGGCCGCCCACGTGATCACCGGCCACACCCACCGCGGCGGGCCCGAAGACAACGAGGCGCAGTGGCCGCTGCCCGCCGGTGGCCAGCTCCACAACACCGGCAGCTGGGTCTTCGCCAATGCACTCCACCACCCCGGCTCGCCGCCGGGCCCCTACTGGCCGGGAACGGTCACCTGGATCGAGAACGACGGGCCGCCGCGCCGCAAGCGGCTGCTACTCGATCACTCACACGGGGAACTGCGCGCCGCGGTCAGCCGAGCCACTCGGCGATGATCCGGCCGATCTCGGGACCGGCGTCCTCCTGCAGAAAGTGGGAGGCGTTCTCGATCTTGCGCGGTGCCGGGAAATTGAGCTGCTCCGACACCCGTTCGCCGACCGAGAAGGGCAGGATGAAGTCCGAGTCAGCCCAGAGCACCAGCGAGGGCCGCTCGTCGGTACGCAGGGCGTCGGCGACCGCCTTGCCCTCGGCCGCCCCCGGAGCGTCGGGCTCCGTCGGCAGGATCAGCGGGAAAGCACGGGCGCCGGCTTTCGACTCCGGGCTTGGGTAGGGCGCTTCGTAGGCGGCGATCACCTCATCGCCGGGATCCTCCTTGCAGCCGCCCCGGACGAGCATGCCGATTGGCACGTCGGCGTTGTCGCGGACGAACTCGCGGAACTTGAGCCAGGCCTCGCTCATCCGCTGGTGGCCGGTGAACGGGCCGGTCTCCATGATCACGATGCGCGCGAAGCGGTCGGGGTGCTCGACCGCGAGGCGCAGGCCGATCGGCCCGCCCCAGTCGTGCACGACCGCGGTGGCGTCGCGGACGTCCAGCTCCTCGAGCAGCTTCGCGATCAGCTCGACGTGGCGGTCGTAGGTGTACCAGCCGACGTCGGTGGGCTTGTCGGAGCGACCGAAACCGGCGTAGTCGGGGGCGATGCAGCGATAGCCGGCGTCGCGGACGGGCGGGATCACGTTGCGCCAGAGGAACGACCAAGTCGGCTCACCGTGGAAGAAGACGACGGGCGAGCCCTGCCCCTCGTCGACGTAGGCGAGGCGCAGCCCGTCGATCTCGCGGTAGTTCGCCGCGAAGGAGAAATCGGGAAGCCCCTCGAGGCGCTCCTCCGGGGTTCGCACCACGTCCATGCCGAGGAGACTATGGGAGCGGCGGAGGGTCGGCTCCGCGATCTTTGGACAATGCGGCAAAACTCGCACTAGAGCAGGAAAAAGCGTCAATTCCTGGAATAGGCTCGCCGCACGGTTCTGTGCTAATTGCGGACGAAAGGGTTACGCATGAATCAGGAGAGCACACTCAGCGGTTGGTGGGTCTTCGCCGGCGTCCTGCTGCTGGTCGCGGGCGTACTGAACATCATCTGGGGCATCGCCGCGATCGGGGACGCGAAGTTCTTCACCGGTCACGGCACCTTCATCATCAGCGGACTTCACACCTGGGGCTGGATCGTCCTGATCCTGGGCGTGCTCGAGCTGGTCGCGGCCTTCTCGCTCTTCTCTGGCGGGGAGTTCGGGCGCTGGTTCGGCATCTTCATCGCCTCGCTGAACGCGATCGGAGCGCTGCTCTCGATACCGGCCTACCCGCTCTGGTCGCTGGGGATCTTCGCCCTCGCGATCATCGTCATCTACAAGCTGGTCGAAGGCCCCGAAGGGACCGTCAGCCAGTAGGTGAGGAACCGGCCACCCGCTGCGAACGAAGGCCCCGGGATCCCGGGGCCTTCGTCGTTGCGGAGGGCTCGGCGACGGGCGCGGTCTCGCTGGAATCGAGCCGCGACCAGGGCGCGGGCGTCCGCTCGTTGCCCTCGTAGACGACGTCGACGCCGCTCATCCGGTCATCCCAGGCGCGGCGGCGCTCGTCGAAGAAGATGCCGACGAAGCCGAGCCCGAACGGGATCCAGGCCAGGCCCATGCCGATAAGGCGTTTGACCGCTCGCCCGAAAGGCAGGCCGCGCGCGGCGACGTCGAGCCGAATGCCGAGGAAGCGCATGCCCGGCGTCTGCGCGGCGAGGGTCCAGAAGCCGACCAGATAGAGGCTGCCCAGCGCGAACCAGAGGAATGTTCCCGCCGCGAGCGCCACGTTGGAGACGCCGTTGCCGTTGCCGGTGAATGCCGAGGCGATCAGCGCCGCGACCGCGGCGAGGCCCGAGAAGGCGAGGTTGACGATCAACACGTCGAGGCCGAAGGCGAGGGCACGGGTGGCGGCGCCGGCGCGGTCGGTCGGCTCGACGCGGCGCTTGCGGAAGAAGATTCGCCGCACGAAGCGCTCCAGCACGCCGTCGAGCCGCCGCGTGCCATTGCCGATCGTGTGACCGACGTCCTCGATCATGCCGACGCTCTGGGCACTGATCGCGGCGCGGATCTCGGGCGCCTCGGCGATCCGCTCGACCAGCCGCTGCGTCTCGTCGCTGGCGAGCAGGCGGCGCCAGACCTCGTCGACCAGCTCGCTGTCGAGGGCCTCGATCAGCGCGCGCTTGACCGCGTCGCTCTCCAGGGCGCTGTTCATCGCCTCTTCGACCACGGGGCCCTTCAGGACCCGGGCCAGCGCCCGTTCGACCGCCTCGCTCTCGACCGCGGCGACCATCGCCTCCTCGGCGGCGGCCTCGATCGCCTGGTCGAGGCCGGTCGCCTTGCCCACCGAGCGGGCACTGCGCACCCCTGCGCCGAGCAGCCGCACCGAGAGCGGCAGCGGCCTCCCCGAAGGTCCGTCGCCAGGCGGAACTGAGTTGGCGTTTGCACTCATCGTTCGCTCAACTTATCGAGGAACGCGACCTGTGCGGGATTGATCTTCCGCTGGGCCTCGTCCATTTCGAACCACTCAGCCCGGTCGACCTCGGGGAACTCGCTCTGCTTGCCGGAGCGGGGCGGCCACTCGATCGTGAAGGTGTTACTGCGCAGGACGGCCGGGTCGAAGTCGCCCTCCGCGGCCCAGCACTCGACGACCTTGCCGCCCTTCTGGCGCACCGAGCCCAGCTCGACGAGCTGCTCTGCGGTGACGTCGAGAGGCGCGCCGAGCTCCTCCGCGAACTCGCGCAGCGCGCACGCTCGCGGCTCCTCCCCATCTCCGACCTCGCCCTTCGGGATCGACCAGGCGCCCTCGTCCTTCTTCGCCCAGTAGGGGCCGCCGGGATGGACGAGCAGCACCTCCAGCGATCCGCGACTACGACGGTAGAGAAGGATCCCGGCGGAGGTGACTGCCACCGGCAGACGGTAGTCGACGCGAGCGCATCCGACATTGACCACCCCCTGGTGGGGTCAATGTCGGATGCGCCGGTTACGCCACCCGCCTCAGCTCGCCGCGCTGGCGGCCCGCCGCAGCGGCGGCGAGGCGACCGGCTTCGGCGCCGCTCGCCCAGGCGACCTCGGAGAGCAGGCCGGGCGCCGCGACCGTGTCGCCGGCGAGGAAGACGCCGTCGCCACGATCGACCGCGGGGCGGTCCCGCCAAGTCTTGCCCGGGTAATCGAGCGCGCCGGTCCGGCTCTCCATCACCTGGCGACGGCGCCAGCGCTCGCGCTCGCGCAGGCCCGGCAGCGCCGCTTCGAGCAGACGCTCCAGCCGCAGGCCCGCCTGGTCGGCGCTCTCGCCGGGACGGATCGGCATCTGCGCCTGCACCAGCTCCTCGCCCGGCGGCGCCAGCGAGGGGTCGGCGGCGCTGAAGCGCTCGAGCCAGCCGGCCTCGTCGAGGTCGGAGACGATGAAGGGGTCGCCGCGGCGGCGCTCGATGCCGAGGTCGATGCAGACGGTGTTGCCGCTCGGCCAATCGAGCGAGTCCTCGCCGAGCAGCTGGCCCGCCTGGGCGAGTTCGGTAGCGACGATCGCCGGAGCGGGGGGAAGCGCCTCGACGGCGTGGCCGGTCTCGATCTCAACCCCGAGCCGCTGCGCCCGCGCTTCCAGTGCCTGGACCAGTGAGCTCCAACCCCCGATCAGGTAGCGCGCCGTCGGCGGCGGGCTGAGCAGCACGCGCACCGAGTGCCCCCAAACGAAGGCGGCCGAGAGCTCGCCGGGATCGTGGTGGAAGGTGTAGACGCCGGCCGCGGCGGAGAGCATCGCCGCGGTGCGCTCGTCGGAGTGGCTTGCCACCCAGCTGCGGAAGTCCTGATCGACCGGCGCTTCGCGGCCGCGCAGGCGCAGCACCGCCGGGATCGTGCCGAGCGGCGGCGTGCGACGGATCTCGCCCTGCCAGCGGAAGCGAATGCCCGAGACCGGCGGCCCCTTGTAGGCGGGCAGCAGCTCGCGCTCGGCCAGCCAGGACCAGAGCGGCCCGTCCTTGTAGATGACGTGCGGCCCGAAGTTCGCCTTGTAGGGGCCGGCCATGCTGCGGGCACGACCGCCGAGCGCCTCGTGCGCCTCGAGCAGCCGTACCGGCGCCCCGCCTTCGGCCGCCGTGATCGCCGCGGTAAGCCCCGCGAGCCCACCCCCTACAACCGTGACCTTGTCCATAGCCCTCGCCTTCCTCGATGCTGACTTCGCCTTTCGCCAGTACCGCCACAAAAGGCGAAGTCACCGGATTGCGGATCGTCTCGCGGATAGTAGGTCGCTACTGGTTCGGTATACAGTGCCAGTAGTGGGACGTTCCAGCGGACCAGTTGGCCCAGAGCTTTTGGTCACGCTGAGTCGCGAGGGGGATGCGCCGCTGCACGAGCAGATCGAGAGATCGATCCGGGAGGACATCCGAGCCGGTCGCCTCTCCGCCGGGTCGCGACTTCCCTCCAGCCGCAGCTTGGCCGCGGAGCTGGGGATCTCCCGCGGCGTCGTCAGCGAGGCGTACGGCCAGCTTGCCGCCGAGGGCTACCTGCTCGCCCGCCAGGGCGCCCCGGTGCGGGTGGCGCACACGGTGCGTGCAGCGGCGCCGCACGCCCCCTCTCCTTCGCTGCTTCCCAGCTTCACCCACCGTCTGGACCCCGGCCTCCCCGACCTCGCCGGCTTCCCGCGCGACCGCTGGTTGCGCTCGCTGCGCACCGCTTGGCGGCAGGCGCCGCTCGACGCCGTCGACTATCCCGACCCGCGCGGCGTACCCGTCCTGCGCGAGACGCTCGCCGAGTACCTGGGCCGCGTGCGCGGGGCCGCCGCGGAGCCCGAGCAGCTGATCGTCTGCACGGGATTTGCCCAGGGGCTCTCGCTGATCGCCCGCTGGTTGGCGGGCCGCGGCGTAGTGCGCGTCGCCCTGGAGGACCCCGGCTGGCACACCCACCGCCTGATCGTCGAGCAAGCCGGCCTCGAGGTCGTGCCGATCCCGGTCGACGGCGAGGGGCTCCGCGTCGACCTGCTGGCACGGAGCGACGCGGCGGCCGTCGTCGTCACCCCCGCCCACCAGTTCCCCACCGGCGGGGTCCTGAGCAGCGGGCGGCGGGCGGCGCTGATCGAGTGGGCCGAGGAGGGCGAGCGGCTGATCGTCGAGGACGATTTCGATGCCGAGCTGCGCTACGACCGCACGCGGGTCGGCGCCCTGCAGGGGCTGGCGCCCGAGCGGGTCGCCTACATCGGCTCGGCCAGCAAGCGGCTGGTGCCGGGAATGCGACTCGGCTGGATGCTCGCCCCCTCGTGGCTGGGCTGGCCGCTGATCTCCGTCAAGGCGATCGAGGACGGCGGCTCGGAGGCGATTGGCCAGCTCGCCCTGCACGACTTCATCGCTCGCGGCGAGCTCGACCGCCATCTGCGCCGCATGCGCCTGCGCTACCAACGCCGCCGCGAGGCGCTGCTTGCCGCGCTCGATCGGCACCTGCCGCAGAGCCGCGTCAGTGAGGGCGCCGCCGGCCTATACGAGCTCGCCGAGCTGCCTGAGAGCGTCAGCGAGCCGGTCCTGGTCAGTGCCGCGGCCGCGCGCGGCGTCGGCGTCGAGGGTCTCGCCCTGCATCGCTTCCGCCCCGGCGGCCCGCCCGGCCTCGTCCTCGGTTTCGCCGCCATGCCCGAGCCGGCGATCGAGCAGGCCCTTCGCCTGCTCGCCGAGGCAGTGGCGGAGGCAGAGCGCTGAGGAGCCCGAGGGAACTCTGGCGTGCCCACTCGCGCACAGCCCTAACGCGCCGTGAGCTGCACGATCGGGATTGTGCGGTTCGCCGCCGCGGCTTCCCTCCGATAGGCCGCATAGGGCGCGAATACACGGTCGGCGAGCCCCCAGAGCCTGCGGCGCTCGGCCTCGTCGCTGACGACCGTAGCCCGCATTGGGACGCCGCCGAAGCTGACGTCCGGATCGGCCCGCAGGTTGTGAAACCAAGCGGGATCGCTCGGCATGCCCAGTTTCGAGGCGACGATCGTCACCCGCTCCCCGTCGTGGAAGTAGATGACGGCGTTACGCCGCACAGCCCCGCTCCGTGCCCCCCGGGTCTCCAGCAGCGCCGTGGGCATCACCAGGCCCATGCCGAGACGCCCGCGCGTCGCCCGCAACAGATACGGATCGAGCTTCCAGACGAGGTGGACCGAGAGGAACCTCCCCAAGGCCGTATTGGCGAGCGCCGCGTAGGCGCGCCTGAACCATCCGGGCCGCCGATGCGGATCGACGTATTTGAGCCGAGTGGGCATCGCCGGTGGAAGGTACTCGGAAGCCTCCGACCCGATCAGAGCCCAGGCGTCAGCGCTTCTGCTTCTGCTTCTTCTTCTTGACCTTGAAGTCGAAGGTCGCGGGGATCGGGTCGGTCCCCCCGGCGCTCACGGCCCGGACCGAGAACGTGTGGCTGCCGCGCTTCACCGTGTAGGTCGCGGGTGAGGCGCACGATTCGAACTGGCCGTTGTCGAGCTTGCACTCGAAGCTCGCGCCGGCGACGTTCGAGGAGAAGGCGAACTTGACCTTGACCTTCTTCTTCTTGGATTTGATCGTTTCCTTGGGATGAGAGTCGAGGCTCGTGTCCGGCAGCGGCGGGGGTGGCGGTGGTGACGAGCCGGTCTGCGAACCGGACCCGCCCGCCGGCGGCGGCGCGACGACCGTGTAGCTGACACTTTTTTCGGCTTCGGCGCCGTCCTTGTCTTCGCCTTCGACTTCGAAGGTGTGCGACCCGAGCGTCGAGGTGTCGATCGCCGTGCCGTTGGCGACGGATCCAACGCAGAATTCCACGGTCGTGCCTTCAGGCGGGGTGCAGGAGAAGCTCGCGTTGACCACCTGGCCCTGCGTGTAGGTGGCGCCGTTGGCGGGTGAGACGATCGAGATCGTGGGCGGCACCAGGGTGTAAGTCAGCAGTATTTCCGGCGCCGCCGACGCCGACGCCAGTTCCAGGCTGCCGCCTAGTGGGACGAACGAGAAGCCGCCGCCGCCTCCGCCGCTGCCGGCCGTGCAGCTTCCGCCACCACCGCCGCCGCCGAAGTAACCGCCGCCACCGCCACCGCCGGGACCGCCGGTTTCGCTGCTCCCTCCGCCTCCGCCGCTGCCGCGTTCGCCTTCCGACCCAGTGGAGCCGCAACCCAAGCCACCGGGACCGCCGGCGAGTTCAGTCCCCGCGCCCCCGCCGGCGTTACCCCCTTCACTCGTCGCTCCGCTTTCGCCCGCCGCTCCGCCGTTTGCCCCCGCGCCGGTCGGGCCGCTGCCGCCACCGCCACCGCCACCGGCGGCGACGATCAGCCGGTGGTCGGGTGAGAGACCGTCTTCCCGGGGGGAGGTGCGAACGTCCGATGCGCCACCGCCTCCACCGGCCCCAGCCGCCCCGCCGTTGAAGCCGCCGGCGCCGCCTGCCCCCACGTCTTTGCCGAGACCGCCGACCTCGATGTAGAGGGTCTGACCGGGCGTCACGCTCACGTCTCCAACCACTTTCGCCCCGACGCCACCCGTCGCTTCGGTTGCCGCGCCGCCTTTGCCGCCGATCGCGACGACGTGGATGCTCGTCACGCCTCCCGGCACCCTGAACGTTTCCTCGACGCCGCTGAATTCGAAGATCGTCGTCGTCGCCGCCGCGGGCGCCGCCCAGGCGAGGGTGCCGGCCAGGAGGCAGAACGCGGCGAGGGTCAGCGACCGGGTGCGGCTGGGCAATTGGCCCGAGGTCTTCTGCGTTCCCGCTACGCGCACCAGGGCGCTAAAGCTCTCAGACGCACCGGATGAAGTCAATCAACCGGTCATCCATCGGCGACGCCGGCCACCGCGAAGAGGCGCCATTCGTCCGGCGCACCCTTGAGCCTGTGGCTCCCCCGCTCCCTGAACTCGATGCCCGAGCCGACGACGAGCTCGCGCACGGTGCTGGACACCAGCACCTCGCCCGGCGCCGCCATCTCCCCGACCCTTGCGCCGATGTTGACCGCCATGCCGCCGACGTCCTCGCCGATGGCTTCCACCTCGCCGCTGTGGATGCCGGCCCTGATCTCCACCCCGCTGCGGCTCAAGTCGTCGCGGATCGCGGTGGCGCAGCGGATCGCCCGGGCGGGCCCGTCGAAGGTGGCGAGGAACCCGTCGCCCATTGTCTTCACCTCGCGCCCGCGGTGGAGCGCCAGCTCACGGCGCACGGCGGCGTCGTGGCGCTCGAGGAGGTCGCGCCAGCGCCGGTCGCCGAGCCGGGCGGCCGTCTCGGTCGAACCGACGATGTCGGTGAAGAGGATCGTCGCCAGCGCTCGCTCGAGACCGTGGCTGCCGCGGCTGCCGACGAGGAACTCCTCGACCTCGTCGAGCAGGGCGCCCTGGTCGCCGACCGTCGGCAGGTGATCGGCGCCCTCCAGCTCGACGTAGCGGGCGTCCGGGATCCGGTCAGCCAGGAAACGCGCCTGGCGGTCCGGGATCAGGCGATCGTCGCGCCGGTGCAGGACGAGAGCCGGAACCGCGATCGCCGGCAGCACCGCGCGGACGTCGATCTCGCGGTAGAGGTTCATCAGGTCGATCGCTCCCGACGGGCTGGTCCCCTGCCGCAGCAGGCGACTCCACCAGCGTTCGAACTCCAAGTTGCCTGCCTCGCTGGGCGCCCAGAACTCGACCCCGACCGCCCCGCCCCATTCCCGGCGCACCAGCGAAGCCCACCAGTCGAACCGCTCCCCGGAGACTCCGACCCGGAAGTCGGGTGCCTCGAGCAGGCGAGCGTAGGTCCCGTAGAGGACGAGCGAGGAGACGCGGTCGGGGTGGGTCGCCGCGTAGAGCATCGACATCGGCCCGCCCTCGGAGATCCCGAAGATCGCCGCCCGCTCGCTGCCCGCCGCGTCCATCACCGCGCCGAGGTCGTCCATCGACTCCTCCAGGGTCGGCGGCCGCCCGAGCCGGTCCGAGAGCCCCTGGCCCCGCTTGTCGAAGACGATCAGGCGGGAGAACGAAGCGAGGCGCCGCAGGAAGCCGGCGATCGCCGGCTCTTCCCAGATCAGCTCGACATGAGAGACGAAGCCCGGGACGAAGACGAGGTCGAGCGCGCCCTCTCCCCCGCCGTGCACCTGGTAAGCGATGCTGGCGCCATCGGGCGATTGCGCGTATCGAGTCGAGGGTTCCATCCGCCTCCGTTCGACTGTAGCGGCGGCTGGCGGCCCACTGGCCACGACGCGGCGGGCTTGGCCGGCAGGGACACGCCAGAAAATGCCGGCTCGAACGCAATCTGCTTTGGGGGTACGCTCACCGTGGCAGGGACGAGAAATTAGGAGGTTGAGATGTTCGCACGAGTGGCTCGCTGGCAGAACGCCGAGGCCGAGACGATGGAAAAGACCGCCGCCGAAATTCGCTCCCAGGCGGAGGAGGCGGGTGGCCCGCCACCCGGGGTCCCGGCAAAAGAGTTCCTGCTCCTCCACGACACTGCCGGTGGGAGCGTCCTCGCGATCACGCTGTTCGAGAGCGAGGACGACTACCGACAGGGCGACGAGACGCTGAACTCGATGAGCCCCCCAGGCGAGGGGATGGGCGAACGGGTCTCAGTCGAGAAGTTCGAGCTCGCGGTTCACGTCGAAGCCTAGGGGGATAGCGAAACCGCGCGAGCGGCCGGTCGAGTCAGACCCGGTCGCGGGGATGGAGTTGCTGCGCCTCGAAGAGCTCGTGGACGAGCTTGATCGCGATCGAGCCCTCGCCGACTGCTGAGGCGACGCGGTTCATCGAGCCGTGACGGACGTCTCCCGCGGCGAAGACGCCGGGCATGCTGGTCTCGAGCGAGAACGGGTTGCGCTCCAGCGGCCAGACCCCATCGTCCTCGATATCAGCCCCGGTGCGAATGAACCCGCCGTCCCCCAGCGTGCACGCCGCCGACAACCACTCCGTGTTCGGACTGGCGCCGATCATCAGGAAGAGCTCGTCGGCCTCGACCGTCTCCGTCGCCCCGTCGGCCCGGGAGCGGAGGACCAGGCGCTCCAGCCAGCCGTCGCTGCCCCCGCCCCCGCCGACGACCTCGGTCCCGAGGCGCACATCGATGTTGGGTGTGCCTTCTATCTGCCGCACCAAGTAGTGCGACATGCCCTTTTCGAGCGACTCGGCCCGCACCACGAGGGTCACCCGGCGGGCGAATTCGGCCAAGTGCAGCGCCGCCTGGCCGGCGGAGTTAGCGCCGCCGACGACGTACACCTCCTCGTCGACCGTCGTCGGCGCCTCGGAGGCGGGGCCGCTGTAGAAGACCCCCGCCCCGACCAGATCCTCAATCTCTGGGACGCCGAGCCGGCGGTAGGTGGCGCCCGTGGCGAGGATGACCGCGCGGGCGCTGACCTCGCCCCCATCGGAGAGCGCGACGTGAATACGGTCGCCCTCGCGCCGGATCGCGGTCGCGTCGTGCATGAAGGCGAACTTGGCGCCGAAGACCCAAGCCTGCTCGTAGGCGCTCTCCGCCAGCCGGCGACCGCTGACTCCGCGGGGAAAGCCCAGGTAGTTGCGGATCAGCGAGCTCGAGGTCGCCTGACCGCCGATGCCGCCGTCGTCGACGACCAGCGTCCGGAAGCCCTCAGAGGCGCCATAGACCGCCGCCGAGAGGCCGGCCGGCCCGCCACCGACGATGACGACGTCGTACTCGCGCCGATCGGGGTCGATGGTGGCGCCGGAGGCGCTCGCCAGCTCCAGGTTGGTCGGGTTCGCGAGCACGGTCCCGTTCGGGAAGACGACTAGGGGGAGCGGCTCTCCGTCGCCCGATTCCGCTATCAGCGCGCGTCCCTCGGGCGAATCGGCGAGGAGGAATGAGTGCGGCACCGCGCAGCGGCCGAGGACCTCTTTCAGCTCGTGCGCCCTGCCTGTCCACGACTCGCCGACGATGTGGACGGTGTGCGGCGAGACCCGCCGCGCGTTGGCCCACTCGAGCAGAAAGGTCGAGACCGACTGGTGGAAGAGCTCGTCGGGAGATTGCGACGGCCGGATCACGTAGTACTCGATCTGCCGCCGCGACATCGCGTGGAAAATCTCCTCCGCGGTCCGGCCGTCGCCCCAGCTGCCCCACTCGATCAGCAGCCCGCGCTGGGCGTGGGTGTGGAGGTCGCGCACCCTGCCCAGCAGCTCGCTCCCCGTCGTTCCCTCGAGCGATTGGGCGGCGAGGACCAGCGCCACGTCTTCTCCCGCCTCCTCGAGCGCCTGCAGTTCCGCCATGGCCTCCGCCGCCGAGGACACGCAGACGACGCGGTAGCTCCGTGAATAACGGTCGACCAACTCACGCTCGACCTCGCGGAGCGCACGCTCGTCGTCGTCGACCGCGAAAAGGACGGGAGTAGCCATGGCACGAAAATAGCGACCCTGACCGAGAGCTGGCAAAGCACCGCCTCGGGGTCCAGCTGCGAATCGGGGAGACAGGAACAAAACCGCGTGCTGAAGCGGTTTCGGCCACGTCTATATCACTCGCCTATCACGGGCTCCGATTGAAGCGACGGTGGGCGATCTCGTAAACGCTCGGCTTCCAGGGCCTCGACGGGTGACGCTCTCCAACTGCGAGCAGCACGAGCACGGGCTTCGAACCCTCAAGCTCGATGCTGAACACCGCGCCCCAGCGACCGTCGGGCTGCGGTATGTAGTGCTTCACGCATCCGCCGAGTCGGGTTCCGTCACGGGCTTCGGCTTCACATGGACGCAGTGAGTCAACGGCAACGCCATCGGCCTCAAGCCTGTGGATCGCCGGCTCGATGGCCGCTCGCGCCGCCTCGCTCACGCGACCCAGATCCCCGGCGATGGTCTTCTCATCAACACGCAACTCGAAGCGGGGACCCCCCGCCCCGCCGTTGATCGGCTACCCCTCGCCGTCAGAGGGCTGCATCAGCGGCCCATGCTCGCGCCAGAACTCCTCAGACTTCTCCGGGGTCATCGCCCGAGTCCCAGTCCGCTTGCGAATCTCCTCGATCGAAGTCGCCTTGGAGGGCCAGTCCGGCGCGTAGATGAGCCTCGCCTCCGCCGCTTCCTCCTCGGTCATCGCCTTGACCTGCTCAATCAACTCAGCCTTGGTCATGGCTCAATCGTAGCTTCTGAAGCCGCCGTATCTGCTCAGTGGATGCCCTCGCCCAGCGACTTCACGGCGAGGAACCGAGCGCACGCAGTCCCGGGAGGACGCGGGAACGGTAGCGAGATGGCTGTCAGTCGACGATCCTTCTACGACAGTTGGGCGGCCCAGTGCGACCATCAAGAGGCATCGAAAATGACCGACGACCATTCATCTGTCCTCCGGTGCCCGCCCGCTTCCGTCTCCCTCCACCTCGGCGACGGCCACATCTGCCTCGATAAACCGCGATTGCGTCCGCGCGGTCCTCAAGCCCTCCCTGATCTCTGCCATCTGAGCGGCACGTGTGGCAACGGCGTCTTTACCACCGGATGCAACGGGGGTCATCATCTCAACCAATAGATCCTCTAGTGCATCCTTCTCCTCGTCGCTCACGTCACCATGGTGATATTCCATTAGCGCCCACAGACGAACCGATTCACTCACCATGGGGTGCCCGCCATGTTGGATGAGCAACGCTTGAAACCTCCCAGGCCACCCCGGGAACTCCAACGACGCGTACATCATCGTGGCAAACAACGCGTTGGCGGACTCGCCCACGAACTGGGAATCGTCCAGCAGATCGGAAAGTATCTGCTTGTGATGAAGACTTCCCGCCTCGAAGTTGAGGGTTATCGACATAAGGTTGACAATGAACACGCGGACCACGTGCTCAATGACGCTTCGCCGTTTCTCCTCATCCGCCACGGGCGGAAGTATCGGATCGAGCATTTCGTGAATCTGTCGGAACGCGTCCTCTTCAAGAGCCATCAGGACCGTCATGACACCCCACGCTTCGATCACCTCGCGTAGCGCCCTACTTCTAAGCTCTATGTCCTCTACAAGCTCGGAGCTTTGGAGCACTCCTGCAGTAAGCCCGAATGCTCCCAACAGCTCCCAGTTCGCTTCTGGGCTTACCGGTGAGTCGAACGGACGGACAGCAGCCTCCTCCGGAGGCTCCTCGATTGCCTCGTCGTAGATTTCATCTAGTTCTTCCTCCGACGGTAGCTCAGGCTTGCGTTCCACAAGCGCTCGCGCTTGGTCAAAGTCCTTGATCTGTGCCAACCCATGCTCGTCTTGAATCAGGTCGAATTGGGTGACCTCGATGCCATCGGCCGTTTCCACCCGGATCCGCCGTGCCTCTTCCAAAACAATCTGCAATAGCTCCGCATTGCTTCTAGTAAGGCCAGCCAAGTGTTTGATGACGGGCGCATACCGTTGCTGTTCTGCCAATAGCTGTTTCCTGAAGTCTGTCTGTTCCTGCGCAGCTTTCGCAGCAAATAGATGAAGAAGTGCTGGATATCGAAAGCCGACGCCCGTTGCGTCCTCCGCCAAAACTCGACGCCTGATAAGGCTGTCGATCTGCCTTCCGGGAGAGCCGGTATCGAACGCAATCGCTTCGAAGTACTCGCTGACCAGCTTCTCAATCTCAAGGCGTTTCAGTCGGCTGACATCCTGTTCGACGATGTTTCGGGCAATGCGCTTGAGCAAGTGCTCACGCCTGGTCTGATCCATGTTAAGTTTGTCTGGATCAACACCTATTGGATTGTCGAGAAGGACATTGCAATAGGACTGCAGCAAACCCGTTTCGTTCACCGCGGCCATGTTCGGCTCTCGAATCAAGACGGAAATGAGCGCCGCCAGGTTCAGGGGGTTCCTTGGTAGTCGCTGTCGCTGTATCAGATGAAGAACGCGCTGGACGAGGTCACTTCCCTCGGACCCGACCATTCTCGTCACGAGCGCCCGGGTCTCCCGACGGCCAAAGTGCCCAAGGTAGAGAGTTCCCGACGACATATTCGCCCTCGTTTCTTTGAGGGCCCGCGCGACAGTCTCATGCTGTTGGTCATGGCAGCCAAAAATGAACTTCACGTCCGGGTTTTCGTCAACGATCCGGATCAGACGCCCCAGCGCTCGCGCATCAGATGGTGCTACATCGTCAACTGCCACGATCACTGGCGTATGCTGCTCCCCAGTCCGCTCGCGCGCCGATTGGATGGCGCCATTGATCCGACCCAAGCTGAACCGTGGATCGGATTGCACATAGGCCGGAAAATGAGTTCCCATCCGCTCGAAATGCTGCTCTAGAAGCCACAGGAGCGAAGTGGAGACCCCTGACATTCGTGACCCGGAAACGATCACGACCCGCTCTTTGCCGAGCATTGTAAATGGGTCCGCCTCGGTCGGCCTCGCCTTACGGTCGACCGACCGATCAAATACCTCGGTATGCGGCACGGGCCAGAAGCGCGGCGCGACCACGAAGTCACTAACGGCATGTGGCTCGGTGTCGTCGACATGGTCGGCAAGGACGCTCCGTTCTTGAACAACGAGGGCAAGCGGCTCAATCGCGGTGCTCTTGGATGCAGGGATCGGCACGGGGGCCATCTCAGTGGGAATCGGCCAAGGAAACGACACTTGCCCGCTGTCTCCGGCCGTGTCAACATCGACTCCGAAGCGATCACCGTTCGGCTGCCACTTCCTTAGAGTGATCACCGTTGTCTCGCTATCTACGTCTACATCGATGATCGCGTATCCGTTGGGATGATCAACCTCCGCGAACGCGGAGGGACAGGCGCAGTACAGCGCGGCCCCCCTCGGGGTCCGCTCCAATCTTGGGTCAGCCTCGTGTTCATGGCCAGTCAACACGAGCGCTTTCGATCCCTGCAACGCCTTATCGGCAGGGTCTGCGTCAAAGTCAGCAAGCCAGCTCAGCGGATGATGGAAAGTCACAATGCTGACGTCCGCCTCGCGGGCGACCTCAAGGAATGGCATCATGGAATCCACGCCGAGTACTAGGTGTCCCTTGTCGTCTGGGCCCCCTTGGGATCGCCATGCAGTGTCGAACGCTCCGATCGCGATTTTAAGCCCGTTGCACCGGAGTTCGTAGCGGTGGCCGTAGGGTGGTACTGGGATCGCCTCTAGCTTTGCATCCCAATTTGAGATGAAAGCGTCCCACGCTGTAAGTCGCTTTCGTGCCGCGGCCGCGTGGTCGTCATCCGCTAGACGCAGCTGGACAGCCTCTCGACTATCCAAGTATGACTGCAGGCCTTGCTCTTCAACGACTTCTATCTGATCGCGGTCAACGTCATGGTTTCCAGGGACGAGAATGAACGGCGTGTCGGGATAGGTATTGCAAATTGGATCGAGGAGAATTGATCTCCCGGCCTGGAGTGCTCCGTCCTTGCCGTCAAACGCCAGATCGCCCGAAAAGACAAAAAAGTCAATCGGCCTTCGATCTGCTTGCTCTTGAATATCACGGATGAGGCTCTCTACAACGCGCTTCTTTGCGAAGTGAGCCTCGTCCTGCTCCTCCTTCGCATGGAGGTCGGAGAGATGCACGATCCGAACCTGACGCGAATCAGTCAACTTGCCAGTCCCACGAACACCGAAATGACACGATTCCGTATCTCCTTCTCAAGACGGCTGAACACCTTGAATTCGTTCGAGCAACCGGAGCGGCACAATACATGGGCGGCTCGCCACGAGTTCAACGCCAATCTGGCGAGAGGGGTCAGGCGGTTGCGAGAGCAAGGGTGTCAAGCGAGTGCACGCGCTCTGCATCGATGCCGACGCGCGCAAAGGTCGCTGTTCTCGCACTCCTGCCTTGGCCAAACTTCGGTTTGAGCACCCGTAGGCCAGTGGTCACCGGATCCTTTCGGTTGACCTGACAACCCCGAGGCTGGGGCCTCGCCAGATAGACCCCCGGTACCAAATCTGGTACCGCGACTCGTTGGAATGTCCCAGCGCGTCAGTCGTCGGAACCGGAACCCGCTTCCCAAGCGGGTTCTCGGATATCGGGGAGACAGGATTTGAACCTGCGACCGCTCGGCCCCCAGCCGAGTGCGCTACCAGACTGCGCCACTCCCCGTGGCTGCCCTACATTCTGACTGATTCGCACCCCCGTGCGGCGGTAGCTCAATGGTAGAGCCTCAGCCTTCCAAGCTGATGATGCGAGTTCAATTCTCGTCCGCCGCTTGCTTCTCCTGGGCCGCCCTGGGCTAAAGGCCCGCACGCCACGACCGATGCAGATTCGGTCGATGAAGAATCGAGCCCTCAGGCCCCGCGCGCTGCTGCTCGCCCTGCTTACGGGCCTGGCCGTGCTCGCCGGCTGCGGGGGGTCGGACGAGGTGGGCGAGCCTGGCTCGTCCCAAGGCGCGCCGTTGGTGCCCTGGCCGCTCTTCGGCCGGGTGCCCGAGCGCACGCATTACCTGCCGGCGCGCCGGCGCGTGCTCGACCCGCCGCTGAAGCAGGCGTGGTCGATCAACACGCACGCGCTGATCGAGTTTCCACCGGCGCTTGCCAACGGCATCGCCTACGTCGTCAACAAGTACGGCAACGCCAAGGCTGTTCGACTCGAGGACCGCAAGATCGTCTGGGAACGCAATCCCAACCCGGAGGACTCCGGGAAACCGACCGACGTCACCGGTCCGGTCTACCACCAGGGCAAGGTCTTCTTCGCCGACGTCGACGGCGATCTCCTCGCGCTCGACGCCGCGACCGGCAAGGAA
Organism: Solirubrobacterales bacterium; assembly: GCA_030152805.1. Classification (GTDB taxonomy): domain Bacteria; phylum Actinomycetota; class Thermoleophilia; order Solirubrobacterales; family 70-9; genus VRUE01. The sequence continues at coordinate 59,873 of JASLIG010000115.1, forward strand.
GCCTGGACGCGCAAACTGGGCGGCCACCTCGAATCCTCGCCGATGGCAGTCGGCGGCACCCTCTACCTGGGAACCGATCAAACCAACGTCGTCGCCGTGCGCGCCGCTGACGGCAAGGTGCTCTGGCAGTTCAACTCGCCCGGTGCGATCAAAGCGAGTCCGAGCTTCCACGACGGCCACCTCTTCGTCGCCGACTACGAGAGCGGCGTGTACTGCCTCGACGCCAAGAGCGGCAGGCTGATCTGGCGGACCAACACCTCGAAGGTGCCGCCGTTCGGCCGGGGCGGCTTCTTCTCCTCCCCCGCGATCGGCTTCGGCCGCGTCTACGCCGGCCGCGACGACGGGACGATCTACGCCTTCGACGAAAGAACCGGCAAGGTCGAGTGGACCTTCCAAACCCACAACTTCGTCTACGGCTCCCCCGCCCTCGCCAGGGTGCCGGGCACGCCGCCGAGCGTCTACATCGGCTCCTACGACGAGCACCTCTACGCCCTCGACGCGCGGAGCGGCAAGCCGCGCTGGCGCTACGACGTCGGCGGAGCCGTGCCGGGCACGGCGACGGTGATCGACCACACCGTCTACGCCTCGAGCTTCAAGACCCGGAATACGATCGGCATCGACGTGCGCAGCCACCGCAAGACCTTCGAGATCGAGCAGGCCGGCTACACGCCGATGGTCTCCGACGGGCGCCGTCTCTACCTGATCGGCTATTACACCCTGGTCGGCCTGCGGCCGACGAAACCATGAGGGCCATCGTCACAGCAATCGCGGTGCTCGGCGCCAGCCTCGTCGTGACATCCACCGCCGCGGCCGAACAGGTGCCGTGGGGCGCCGGATGCATGCCGACGCCTCCGGGCGCGACCCGCACCAGCGCGAACTGCGGGTCCGAGTTGGCCGGTGGGCGCGCGCTTGCGCCTCCCGGGGCGCCCGATGCCGTCAAGCGAGCGATCGCCGCAGCCAACCGCATCAACGGCCGCCCCTATGTCTGGGGCGGCGGCCACGTCAGCTTCCTCTCCCACGGCTACGACTGTTCCGGCGCCGTCAGCTATGTGCTCCACGCCGCCGGCCTGCTCAACCAGACGATGGTCTCCGGGCAGCTCGCCTACTTCGGTGAGTCGGGGCCCGGCCGTTGGATCACGGTCTACGCCAACGCCGACCACGTCTACATGGTGATCGCCGGCCTCCGCTTCGACACCCGCGGCGACCCGCCCGGCGTCAGCGGCCCCCGCTGGCACCGCGCCAAGGTCGACGGCGCGCCGTTCGCGGCCCGCCACCCCCTCGGCCTCTGAGACCGCGGCTCTACCTCGCGTCGAACAGGCCGCAATCCTCCAACGACTCACAGCCGCAAACGCTGGCGATGGCCAGCCAGTCACGCATCTTCAGAGCCCGCTCGATCAGCGCGTCGACCTCGGGCAGCTTGCGGGTGGCGAGCGCCTGGAGTTGCTCGTGCGCGGGGGCGCCCTCGTCGATGCCAGCGAGCAAGACGCCGACCTCGTCGAGGGAGAAACCAGCCTGCTTTGCCACGTCGATGACGCCGAGTCGCCGCACGGTCTCTGCGGAGAAGCGACGCTGGCCGCTGACCCGATCCGCCTCGGGCAGGAGGCCGTTGCGCTCGTAGTAGCGGATCGCCGAGACGCTGGTCCCGGCCCTCTCTGCTACCTCGCCGATGCTGAGCGTTGCCTCTGACATTTCGGTTCACCTTGACTTAAACCCGGGTTCAGGTTCAACACTAGCGAGAGCGGATGCCAACCCAAGGAGCTGGAATGAACAAAGGAACCCCAACCGCCTGCTCACTCGGAGCGGGAGACCTGCGAGAGAGGCTGAACGAGATCGCCGCGGTCGGCGCCGAGAGCCTGATCGGGCGCAGCACCGACGGAGACCGTCACCTGCTGCGCTTCCGCTCAACCGAGGCGACGCGCCGGCGCCTGGAGGCGATCGTCGCCGCGGAGGCGGAGTGCTGCTCGTTCCTCAACCTCTCGCTGGAGGACCAGGACGACGTGCTTGTCCTCTCGATCAGCGCACCTGAGGATGGGCAGCCGGTCGCCGACGAACTCGCGGCGGCCTTCGCCAGGGCGCCGGCGTGACTACCCTTGTGCCGCATGGAGACCGCCCGGGGGGACTCCTTTGACGAGTGGTCCCAGCACAGCCGCCGGCATCTCTGCGAGGCCTCGCTGCGACTCTTGGCCGCACTGGGTTCCGAGCCGAACTTCCCGGGCGACCTAGCGGGTGTTGAGGCGCTTGTCGGTCGGGTCGCCAAAGGTAGACCCGGCGAGGCGATGGACTTCGCGGTCGAGCCGGCGGTCGAGCTGCCCCGCTATACCGGCGAATACCTGACTTGGGTCAGTCCGGCCGCCGACGGTTGCCTGCGGCTTCGGCACGAGTCCGGCGAGCTCCGGTCGGAGGCGGTCGTCCTGCGCCCGGACGGCAGGCTCGGTGAGTTCGAAGCGATCGACGGCTTCGGGGTACCGGCGTCGGAGCTGACCGAGCGGGCGCGCGCCGACAGCAGGGCCGTTGAGCGGCTGGCTCGGCAACGCGAAGAGGAGGAGGCCAACTACAGCGAGCAAATCGACGACGAACAGCGTCGCTTTCGCACCGAGCACCTCGTGGGCGTTCGCGCCGCACCGCCACAGGACGGCACGGGGCCGATCGTCACCTTCGTCGTCCTTTACGAGACCGGCGTGATCGTCAACTACCTGGTGCCGCGGCCGCCGGACGAGGATCTCGAAACCGACGACCCCTTTGCCGACCCGCTCTCGGAAGCGATGCTGCCGCGCATCGAGCTCTCCGATGGGCGCGGAACCGCCTATGAGGTCGTCGACCTGGACCAGCAAGATGCCAGCGCGCCGCTCTTGCGGGCGAGCCAGAGCTTCGCTCCGGCAATCCCCGAGGGAGTTGCGCGACTCTCGATCGGCTTCGAGACCGGCAACGTCGAGATCGAGCTGGGCCTGCGATGAATCTCCGATTCGAACCCGACCCCGAGGACGAGCGCCGTCGGATGGAGGCGAACATTCTGCTGCTGCGCGTCGGCTTGGCGCTGATCGACGATGCCCGCCGCGATGGCGGCTTCGAGACCGACGAGACGAAGCTGACGGTCCGCGTCGGCGAGCTTCTGGAATCCCTCGGCGCCGGGAGCGCGAGCGGAAACGAGGCGCCAGTGCAGGCGACGCCGCTGGAGCGCGACCGCGTCCTGCTCAGAGCCCCGACGGGCGAGCACCACGCGAATGAGGTCGTACTGCGAGCTGACGGCATCCTTCTCGAGGAGTACTCAAGCGTTGATATAAGTGCCGAAGCGGTCGACCCGAGCGAGCTCTCAGCCGAGCAGGAGGAGGAGCTGCGAGAGGCTCGAGCAAGGTTCGAGGCTCGCATGCGACGGCCGCGGTTTCGCGGCGAGCGCTTCCTGAGGGTTCTGACCGCCGAGCCGCAATCCGGGTCCGAGGTCCAGCTCCTCGCCGCCGAACTCTTCGACGACGGGCTTGTCGTCCACAGCACCTTCGACCAAGCCGCCGAGTCGATCGAATCCATCGAGTTGACCGAGCTGTCCGATGGCCTCGGGGCGGGGTCGGGTTTTCGGGTCGAAGACGATCTCGGGACCGGGTACTACGAGAACGGTGGCAGCGGCAGTGGCGTTCAGGTCGTTCACGGCGCTTTCGCATTCGGCCCCGCCGTACCCCCGTCTGCGCGCATGCTGCGAATCTCGAGCCGCAGCGGCACCGTAGAGCTGCCACTGTAGGACCACAACATGCTGCTCAGCTTCCAGATGCTTCCCGAGCAGCCGGCGCAGGAGCTGCTCGATGCGGTTGCGCTAGCCGACAGGCTCGGCTACCACGCCTGCTACAGCGCTGACGAGATCTACCACAAGGATGCCTGGCTGCTGTTCGCTGCCCTCGCCCAACGCACCGAGCGGATTCGACTCGGCCCCTGCGTCGCGCCGATCTACATGCGGGAGCCGACCTACGTGGCTCAGCTCGCTGCCACGCTCGACGAGCTGAGCGATGGTCGGGCAGAGGTCGTGTTCGGAATCGGCAACATCGCGATGCTCGAGCAGTACGGCGTCGAGTGGCGCGGGACACGACCGATCGCTCGCTTGCGCGAGGCCCACCACGTCATGCGCACCTTCCTCGACGAGGGTTCGATCGACTTCGAGGGCGACTTCTACAGCTACTCCGGAGTCACGACCGCGGCCCGGCCCGTCCAGGAGCGCCTGCCACTGAAGATCGGCGCGATGGGTGGTCCCAAGTCGATGGAGCTGGCCGGTGAGATCGCCGACGGACTGCATACGGCGTGCGCGTACTCACCGCAGGCGCTGGCCTACGCGGCCGAGCATTTTCAGGCGGGGGTCGAGCGCGCCGATCGGAGCCCAGAGGGCCTCGACCTCGGCGACTCCCTGCTCGGCGCGATCGCGCCCGACGGCGAGGTTGCGCGTCGCGCTGGGCGAGTCATGGCGGCGTTCTACATCCCGTCGATGCCGCCGGCCCTTCTGGAGCGACACGGCATCGAGCCAGAACAGGTCGCACCGGTCAACGAGGCCTTCGCGATGGGCGACGTCCGACGCGCGCTCGAGGCCACGCCGGAGGAGATCGCCGAGCGGATCATGGTCGCCGGTACGCCGGAGGATTGGGTGTCCTGGCTGAGGGACACGTACCTTCCCGCGGGCCTCAACCACGCGCTGGTCTCATTCGCCGACCCATTCACCTTGAAGGCTTGGGCCGGGATCGAGGTAGAGGGCCTTCCCGACCTGGGAGAGCAGGTCCGGCTCGTCGGCGAGCAGGTCATCCTCGAGCTCGGGGGGCTTTGAACGGAAGACCGCAGAGGAGCGCGAGCGGGGGAGCCGGGATTCGAACCCGGATTCACGGTTTTGGAGACCGTGCGCATAGCCGTTAACTCACTCCCCCGGGGGAGCTGCGAAGTCTACGACTCCAACCACCGGTAGCTGTCCGCTGATAGTGCGAACGTGTGTTCGTGACCTACCGCCGCACATCTGACGACATGAGAGCGGTCAGCTGCCTTCTCGGCCGGGGCTTCAGCGACTATGAGATCGGGCACAGGACCGGCGTCAGCCGCAGTTCAGTTCAACGCTGGCGCACAGAGGGCATGCCGCCACGAGCCCCTAGGACGCCATCCAAGTGGAGGCCAGTCCATGGGGGGAGCTATTGCTACCTGCTCGGCATCTATTTGGGCGATGGCTATCTGTCAAATACGTCCGCCCGGTCGTCAGTTCTCGAAGTTTCACTCGATCCGCGGTATCCAGGGATCGTGAGAGAGTGCCTCTGCGCCATCCAGCGAGCGGTGTGCACAAGGGCGAGGGTGTCTCGGCGGGCGACGGCGAAAGGTGAAGCAATACGCTTGGTGGCGACAAGCGCTCTCTGGCCGCTGGTGTTCCCTCAGCATGGGCCGGGCAAGAAGCACGAACGAGTCATAGCCCTAGCGAGCTGGCAACAGGAGCTCGTCGACCGATTTCCCAAGCAGTTCCTCCGCGGCCTCATTCACGCGGACGGTTCGCGAGTGATCAATCGATTCCGGGTCAACCTGGTGTCGGGATCGCGTGAATACGCCTATCCCCGCTACTTCTTCACAAATCTTTCTCCTGACATCCGGGGCCTGTTTTGCGCGTCCTGCGCCCGATTGAGAATCCGCTGGACACAATCGAGCTACAAGAACATCTCGGTGGCAGACCGGCAAAGCGTCATTGCGCTCGATTCGTTTGTCGGACCGAAGAGTTGATGCGGGCGGAGGGATTTGAACCCCCACGGGCCGAAGCCCACCAGGACCTAAACCTGGCGCGTATGCCAATTCCGCCACGCCCGCGTGGCTGCCCGATTCGGGCTTAACGCGCGACCAACGCCGCTGCGTCGCACTTAGATTCTATGATCGTTCGCGTGGCGGTAGGAGAGGTCAGGCCGGGCTACGAACTGTGGCGGCCGAATCGGGAAAAAGCCGAGTCGATCACGACCAAGTTCGTGCTTGTCTTCCTGCTCGCCGCGACCGCGGCGATCGCGGCGCTGGTGGCGATCACCGGCTTCTCGCTGATGACCGGCGGCAGCGGCATGGGAATCATCTGCCTGATCTTCGCGGCGCTCTACGCCTTCTTCGCCTTCCTCGTCTTCCGCTGGAGCCGCGGCATCCTGCCCGTCGCCGCCGCCCTCTCGATGATCCTGGCGATCTTCTGCGCGGTCGGGGCCGAGAGCTGGTTCGCCCGCGACAAGACCGGCTTCGACGAGGGTCTGCTCCCCTCGCCGCTGATCGGCACGCTGGTCGTGATCCTGGCGATCCTGCAGCTGATCCTGATCGGCATCGCGCTCTACGGCTTCAACCAGAACTGGCACGTCGAGGAGGAGCGCCCGATCGGCTCCGGCGAGGACTACGGCGCCTCACCCGACGACGGCGCCCCGCTGCCGGCCTGACGCTCGAAACCCGATGCCGGAGGCGGGAGTCGAACCCGCACGCCCTTTCGAGCAATTGATTTTGAGTCAATCATGTCTACCGTTCCATCACTCCGGCGCCAAGCAAACGATAGAGCGCTTTAGACTGCCGCGCGGGATGAGGATCCACCACCTCAACTGCGGGACCTTGTGCCCCAACGGGGCTCGGCTGATCAACGGCGAGGGCGGGCTGCTCGCCCCGGGCCGGATCGTCTGCCACTGCCTGCTGATCGAGAGCGACGACGGGCTGGTCCTGCTCGACACCGGCTTCGGAACCGAGGACACGCGCAACCCGCGCCAGCTCGGGGCCTTCTTCGCGATGATGCGACCGCGGGCCGAGATCGGCGAGACGGCGCTGAAGCAGGTCGAGGCGCTGGGCTTCTCGGCCGACGACGTGCGGCAGATCGTCACCACCCACCTCGACCCCGATCACTCCGGTGGGCTGCCGGACTTCCCGGCGGCAGAGGTGCACGTCTTCGGGCGCGAGCTGGACGCGGCGATGGAACCGCGCCTGCGCGACCGCCTCCGCTATCTCCCGGTCCACTGGAAGCACAAGCCACAGTGGGTCCGCCACGACGGCGAAGGCGACGATTGGTTCGGCTTCGGCGGCGTGCGGATCCTGCCCGACCTGGGCACCGAGGTGCTGCTGATCCCACTGGCCGGGCACTCGCTGGGCCACAGCGGCGTCGCGATCAAGACCGACGATGGCTGGCTGCTGCACTGCGGCGACGCCTACTTCCACCACGACGAGGTCGCCACTCCCCCCTCCTGCCCGCCCGGTCTGCGCTTCTTCCAGAACCTCAACAACGCCGACCGCCGCCAGCGGGTGACCAACCAGGAGCGGCTGCGCGAGCTGGTCGCCCGGCACGGCGAAGAGGTGCGACTGCTCTGCTCGCACGATCCCCACGAGCTGGACCTGGCGCAGGCGGCTGACGCTGCGGCCGCGGCGTGAGCGGCGAGGCTGCGGAGAAGCTCTGGGAGCCTTCAGCCGAGCTGGTCGAGCGCTCGCGGCTGAGCGAGTACATGCGCTGGCTGGCGGCCGAGCGCGGCCTCTCCTTCGCCGACTATGACGAGCTCTGGCGCTGGTCGGTTGAGGACCTCGAGGGCTTCTGGTCCTCGATCTGGGACTTCTTCGGCGTGCGGGCGGACGGCGAGTACGAGCGCGCCCTGGGCAAGCGCGAGATGCCCGGCGCCGAGTGGTTCGCCGGCACCAGCCTCAACTACGCCGAGCACGTCTTCGCCGGCGTGGACGAGGCCGAGGCCGCGATCCTCCACGCTTCCGAGCTGCGCGAGCTCGACGAGCTGAACTGGGGAGAGCTGCGCGCCCAGGTTGCCGCGGCGGCCGCCGGCCTGCGCGCGCTCGGCGTCGAGCGGGGCGACCGCGTCGTCGCCTACATGCCGAACATCCCCGAGGCGATCGTCGCCTTCCTCGCCACCGCCAGCATCGGCGCGATCTGGTCGAGCTGCTCGCCCGACTTCGGCCCCGCCAGCGTGATCGACCGTTTCGCCCAGATCGAGCCCAAGGTCCTCTTCGCGGTCGACGGCTACCGCTACGGCGGCAAGGACTTCGACCGCCGCGAGACGCTGGCCAAGCTGCAGGAGGCGATGCCCAGCCTCGAGCGCACCGTCGTGCTCCCCTACCTAAGCGACGCACCTGACCTCTCCCCCCTGCGCGACGCGACGTCCTGGGAGGATCTGCTCGCCTCCGGCGAGGGCACCGAGCTCCGCTTCGAGCGCGTCCCCTTCGAGCACCCGCTCTGGGTCCTCTACTCCTCCGGCACCACCGGCCTGCCGAAGGCGATCGTGCAGTCGCAGGGCGGCATCCTGCTCGAGCACCTGAAGAAGCTCCACCTCCACGTCGACGCGCACCCTGGCGACCGCCTCTTCTGGTTCACGACCACCGGCTGGATGATGTGGAACTTCCTCGTCTCCGGTCTGCTGACCCGCGCCGCGATCGTCCTCTACGACGGCAACCCCGGCCACCCGGACATGGGCGTACTCTGGGATCTGGCGGAGCGCGCCGAGATCACGATGTTCGGCACCAGCGCCTCCTACATCGCCGCCTGCATGAAGGCCGGGGTCGAGCCCGGCGAGGGCCGCGACCTGAGCCGCCTCGGCGCGGTCGGCTCGACCGGCTCGCCCCTCTCACCCGAGGGCTTCGACTGGATCTACGAGCACCTCGGCGCCGACACCTGGCTCTTCTCGACCAGCGGCGGCACCGACCTCTGCACCGCTTTCGTCGGCGGCTGCGCCCTGCTCCCCGTCTACCGCGGCGAGCTGCAGGCCCGTGCCCTCGGCGCCGCCGTCGAGGCCTGGAACGAAGACGGCAGGCCGGTGATCGACGAGGTCGGCGAGCTGGTCGTCACCGAGCCGATGCCCTCGATGCCGGTCCACCTCTGGGGGGACCCCGACGGCGCCCGCTACCGCGCCAGCTACTTCGAGCTCTTCCCTGGAGTCTGGCGCCACGGCGACTGGATCGAAATCACCTCGCGCGGCACGGCGGTGATCTACGGGCGCTCGGACTCGACGATCAACCGTTCCGGTATCCGCATGGGCACGAGCGAGATCTACCGCGCCGTGCTCAGCCTCGACGAGATCGTCGACGCGCTGGTCGTCGACGTGCCGCGCCCCGGGACCGAGGGCTGGATGCCGCTCTTCGTCGTCCTCCGCGAGGGCGCCGCGCTCGACGACGAGCTGCGCAAGGAGATCGCCCGCCGCGTGCGCGAGCGATGCTCGCCGCGTCACGTCCCCGACGAGGTCCTCGCCATCTCGGAGGTGCCGCGCACCCTCAGCGGCAAGGTGCTCGAGGTGCCGGTCAAGCGGATCCTGATGGGTACAGCACCAGAGAAGGCTGCTAGCCGAGACTCCCTCGCCAACCCCGCCGCCCTGGACTGGTTCGTCGATTTCGCCGGGACGCTCGAGGTCTAAGCAGGCGTCACGGGGTTGCGCCGCTCGGCGAAGTCGCGGCCCTTGCTCGACGCCATCGCGAAGCGCCTGATCAGCTCGGCACGCAGGTCGGCGGGGTCGACCACGGCGTCGACGACCAGCTCCGAGGCGAGGTGGAGGATGTCGATGTCCTCGGCGTATTCCTCGCGCTTCTGGGCAACGAAGGCCTCGCGCTCGACCTCGTCCTCGATCGCCTGGATCTGGTTGTAGAAGACGGCGTTGATTGCCGCCTGCGGGCCCATCACCGCGATCGAGGCGCTGGGAAGGGCGATGCAGCAGTCCGGCTCGAAGGCCGGGCCGGCCATCGCGTAGAGACCGGCTCCGTAGGCCTTGCGCACCACCACCGAGATCTTCGACACGGTCGCTTCGGATACGGCGCTGATCATCTTTGCGCCGTGACGGATGATCCCCTGACGCTCAACCGCGGTGCCGATCATGAAGCCAGGCACGTCGGCGAGGAAGAGCAGCGGCACGTTGAAGGCGTTGCAGGTCTGAATGAAGCGCGCCGCCTTGTCGGCGGAGTCGACGAAGAGCACGCCGCCGGTGTGCTTGGGCTGGTTGGCGACGACGCCGACAACGCGGCCGTCGAGCCGCCCGTAGCCGACGATCAACTCCTTGGCCCAGCGCTTGTGCACCGGCAGGAAGCTCTCGGCGTCGAGCAGCGAGTCGAGCAGCAGCTGCATGTCGAAGGGCCGGTTCTCGTCCTCGGGGACGAGCTCGGCGATCGGCGTCTGCGAGGCCGGCCCTGCCGGCGGCGCCAACGGTGGCCGCTCGCGCCAGTTGCCCGGCATGTAGGAGAGGTAGCGCTTGGCGAGGTCGACCGCCTCCGCGTCGCTCTTGACCAGGAAGTGGCCGCAGCCGGAGACCCCGGTGTGCATCTTCGCCCCGCCCATCTCCTCCAGGGTCACCGTTTCGCCGATCACCATCTCGGCCATCCGCGGCGATCCCAGGTACATCGAGGCGTTGCCGTCGCGCATGATCACGATGTCGCAGAAGGCGGGGATGTAGGCGCCGCCGGCGGCGCTCGGGCCAAAGAGCAGGCAGACCTGGGGCACCTGGCCGGAGAGCCGCACCTCGTTGTGGAAGATCCGCCCGGCGCCACGGCGGCCGGGGAACATCTGCACCTGGTCGGTGATCCGTGCGCCCGCCGAGTCGACGAGATAGACCATCGGCACCTGCAGGGAGAGCGCCCGCTCCTGGATGCGGAGGATCTTCTCCACCGTCTTCGGCCCCCATGAGCCGGCCTTGACGGTCGGGTCGTTGGCCATCAGGGCGATGCGGCGGCCGTCGATCGTCGCCTGGCCGGTGACGACCCCGTCGGCGCCGAGACCCTCCTCGTCCCAGTTGGCCAGCGCCGCTTCCTCGGCGAAGGAGCCGGCGTCGACGAGCAGCTCAACCCGCTCGCGCACGGGCAGCTTCCCCTGTTCCTCGGTCTTCTCGTGGTGGCGCTGCGGACCCCCGGCGAGGGCGGCCTCGAGCGCTCGAGCGAAATCTGACATCGGCGCGGAGCCTATCCGCGGTGCCAGTCCACGGGACCGGCGCGCAACACGTGCGAGCCGAGCGGCCGGCCGAGCGCCTCCTGCGCGGAGCGCGAAGCCTCGACCAGCGCAGGCAAGTCGACCCCGGTCTGCACGCCCATCTCGTGCAGCATCGAGACGACGTCCTCGGTGGCGACGTTCCCGGTCGCGCCCGGCGGCACCGGACAGCCGCCGAGCTCGCCGAAGCTCGACTCGAAGGACTCGACCCCCCGCTCGAGCGCCGCCAGGATGTTGGCGAGCCCCTGCCCGCGCGTGTTGTGGAAGTGGGCGGTCAGCTCGACCGACCCGAGCCGCTCTCGCGCCGCCGCGAAGAACTCGCCCACCTGGCGCGGGTTCCCCATCCCGGTCGTGTCGCCGAAGCCGATCTCCTCGCAGCCGGCGGCGGTGAGCCGCTCGGCGATACCGAAGACGCGCTCGGGCGGCACCTCGCCCTCGTAGGGGCAGCCGAAGGAGACTGAGATCACGCCCTCGCAGCGCAGCCCCGCCTCGCGCGCCGTCGCCAACGTCCGCTCCAGCCCGCCCAGCGACTCCTCGATCGTGCGGTTGACGTTCTTGCGGTTGTGCGTCTCCGAAGCGGAGACGAAGACGTTGATCTCGTCGAAGCGCTCGCGCAGCGCCAGCGCCCGCTCCAGGCCCCGCTCGTTGGGGATCAGCACCGAGAAGGCGACGCCCTCGCGTCGCTGCACCCCGGCCAGCACCTCCCCTCCGTCGGCGAGCTGCGGGATCACCTCGGGCCGCACGAACGAGGTCACCTCGATCCGCTTCAGTCCCGTCGCCGAGAGCAGGTCGACGAGGCGGATCTTCTCCGCCGTCGGAATCGTCTCCGGCTCGTTCTGGAAGCCGTCGCGCGGCCCGACCTCGCGGATGCGGACGTTGCTCGGCAGCGGGCTCATCGGGGACCGAGGCTACGCGGTCGGCGGGCCGGCCTGGCCGATCACGCGCCGCTCGTGGGTGCCGACGCCGATCGTGCGCTCGCCTTCGGTCACCTCGACGTCGAAGCGAAGCTTGCGCCCGTCGACGACCTCGCGCAGGGTGGCGCGCGTGCGGCAGATCGCCCCCTCCGCGGCCGCCGCCACGTGCTTGACGCAAACCTCGAAGCCGACCGTCGCCCGCCCCTCGGGGAGGTGCTCGTAGGCGAGCATCTGGGCGCTGCCCTCCATCATCCCGATCATGCCCGGCGTCGAGAGCACGCCGGTGCCGATCGTGCCGCCGACGTCCGTCACCAGCGGCGGCGCAACCGTGAACTCGTCGCTGCGCTCGATGCCGGGAACGAGCGCCTCCCCCAGCTCTCCCATCAGACCATCCCCAGGCCGCCGCTCACGCCCAGGGTCTCGCCGGTGACGTAGGTGGCGTCATCGGAAACGAGGAAGGCCGCGGCCGCGGCGACCTCCTCGGGCTGGCCGAGGCGGCCCATCTGGGTGGCGGACTTCATCGTCTCGATCACCTTCTCGCCGATCTCGCCGAACTCCTTGGCGCCCATCAGCAGTGGGGTCTCGATCGGGCCCGGGGCAATCGAGTTGGCGGTGATGCCGTAGCGCGCGTTCTCGCGCGCGATCGCCTTCATGAAGCCGACGACGGCTCCCTTCGTGGCCGAGTAGACGGCCGAGCCCTTGGAGCCAACACGGCCCGCCTCCGAGGAGATGCTGAGGATGCGGCCATATTTCGCCTCCTGCATGCCTGGCAGCGCCGCGTGGGTGCAGTTGAAGACGCCGACCAGGTTGATCGCGATCAGCCGCTGCCACTGCTCGGGCGTCGTGTAGGTGAAGAAGCCGAACTCGTCGGTGCCGGCGTTGTTGACGAGGATGTCGAGCGCGCCCGCGGCCTTGGCGGAGTCGAGCTCGGTGACGTCGAGCTCGACGGCGTGGCCGTTGACCCCGCCCGCGACGCGCTCGGCGCCCTCCGTGTCGATGTCGCCGACCCAGACCTCGGCGCCCTCGGCGGCGAGGCGGGCGGCGATCGCGGCCCCGATCCCGCTGGCGCCCCCGGTCACCAGTGCCTTTCGTCCCTCCAGTCGCATCGGGCGGGAGCATAGACTGGCGCACCCGTGGCGGACCTCCCCACCATCCCGATCGTCGGCGGCACCGGCGCGCTGGGCGCCGGCCTGGCGATGCGCTGGGCCCAGGCCGGCGCGCCGATCGCGATCGGCTCGCGCTCGGCGGAGCGGGCCGAGGAGGCAGCGGCGAAACTGCGCGAGGGGGTGCCCGGCGCCGAGGTCGAGGGCCTGCTCAACGAGGAGGCGGCGAAGCGCGCCGAGATCGTCTTCCTCACCGTGCCCTTCCGCGCCCAGTCGGAGAACCTCAACAACCTGCGCGAGGCGCTGCAGCCCGGCCAGATCCTGGTCGATTGCACGGTGCCGCTCGCCGCGGCGGTCAGCGGCAAGGCGACCCGCTCGCTCGGCGTCTGGCAGGGCTCGGCCGCACAGCAGGCGCAGGAGATGGTCCCGGACGGCGTCACCGTGGTCGCCGCCCTGCACAGCGTCAGCGCGCCCAGCCTCGCCGACCCGGGCGTCGAGATGGACGAGGACGTGCTGGTCTGCGCCGACCGCAAGGCGGACAAGGCGCGCGTCGCCCGCCTGATCGAACTGATCCCCGGTCTGCGCCCGGTCAACGCCGGGGCGCTGGAGATGGCCCGCATCGTCGAGCAGCTGACGCCGCTGCTGATCTCGGTCAACACGCGCTATAAGGCCCACGCCGGGATCAAGCTCACCGGCTTGCCCGACGGCGACCACTGGGCATAGGCGGTTCGCGATGCGGATCGCGCTCCTCGCCGGCGGCACCGGCGGCGCCAAGCTCGCGGCCGGGATGCAGGAGGAGATCGGCTCCGACCTCTCGGTCATCGCCAATACCGGCGACGACATCGAGACGCTCGGCGTCCACGTCTCCCCCGACCCCGACCTGATCACCTACTGGCTCAGCGGCGAAATCGACGAGGAGCGCGGCTGGGGGCTGCGCGACGACAGCTTCACGGTCTTCGAGCGCCTGACCCAACTCGGCGCGCCGAGTTGGTTCGGCCTCTCCGACCGCGACCTCGCCGCCTGCCTCTACCGGCGCCAGTTCCGCGACGAGGGCGGCAGCCTGACCGCCGCGCAGGAGCAGATCGCCCGCTCGCTCGGGGTCGAGGCGCGGGTGCTGCCGATGTGCGAGGCGCCGGTGCGCACCCAGGTGCTGACCGCCGTCGGCCGGCGCGCCCTGCAGGAGTACCTGATCGTTGACGGCGGCGCGCCCGAGGTGCACGGGGTCGAGCTCGACGGCATCGCCGAGGCCGAGCCGACGAAGGAGGTGCTGGAGGCGCTGCGCTGGGCGGAAGCGGTCGTCGTCGGCCCCTCCAACCCGGTGATCAGCATCGGCCCGATCCTCGCCGTGCCCGGCATGCGCGAGGCGATCTCCCAGCTCGACGTTCCCGTGGTCGCGGTCAGCCCCTTCGTCGCCGGTCAGGTGGTCAAGGGGCCGACGGAGCGCTTCATGCAGGCGCTGGGACGCCCCTCGACCGCGGCGGGGGTCGCCTCCCTCTACGCCGGCCTGATCGACGCGATGGTCGTCGACGAGGATGACCCGGACCCGCCGCCGGCCGAGATCCCGACCCTCGCAGCGCCGACCCTGATGGAGGGCGCGGCCGGACGCGGCCGCGTCGCTCGCACCGTCCTCGACTACGCCGCTAGCCTCGTCGAAGACCGCTGACCAGCCAGTCCCGGACTTGAAAGCCACCGCAGTCCTACCCGTGAAGCGATTCGCCGAGGCGAAGCAGCGCCTCGCGGCGGGGATCGGCGCCACGCACCGCGCCGAGATCGCCCTGGCGATGCTCGAAGACGTGCTCGAAGCAATCGCGTCCGCGCGCTCGGTCGAGCGCACGATCGTCGTCACCGGCGAGCCGCGTGCCGAAGCGGCGGCGGGCGCCGCCGGCGCCGAACTGATCGCGGACCCCGGCGAAGGCGGCCATTCCGGCGCCGCGCTGGCGGGCGTCGCGCGGGCGCGGGAGCTCGGCGCGACCTGCGTCGTCCTCCTGCCCGGCGACTGCCCGCTGCTGGATCCCCGCGAGCTGGAACGGCTGCTGACCGGCATGCCGGAGCGCTACGTCGGGGTCGTCCCCGACCGCCACGGCACCGGGACCAACGCGCTCGCCCTGTCGCCGCCCGACGCGATCGAGCCGTCCTTCGGCGAGGGCAGCTGTGCCCGCCACGTCGCCGCCGCCCGCGACGCGGGCGTGCCCTTTGAGGTCGAGGAGCTGAGCTCGCTCGCGCTCGACCTCGACACGCCGGCCGACGTGGTCGCCCTGACCATGGCACTGGAGAAGGACAGCGGACGGGCGAAGCGGACCGCGCGGGCGCTCGGCATATGAACGCGTTGACCGCATTCGGGGTTGACGGCCTGCCGGAGATCGAGGAGGGGGCGCGGCTCGGCGAGCTGATCGCCGCGAGGGCCGAGATCGAGCCGGGCGACGTGCTCGTGATCGCCCAGAAGGTGGTCTCGAAGGCCGAGGGTCGCGTGCGCCGCCTCTCCTCAGTCATCCCGGGCGCCGAAGCGCGCAAGCTGGCCGCCGTGCTCGGCAAGGAGCCGGCCCTGGTGCAACTGATCCTCGAGGAGAGCACCGAGGTCCTGCGTGCCGAGCGCAGCGTCCTGATCGTCGAAACCCACCACGGCTTCGTCTGCGCCAACGCCGGCATCGACAGCTCGAACCTCCCCGACGAGGACACCGTCTGCCTCCTCCCGGAAGACCCCGACGCCTCAGCCCGCCGCATCCGCGGCGAACTGCCGATCGCCTCCATCGGCGTCGTGATCAGCGACAGCTTCGGACGCGCCTGGCGCTTAGGCCAAGCCGAGGTAGCGATCGGCTGTGCCGGGCTGACCCCGCTCGACGACTGGCGCGGCCGCCACGACTCACACGGCCGGGAGCTGGAAGCAACCCTGATCGCCATCGCCGACGAGGCCGCCGCGGCCGCCGACCTCGCTCGAAGCAAGGACAGCAACGTCCCCGCAGTGATTCTCCGCGGCCTCGACCGCTTCGTCAGCGCCGAAGACGGCCTCGGCGCCGCGGCGCTACGCCGCCCCCGGGACGAGGACTTGTTCCGCTGACACCAAGACGATCCCGGCAGGGGTGGAGCGTCTTGTACTTTTTCGGCAGTCGCTTGCGGCGCCAGCAGGCGCCGTTTCA
Source organism: Solirubrobacterales bacterium (assembly GCA_030152805.1). Lineage (GTDB taxonomy): Bacteria > Actinomycetota > Thermoleophilia > Solirubrobacterales > 70-9 > VRUE01. The sequence continues at coordinate 75,924 of JASLIG010000115.1, forward strand.
CCGAAAAAGTTAAGCGGAACCCCTGCCGGGATCGTCTCGGCTCACCTGGAGTACGGCCGCGCCCCGGAGGCTGCCGTCGCGGATCGAGTCGATCGCCTCATTGGCCTCCTCCAGCGACCGGACCTCGACCTCTGTGCGAACCGGCACCCGCGGCGCCAGCGCCAGGAACTCCTCGCCGTCCCGCCGAGTCAAGTTGGCAACCGAGCCGAGCGTGCGCTCGCCCCAGAGCTGCTCGTAGGGGAAGCTCGGGATATCGCTCATGTGAATGCCGGCGCTGACGATCCGCGCCCCCTTGGCGCTCGCCCGCAACGCGGTGGTCATCAGCGACCCGAGCGGGGCGAAGACGATCGCGCCTTCGAGCTCCTCCGGCGGCGCCTGCTCGGACGAACTGGCCCACTCGGCGCCGAGCTCGCGCGCGAACGCCTGGCCCTCCTCGTCGCCGGAGCGCGTGAAGGCGAAGACGCGGCGTCCCTGGTGGACCGCAACCTGGCAGAGGATGTGGGCGGAGGCGCCGAAGCCGTAGAAGCCGATCCGCTCGGCGTCACCGAGGAGGCGCAGCGCCCGGTAGCCGATCAGCCCGGCACAGAGCAGCGGCGCCGCCTGCTCGTCGGGATAGTCGGCCGGAAGCGGGAAGCAGAAGCGCTCGTCGGCAACCGCCAGCTCCGCGTAGCCGCCGTCGACGTCATAGCCGGTGAAGCGGGCGCGGTCGCAGAGGTTCTCGCGGCCCGAGCGGCAGTAGCGGCACTTGCCGCAGGTCCAGCCGAGCCAGGGCACGCCGACCCGCTGCCCGACCGTGAAGCGCTCCGCCCCCTCTCCAGCCTCGACTACCTCGCCGACGATCTGATGACCGGGCACCAGCGGCAGCTTCGGCTCGGTCAGCTCGCCGTCGACGATGTGCAAGTCGGTGCGGCAGACGCCGCAGGCGCTGACCGAGATCAGGACCTGGCCGGCGGCCGGCCGTGGGTCGGGCAGCTGCGCGAGCCGCAGTGGCTGCCGCTGTCGCTCCAGGACCATTGCCCGCATCGGCTATCGCAACGATAGTTCGGGGGGTTCGCCGCCTTCGACTGTTTCGGTGGATTCTGCGCCGGTTTCGCCGTCTTCGGAGGACTGGATCTCAACCGACACGCAGCCCCCTTCGCCGGTGAGCTTGACGACCAGGCTCTGCACGTCGGCGAGGTCACCTTCGAGGTGCAGTTCTTCGCTGCTGCCATCGCTGCCCTGGCGCCGCAGGATGATTTCAAGCCGAGGCCCCTCGCCGCCTTCGCCTTCCCCGAGGAAGACGGCGGTGATCGTGTATTCATCGCCTTCGCAGACCGGTTCGGGTTCGATGCCGGCCGTGATCGGACCGCCGCCGGAGGACCCGCCGCCATCTCCGGGCGGGCTCGGCGACGCAGCCACAACCGGGACCGGCGCCGGTTCAGGCGCGGGCGCCGAAACGGGCTGCGCTCCGGGCGCCGGAACGGGCGCCTGAGGCGACGTGGGCTCGGCAATCGCAACCGCTTGCGCCGGGGAGACCGCGAGCGCCCCTCCGGTCTCGTCCTCGACCCGGTTGGCGATCGGACCTGCCGAGCGCTGCGGCTCCGACACCGCGACGCCACGAGCGACGCGAGCCGCCCGCGATGACAGCGGCGCCAACGCCACCGAATCCGCCACCCCGGCCTCGAAGCGCGGTGGCGTCGGGGTTGGGCCCAGCGAACCCGGCCGCTCCGGGCCGAGCCCGATCGTCGCCAGCAGCACGAGCAGCGCCATCAGCGCGAACACCACGGCAAGGCCGAGCAGCGTGAAGACCGCCCGCCCCTGGAATCTCCCCCCTAGTGAAGACCACGAAGCGATGAACCCACAATACGCCGTGTTTCAGTAGGTCTCAACTATCTCGTAGAGGGTCGTGCGCTGAGCGGGCTCGCGACCGCCCGCGCGGGCGGCCCCGATCAGCTGCTCGGGCTCGAGCCGCACCCCGTGCTGAGAGCCGGCCATGCGCGAGATGTTCTCCTCCATCAACGTGCCGCCGAGGTCGTTGACCCCCCAGCGCAGCGCCTCGGTGGCGGCGTCGAGCCCCATCTTTACCCAACTCGCCTGCAGGTTGGCGATCGTCTTGCCGAGCGCGAGGCGGAAGGCGGCGGTGTGCTTGAGGTTCTCCGCCGCAGAGATCTCCTCGATCCCGTGGGTGCGGCCGAGCATCGTGTTGAAGGGGATGAAGCTGAGCGGCACGAACTCGGTGATGCCGCCGGTGCGCTCTTGCAGAGCCCTGATCACCCGCATGTGGCGGGCCAGCTCGCGCGGCTCCTCGATGTGGCCAAACATCACGGTCGAGGTCGAGCGCAGACCGGCCCGGTGCGAGGCCTCGATGATCTCCACCCAGCGCCCCACCGGCAGCTTGTTCGGTGAGATCCGCTGCCGCACGCCGTCGTCGAGCACCTCCGCCGCGGTGCCCGGCGTCGAGCCCAGCCCGCACTCGATCAGGTACTCGAAGACCTCGTCCGGCCCCTTGCCCGAGCGCTCGCACATGTAGTGGACCTCCATCGGCGAGTAGGCGTGCAGGTGCAGGTGCGGCGCCACCTCCTTCGCCAGCCGCAGCCAGCGCCCGTACTCCTCCAGGGTCAGGTCGGGGTGGATCCCCCCTTGCATGCAGAGCTCGGTCGCCCCGAACTCGACCGCTTCCTCGATCCGCGCCGCGAAGTCCTCCTCCGACACCTCATAGGCGTCCGGCGAGCGCTTGCCCTGTCCAAAGCCACAGAAGGCGCAGCCGACGACGCAGATGTTCGTGAAGTTGATGTTGCGGTTGACCACGAACGTGACCCGGTCCCCCGCCAGCTCCCTCCGCAGCTCATCGGCCGCAACCCGCATCTCCTCGACGACCTCCGGCCGCGTCTCGGAGAACAGGGCGGTCAGCTCGTCCTCGCTCAGCTCCCGGCCCTCGCGACCTTTCTCAATCGCCCCAGGCGCAAGCTTCCCGTCGATCGTCTCCTCGCTCCTCCGCCCGGACCCGCTGCGCGGAATGAAGCTCCAGTACTTCAGCTTGATCACATCGAGGACCCCCTGCTCCATCCACTCCGGATCCATGTACTGCGGATAGACGCACAGCCTCTCGGTCAACGCAAAGCCCTTAGGAGCCAACTCCTTCCGCACCTCGTGCGGACTGGGGAAGGCGTGCTCTGGCGAAATGTGGTCGCCGTTAGCTGAGAGCCCGCCGAGATCAGTGGCTCCCGCCTCGACCAGCTCACCCCAAGCATCCGACAGATTCGGCGGCACCTGGATCCCCACATCCGGCATCAACCGGCGGCACTCGGAGATCAAGCGCTTGATGTCCTCAACGCTGACGGGGCTCGCCCAGGAAGGGATCGGAAGGGACGGTGGGGACCCCTCTGATGGGAACTCGCGGAGCGACTCAGCTTCGCTGCCTCCACTTCGGTTCCGCTGCGAAGCCCCATCAGAGGGGTCCCCACCGTCCCCCCACCTCTCACGTGCAGCCTCATCGGCAATGTCGGCAACTTCGGCCCCGTAGTAGCGCGGATGAGGCACGAAGTTCTGGAGGATCACCTCCTGCAAGTGCCCGTACTCCCGGTGCAGCTCGGCAAGGGCTTCCAGCGAGGCCACCTGCTCTTCGTCAGTCTCCCCAATGCCGACCAGGATCCCGCTGGTGAACGGGATTTTGAGCTCGCCAGCGGCCTCGATGGTTGCCAGCCGCTGCTTCGGATGCTTGGTGGGAGAGCCGGCGTGGACGGTCTCCATCAGCCGCTCGGACACCGACTCCAGCATCAGGCCCTGCGAGGCGGTCACCTCTCTCAAGCGGGCAAGGTCGTCATGGTCCAGCACGCCGATGTTCGTGTGCGGAAGCATCCCCCGCTCGAGCGCCCGCTCGCAGCTCCAGACGACGTACGAGGTGAAGTCCTCGTGCCCCCATTCGGCCAGCTTGGCCGCCACGACGGGATTGACCTCGGGTCTCTCCCCCGTAAGGACCAAGAGCTCCTTGGCATTCCGGCGGAGCGCCTCGTCGAGAAGCTTCTCGACCTCCCCAGGGGCGCGAATGTGCGCCTGGTGAGTCGCGAACGCGCAGTACTTGCAATAGCACTGGCAGGTGCGCGAAAGGGAGAGCGTGTAGTTCCGCGAGAAGGTGACTCGTCGCACGCGCTCAAGCTACTGCAACGACGCGCCGGGCCGGATCGTCCGGCCCGGCGGTTCAAGCCAGTCGGATCAGGGGCTTAGCGAGCGCCCTCGGAGTACTTCGGCGCCGGCGGACGCACCGGCTCGGCGGGCTCGGTCGGCGGCAGGCCGCCCTTCTCGAGCACGAAGCGGAAGACGACCGCGGCAAGTAGCGAGCCGACGATCGGGCCGACCAGGTAGGGCCAGACGCCGCCCCACTCGTTGCCGACCAGCGCCGGGCCAAACCAGCGGGCCGGGTTAAAGGAGCCGCCGGTGAGCGGGCCGCCGACCATGACGATGAAGCCAAGCGTCGTGCCGATCGCAAGCGGCGCCCACTCCTTAAAGCTCTTGCGCGAGAAGACCGCGGCGAGGATCACCAGGACCAAGCAGAAGGTTCCGATCGCCTCGATGATCGCGCCCTGGAAGTTGCCCGCCAGCAGGGGGCTCACGGTCGCGGCGCCGTAGTGGGTGGCGCGCCCCTCGTCTTCCAGCAGCCCCTTGCAGAGCAGCGCGCCGAGGACGCCGCCGGAGAGCTGGGCCAGCATGTAGATCAGGGCGTCGATCGAAGATATCCGCCTAATCGCCCAAGCGGCCAGAGTCACCGCCGGATTGAAGTGCCCACCGCTGACCACGCCAAACATGACGATTAGGCCGAAGAGCAGGAAGGCGTGGACGAGCCCGATCACCGCAAAGTCGGTGCCGAACTGGGCCTGTTCACCGGTCGAGACGAAGAGCACGATGACGGTGGTGATGAAGAACACCAGCAAGAAGGTGCCGATCAGCTCAGCAAGGTATGCCGCAAGTCCTCGTTCCTGCACTCTCTCCTCCTAGATCCCTGAATTCGACTGGAGCGGCGCCAGTCTACCCATATTGAGCGAATGAATTAGGTTTCGACGCTCAATGAAGTGGGTTGCCGCGCTGCTGGCGGCCGCCCTGTTGCCAGCCGGCCTCGCCGGTTGCGGCGGGAGCGGCGCTGAACCGGGCGCGCCTGTCGGCGCGACGCTGGTGCTCGATTTCACCCCGAACGCGGTGCACTCCGGCATCTACGCCGCGCAGCGCCAGGGCTACTACGGCGACGCCGGCGTCGACCTGACGATCCGCCAGCCGGGCGAATCGTCGGACGCGCCGAAACTGCTCGCCGCCGGCCGCGCCGACTTCGCCATCCTCGACATCCACGACCTCGGTATCGCCCGCGAGCACGGCCTCGACGTCGTCGGCGTGATGCCGATCGTGCAGCGGCCCCTCGCCGCGGTGATCGCCCGCGGCGACCGCGGCATCGCCAGTCCGCGCCAGCTCGAAGGGCACACGGTGGGAGTGACCGGCCTGCCCTCCGACGAAGCCGTCGTCGACTCCGAGGTGAGCGCCGACGGCGGTGACCCGGCGCGAGTGAAACGGCAGACGATCGGCTTCAACGCGGTCGGCTCGCTCGCCGCCGGCAAGGTCGACGCCGCGACCGGTTTCTGGAACGCCGAGGGCGTCGCCCTGCGGCGGCAGGGCGTTCCCGTGCGCATCTTCAAGGTCAACCGCTACGGGGCTCCGCCCTACCCGGAGCTGGTCCTGGTTGGCGCGCGGGCGACGATCGACGACGACCCCGACCTGGTGCGATCGGTGGTGGAGGCGACTTCGCGGGGCTATGCGCTCGCGGTCCGCGACCCCGCCGCCGCGCTCGCCGACCTGCTCGCCGAAGTCCCCAGCCTCGACCGCGCCGAACAGGCGGCCCAGCTGCGCGCGCTGCTGCCCGACCTTCGTCCCGCGCCGTTCAATGAAGCCGTATTGCGCGCCTGGGCCGGCTGGGACCTCGAACACGGCCTGCTCGAGAGGCCGCTGGACGTCGGCGCCGCTTTCGCCGAACCGTGAGCCCCTCCCCCGCCCCGCTACGCTTCGGCGCATGAGCCTGGCCGCGGACTTCCAGCAGGTGCTCCACTCGATGCCGCCGGACTGGACCGACCTCGAGCTCGACCTGCGCATCGCCGACGAGAGCCGCTACGTCGACACCGCGGTGGCGCTGAGCCAGGTCAACGCCCAGCCTTACTCGAAGGCCGATTGGGACTGGCGCCTGATCGTCGCCCACAGCTTCGGCCACGCTGCGGCGGCGGAGACCGTCAAGGGCGTGCTGGCCAAGCTCGACGCCGACGGCGTCAGCGGCGAGATACAGGTGCGCGAGGTGCGCGAGGGCCGCGCCGAGGTCGTGCAGATGTGGGGCCGGCCCGAGAGCGTTCGCGAGGAGTTCCGCGAACGCCGCTCGCTCTAGTGGCCCGCGTCGTCGCGGTCACCCCCAACCTTCTGCTCGGCAGCAAGGTCGAAGCGACGCTGGGCGCCGCAGGCCACGAGGTCACGCTCTCCCCCGCCCTAACCGAGGCCCCGCTCGACGACGCCGACCTGATCGTCGCCGACCTCGACAGCGAGAACCCGAAGGCCCTCGCCGACCTCAGCATCCCAGTGCTTGGCTACTACTCCCACGTGAACGTCGAGACCAAGGAAGCAGCGGAGGCGGCGGGCATCGACCTCGCCGTCCCGCGCTCCCGCATGGCGCGCGAATTGCCGGCGCTCGTCGAGAAGCTTCTCGCCTAGGCGAAAAAGAGCTGCTCGAGCAGGAAAGCGTTCAGGGCGATGATCATCGCCGCCAGCACGCCAGCGACCGCGGTCAGCCAGCGCGGGTTGACCAGCGCGCCCATCACCTCTCTCTTCGCCGCCAGCAAAAGCAGCGGCACCAGGGCGAGGGGAATGCCGAAGGAGAGCACGACCTGACTGGCGACCAGCGCATCGGTGGGATCGACGCCGATCGCGAGCACGACCAGCGCCGGCGCCAGGGTGATCGCGCGGCGCAGGAAGATCGGGATGCGGCGGCGGATGAAGCCCTGCATCACCACCTGCCCGGCCATCGTCCCCACCGAGGAAGAGGCGAAGCCGGAGGCGAGCAGGGCGATGCCGAAGACGGTCGCGGCCCGGTCGGAGACGAGGGACTTGAAGCCGTTGAAGGCGCCGTCGATTGAGTCGACGCCGGTCAGGCCGCTGCCGTGGAAGAGCGCCGCGGCGACGATCATCATCGAGAGGTTGACGGCGCCGGCGAGGGAGAGCGCGATCACGACGTCGACTCGCTCGAAGCTGAGGATCCTGCGCCGCTCTCCGTCGTTGCGGCCGACCACCCGCTTTTGCGTCAGGGCGGAGTGGAGGTAGATGACGTGCGGCATCACGGTCGCGCCGATGATCCCGGTGGCGAGGAGGATGCTCTCGGTGCCGGCAAAACCCGGAACGATCAGGTGGCGGCCGACCTGCGCAGCGTCCGGGCCGGCGTCGAAGAGCTCGAAGGCAAACGAGGCAACCACCACCCCGACCAGCGCAGTGATGCCCGCCTCCAAGCGACGGAAGCCCTTCTGCTGCAGGGCAAGGATGCCGAAAGCGCCCGCCCCGGCGATCACACCTGCCGGGAAGAGCGGGATCCCGAACAGCAGGTTGAGCCCGAGCGCGGCGCCGACGACCTCGGCGATGTCGCAGGCCATCGCGACCAGCTCAGCCTGCACCCAGAGGCCGATCGAGGCGCGGCGAGAGAAGGTCTCGCGGCACAGCTCGGCGAGGTTCTGGCCGGTCGCGATGCCCAGCTTCGCCGACTGCGTCTGCACCACCATCGCGATCAGGTTCGCCGCCAGCACCACCCAGAGCAGCAGGTAACCGAACTTGGCGCCGCCGGCGATGTTGGTGGCAAAGTTGCCGGGGTCGATGTAGGCGACGGCGGCCACGAAGGCCGGTCCGAGGAAGGGCCAGACGCGCGCCGGGCCGCGGGCGTGGCCGTCGAGCGAGCGGCGCGCGGCGCGGGCGACGGCCGCCTCGCCGGGAAGGACGTCCTCGACCCCGTTCCCGTCGGGAATCTCCTCCTCGGCGGGAGCCCGGGTCAGCGGGAGCGGCCTCACCCCCGGCTGCCCTCCTCGTGCGGCGGGCGCAGATCGGGACCGGGGATCGGGGTCCCGTGTGGATCGTGGCTCGGTTCGCCGAGCTTGGCGGCGATCAGCAGCTCGAGCTCCTCGGAGATGTAGTGCTCGAGCACCTCGGCCTCCTCGTGCACGCGGTCCTCGGGCATGCCGAGCGCTTCGGCGAGATAGGCCTCGATCAAGCGGTGGTGGCGGATCACCTCCAATGCGACCTTTTCCCCCGCGGGGGTCAGCGTCACGCCCTTGTAAGGCAGGTAGTCGACCAGGCCGAGATCGGCGAGCCGCTTCAACATCGAGGTCGCGGTCGCCGGGGTCACGTGCAGCCGCCCGGCCAGCTCGCCGTTGGTGACGGGTCCCGGGCGCTTGCGCGAGAGCGCGTAGATCGCCTTCGCGTAGTCCTCGATCGCCTCCGTGGCCGGCGCTCGCCGCGGTCCTTCGCCGGAGACGGCCATCAGACCGAGACCAGGAGGCCGGTGAGGTAGAGCAGGGCGATGCCGGCGAGCATTCCGGCGACCGAGAGCGGGTGCAGGATGCGCCCGTCGCCGTCGCGCATCGTCGGCGCGATCTGCACGATCACCCGGGCGATCGCGCCGACGCCGACGCCGAAGAGCAGCGCCGCCAGGCTCGGGTTGAAGGCGGCCGCGCCGATCCAGGCGCCGAGCACCGCCGGCGCGCCGGCGATCAGGCCCAATCCGGCGAGGCGACCGAGGCCCCCTCTCGCACTCGACGCCGCGCCCTCGCGCAGCGGCGCGACGATCGCCAACCCCTCGGTGGTGTTGTGGATCGCGAAGCCGACGACGAGGAAGGCGCCGAGTGCCAGCGCCCCGGTGGCGTAGGCCGAGCCGATCGCGAGGCCCTCGCCGAGGTTGTGGAGGCCGATCCCGATCGCGACCAGCAGCGCCATGTAGAGGCCGCCCTGGGCGGCGGGACCGTCGCGGCGATTGCGCCGCTGACCCAGGTACGCGTCGATCCCGGCCAGCAGCAGGTAGGCGATCAGCGCCCCCGCGTAGACCAGCGTCGAGCCGCCGAAGGCGCTCGGCGCATCGGCGGCGATCTCCAGCCCCTCGAGCGCGGCGTCGATCGCCAGCAACGCCAGCAGGCCAACCGTGAAGGCGATCAGGGCGCCGACCCAGCGGGGGTCGAGGCGGCGAACGAAGGGAAGCCAGAGCATGCCGAGGCTGACCGGGATGACGCCGACGTAGACGCCGAGCAGGGCCATCAGCCCGAAGAAGCCGAGGTCCGCATCCGGGGTCTCCGTCGCGACCGGGATCGCCGCGTCGATCGTGCCGCCCGAAGATGTGAGCACGAAGATCTCGTAGGCCTCGCCCTCGACCCACGGATAGGAGATGTCCAGCGTGGTCGAGCCGAGACGGCCGATCTCCTCGCCGTCGCTGGTCGTGAACGGCGCGTAGGCGTCGTTGACGGCCACCTGAGCGACCGAGACCGGGTCCGGGCCGTCGTTGCGCAGGGTCAGCTCGATCTTGCCCGGCCGCAAGACCGTGCGCTCGACCGCCACTTCCTCCAGCGGCGGCCCGCTGCGATCGCCGAGCCCGGGGCCGCCGAGCAGGGCGAAGGTGCCGATCGCCGCCGCGATCAGGGCGAGGGGCAGCAGGCCCAGCGCCCAGGCCGGCAGGCGGCCGCCGGCGAGCCGCTCGACCTGGCTTCCCGCCTCCATCAGGCGCGGCCTCCCCGGCCGCCCCAGGGCAGCTCACAGTAGGCCGCGGCGGCCGAGGCGGCGCTCATCCGCGCGGGATCGCCGACGCGGAAGAAGCCCGACCAGCCGAGCTCGGCGAACTCGCTGACGTGGGCGTGGAACATGTAGTCGCCGTCGAAGGGGAACTTCATCTCCAGGATCGCCCGCTGTCCCTGGCCCTGGATCACCGTGTCGGTGTACTCGCTCGGCTCGAGCGAGGTGCCGGTCGGGTAGTACTGGAAGAAGTTGGCGTGAACGTGGAACGAGTTGATCGGGTCGAACTCGAGCGCGTTGACCAGGTAGATGCGCAGCAGCTCGTCGCGTCGCACCCGGATCGGCTCGTTGACGTAGTGGAAGCCGATCGTGTTAACCGCGTAGACCTCGTTGGAGAGGTCGAAGTTGGTGTCGAAGCCGTTCATCACCATCACCATCTCGTCGGCTTCCGGCCGGCCCGCCTTCGGATCGACGATGAAGGCGCCGTAGAGGCCGCGCGAGATGTGGCTCGCGAGCGGCGATACATGGCAGTGGTAGAGGTGCAGGCCGAACGGCTCGGCGTCGAACTCGTAGGTGAACTCGGCGCCGGGAGCGACCGCGCCGCCGCCGCGGCCTTCGCCGATCCCCGGCATGCCGTCCATCAGCGCCGTGTGGATCCCGTGGAAGTGGATCGTGTGGGGGTGTTCGGAGGCGTTGAGGAAACGCAGCCGCAGCCGCTCCCCCTCACGGGCTCGCAGGGTCGGGCCGGGGACCCGGCCGTTGTAAGTCCAGGCCTCGTAGTTGACCCCGGGCGCGACCTCGATCTCCTTGTCCTCGGCGACGATCTGCCATTCGCGCAGCAGGCGGCCGCTCGCCAGGCGCCGCGTCTTGCCGTAGTCGAAGTCGCGCAGCAGCTCGGTCGGGTTGAAGCCGTTGGCGCGGTGATCGACGCTGCGACCCGGCGCGAAACCGGCGTGCGCGAAGGCCCCGTGCCCGGCGTGCGGGGACGAAGCGGCCGCGCCCCCGGGGCCACCCGAGCCGCGCGGCAGCAATCCGTGGACGAGTGGCAGGCTCGCACCCGTCGCCAACGCCCCACCCAGCATCTTGCGCCGGCTGAGGCCGCGCTGCCGCTGCTCGGACCCAGTGGGAGATTTAGACATGCCTAAATAATTTTAGACAGATCTAAAAGATGGCGTCCCGCACCTCAAAGAAACCTCAAGGCTCGAGGGGCTTGGCGCCGACCACCTCGTCAGCCGTGTCGCCGCCACCAAGCCCTGTCCCTCCCGTCCTACCGATGCTTCATGGTCGAAAGCAACGGCACGACTTCCGGCACGACCTTGACGATCACGCGATCCCACCCCCTTTGCACAAAATCTTTTTGATTACAACAAAAAGACGTTAGCAATCAAAAGGAGTTGATACGTGCAGCCTTGAATGCGGATACTTTTCTGTCCAAACGACCAGCCCGTATCGATTTAGGCAAATCGAAGTACCGGGAATAGGCCAGAGAGGAGCTTCCGTGCCAGCGAAGAGGAAAGAGCCGAAGGCGAAAGCTGGGCAGAGGAAGGCGGAGGTTAAGAAGAAGTCAGAGCTAGAACCCGTCGACCAGAGGCTGATGAAGGGGCTCTCCCATCCCCTGCGCGTGCAGATCCTGACGCTAATCAACGAGCGGCCCTGGAGCCCGAGGGAACTCCAGAGAGAGCTGAACGAGGGGCTGAGCCAGGTCAGCTACCACGTCAAAGTCCTCCGGGACTTCGAGTTGATCGAACTGGTCAGGACCGAGCCTCGGCGTGGTGCGGTCGAGCATTTCTATTCGCCAGTTCAGCGAATCATCGTCCCCGAAGGCATGTCGGTAGCCCTGCCCAAATCGGCGCGGCTGGAGATGCTCGGGAAAATCATCCGTGACGCGGAAAAGGACGTCCGCGAGTCACTCAAGGCCGGCACCTTCTATGGGCGAGACGACTTCCACGCGAGCTGGACCCCGATGGACCTCGACGAGCAGGGCTGCGAGGAACTGCACGCCCGGGCCGATGAGTTCCTGGAAGACATCTTGCAAATCGGTGCCGACTCTACGAATCGCCAAGTCCGGGAAGAAACCGAGACCGTCCCAGTCTCGGTCGCGGTGTTCGGCTTCCCCTCGGCCAGACCACCTGGAGCAAAGAGCCCGGCCCATCGGCGACGCGGGTAGCCGCTCAAAATTCCCTGTTAACAGGACTTTTCTACCCACCTACGATCGCCCGCGCATCGGGTGCAAAGCGGGGGTGTCCATCAGCCGTCAGCGATGCCCTCGCCGCGCACCCGGTGCTGCTCGATAGATAGGGAGGGCGGCCGCTCCGTCCCCAACGGCCAGGCCGTCCTCCCACAGCGGGGAGGCTCGTTCGGGGTCATCCCCATCGCCCATCGCGGCAGCTTCCTAGACTTGGCGGGATGGGTGAGACGATCACAGTCGAGCTTGATGCGCAGTACCGGCAGCTGCGGGAAGAGTGCGGGGTGCTGGATCGCTCGGGGCGGGGGAAGCTGCTCATCAGGGGCGACGAGGCGGCGGAGTATCTGCAGGGGCAGCTGACCAACGACGTCGAGGCGCTTACGCCCGACGAGGGCTGCTACGCGGCGCTGCTCGACCGCAAGGGGCACATGCAGGCCGACATGCGGGTCCTGCGCCTCGGCGAGAGCGAGATCTGGATCGACACCGAGCCCGAGGGGCTGGAGGCGACCCGCCGCCACCTCGAGATGTACAAGATCGGGCGCGAGGTCGAGGTCGAGGACGTCAGCGCTGCGCGCGCGATCCTCTCGCTGATCGGGCCGCGCAGCGCCGAGCTCTCCGGAGCACCGCCCCTCTCTCTCGACGCCAGCGGGGCGAGCTCCGTCGAGGGAATCGAGTGCCTCGCCGTCGGCACGGCTCTGGGAATCGACCTGATCGTCCCTGCCGCCGACGCCGAGCGGCTGAGCGCGGCCCTCGCCGAGGCGGGCGCGCCGGCGGTCAGCGCCGAGGCCGTCGAGATCCTCCGCATCGAGGCGGGAACGCCCCGCTTCGGCGCCGAGATGGACACCGCAACGATGCCAGCCGAGGCGGGCATCGTCGAACGCGCCGTTGACTTCGAGAAGGGCTGTTACATCGGCCAGGAGACGGTCGCCCGCCTCCACTACAAGGGCAAGCCGAACCGGCACCTGCGCGGCCTGCGGCTCAGCGCCCCGGCCGGGCCCGGCGCGCCGCTCTCGTTCGGCGAGAAGGAGGTCGGCAAGCTCGGCGGCAGCTGCGTCTCCCCCATCTTGGGCCCGGTCGGACTGGCGATCGTGCGCCGCGAGGCCGAGCCCGGCGCCGAGTTGCGCGTAGGTGAAGATGGCGTTACGGCGCGGGTAGTCGACTTGCCCTTCGGCTAGATTCCGCCGCGATGGGAAGTGGGAGAGGAAGACTCCTCGCGGGCTGTGCCATTGCCGTGCTGGCGCTGACGGGCGCCGGCTGCGGCGCCGAGGAAAACGCCAACGAACCGCGGCCCCAGCCACCGACCCGGGTCAGCATCTCGATTACGCCGAGGTCGATCACGGTGCAGCCGGCCCGGATCGCCTACGGGCCCGAACCGTCGCAGCAGATCCCCCAGAACCAGCACGCCGGCCAGCCGCCGGTCCGCTCGAAGGCACCTGTCGACGTCGTCTTCGTCACCGCCAACCTGACCCGCTTCGACTCGAAACTGGAACTGCGGGGGCCGAAAAACGTCAAGTCCGGCGCTCTCGTCGCGAACGGCAATAGCTCGCTGCTCGCCTCGCTGCCGACCGGCGTCTACCGGATCAGCGCCGCCGACATCCCCGGCGCCAAGCCGGCCAGCTTCAGGGTCGGCCCCTACCGCAGCGCCTCCCAGAACGACCTGCTGCTGCCGTAAATAGCGGCGATCGGGCCGCGTCGCTACGTCTGCTCCGATCGTCACCATCGTTGGGTGACTGTTGTTCTCGCCATAGCCGTGCTCGCGCTCGCCGCGGCGCTGATCTACCTGGCCATCGCTCGCCAGTCAGAAGAGCAGGTGTCGGTTGACCACGGTCCGGCGATCCAAGAGGCCACCTCGAAGGCAATCGCCGACCTGCTGCGCGTCAACGAGGAGTCGCGCAAGCTCGATGCGCAGGCCGCCGAGGCGGCGCTCGACAAGCGCCAGGCCGAGATCAAGGCGCTGGCCGAGCGCATCGCGAAAGGCCAGGAGAAGATCGAGGCCGAGGTGCGCAAGCGCGGCGAAGGCGACCTGCAGACGCGCACGCTGCTCGAGCAGATGGGCCAGACGGTCGGCAACCTCAACGCGGAGACGGCCGGGTTGAAGAAGGCGCTGCGCCAGCCGCAGACCCGCGGCCAGTGGGGCGAGTTGCAACTGCGCCGCTGCATCGAGATCGCCGGAATGACTGAGCACGTCGATTTCGAGCTGCAGGAAACGCTCCGCACCGAAGACGGGCGCTTGCGGCCCGACGCACGTTTCCTGCTACCGGAGGGGCGCAGCTTCGTCGCCGATTCGAAGGTTCCGCTCGACGCTTTCCTCGACGCGCAGGAGGCCGAGGTCGAGAGCGAGCGCCGCACCCATCTCGAGCGGCACGCCCGGCAGGCGCGCGAGCACGTCCGCGCGCTCAGCTCCAAGGACTACCAGGGTCAGTTCAAGGCGGGCGAGACGCCCGATCTGGTGATCTGCTTCATCCCCAACGAGCCGGCCCTGCACGCGGCCTTCAGCGCCGATCCCGAGCTCTTCGACTACGCCCTCAAGCTCAACGTCCTGCTGGTCAGCCCGACCTCGTTGATCGGGCTGCTGCGGACGATGGAGCTGGGTTGGCGCCAGGAGCGCATGGTCGCTGAGGCGGCCGAGATCGCCGACGCAGCGGCGACGATGCACGCCCGCTTCGCCAAGTTCCTCAACGATTTCGACAAGGTGGGCAGGGGCCTGACCTCAGCCGCCAGCGCTTACGACTCCGCGGTCGGGTCGATGGAGCGCCGCCTACTACCGCAGCTGCGTAAGGTCGAGTCGCTCGGAATTGCGCCTGGCAAGGAGATCGAGCCGCCGGAACCGGTCGAGATCACCGTGCGTGAGATCACCGCACCTGAGTTGCGCGAGGCCGATACCCCCGTGCTTGACTAGGATTCGCCGCCCGCCCACCAAGATACCGCGGAGGATCCAGTTGGCAGTTGACACGAGCGCAATCGCGAAGTTGGACGTCGAGCCCGGCGAGTTGCCGGAGACGATGGCCGCCTGGGTGATCCGCCAGGAGCGCGAGGGCGAACCGAACGACGCATTTCAGTTGGAGCAGATCGAGGTCCCGGAGCCTGGCGCCTTCGAGGTGATCGTGCGGGTGATGGCCGCCGGGGTCAACTTCAACAACGTCTGGGCGGCGCTGGGCAAGCCGGTCTCGGTCTTCGGCTACG
>JASLIG010000032.1 GCA_030152805.1 Solirubrobacterales bacterium
TCACCACCTCCTGGGTCAGCGCCTGCATGCGCGGCCAGAGCCTGAACGGCTCGCCGACCGGCCAGGAGCGCACTTCGCGCCGCGCCAGCTCGGTCATCATCTCGGCGTCCTCGCGCATCCGCTCGCCGTGGAAGCGCGGCAACATCAGCTTGAGGCGCGCCATGTGCTCGGGCTCCTCGCTGAGCATCACCGAGTGCGCCCCCAGCACCGGTTTCAGCGCCAGGTTCGGCACCCCCACGCCGAGCTCGTTGGTATCGGTCGAGAAGACCCGTTTGACGTCCTCGGGGTCGGCCAGCAGGACCCAGGTGCCGAGGTGGCGGAGGCGCAGGGTGAAGGTGTCGCCGTAGCGTTCGCGGCAGCGCTCGAGCATCGGCAGCGGCTCGCGCGCCCAGCGCAGCGACTGCAGCAAGCGGGGGGTGCGGGGACCGGGAGGAAGGGCCAACCTCATCCCTCCCGCGTCTCGGCGGTGGGCGCGCCGTCCATCAGCTCGTCCTCGAGCTTGCAGGTGGCGCCGATCAGCAGCTCGAAGAGCTCGGCGGTGAAGTCCTCGGGCAGGTTCATCGCCGCGCCGCGGGCGAGGTAACGCGCGCGCACCTCGGCGACGCGCTCGGGCTGCATCATCGGGATCCCGTGCTCGCTCTTGTACTCGGCGACTTCGCGGCAGATCTGGAAGCGCTCGCCGAGCAGGTGGGCGATCTGCTCGTCGATCGGATCGAGCCGCTCACGGAAGCCCACAAGCCCGTTGTCGCTCATCGCGCCTCCATTCCGGTGCGCTTTATGTGGCCATGAGCCGCAAAAGGCGCACCGGAAGCTGGTGGTGCGGCCCCTAGCAGGCCGGTGACGAAGGCCTCGCTGCAGGCGGCGAGGGAATCGAGGGCGTAGCCGCCCTCCTGGACCACGCAGACCGGCAGGCCCGAGGCGGCGAGCAGGCGGCCGATCTCGGTGAAGATCGCCGGCTCGAAGGCCCAGGAGCCGTGCGGGTCGCCGGCGACGATGTCGTAGCCGAGCGAGACGACGAGGGCGGCGGAGTCCGCGGTGAGCGCCTCGATCGACTCGGCGACCGCCGCCAGGTAGGTCTCGGCATCGGGGCTGCCGCTGAACTCGACTACGTGTTCGCGCTCGCTGCTGGGCTCGACCGTGCCGGCGGCGACGTTGGTGACCGGAGCGGCGTGCAGCGAGTGCAGGCTGGCGTCGGCCATCGTCGCCACGATCGCCGCCGTCCCGTTCGGGTAGTGCAGGTCGACGTCGAGGATGCCGACCGGGCGCACGCCGGCGTTGCGCAACACCTGCACCGCCGCCGCCGCGGTGTTGAGGTAGCAGTAGCCGGCGAACCAGGCCGGTCCGGCGTGATGGCCGGGCGGGCGGCAGAGCGCGTAGGTGAAGCGGTCGCCGGCGACGAGCCGCTCCGCCGCCGTCATCGCCGTGCGCACGCCCTCGCGTGCCGCCTCGACCAGGCCGGCGCTGACCGGGATGTCGGGTGGCAGGCCTGGCGGCGTCAGCTCCGGGATCACCACCGGCTCGCTCGAAACCTCGCCCAGCGCTTCCAGGTAGCCGGGCTCGTGCAGGACGCTGAGCGTCTGCTCGACGTCTTCGCTGTCGGCGTCGGCGTCGGTGGCGCGCACCCGCTCGTGGCGCAAAAGGCCGCGGCGAAGCTCCTCCATGCGGCGGCCGTCGTCGACGCCGGGCAGGATGCGACCCCCTTCCAGGATCCAGTGGGCACCGTCGTCGGCGCCGCCGCCCGCACGCTGCTCGACCAGCAGGAGCTCACTCATGGCGCAGCCCATCCGACTTTGACCCCACCTGAGTGGGGTCAATCTCCGAAGCGTTGGCGCATGCCCCGATCACAGCTTCCTCCGCATGCGGGGACCGAGGTGCTCGAAGCCGTTGGCGCGGTAGAAGGCCGTGGTGGCGTCGATGCGCTCGAAATCCTCGCGGGGCAGACCGACTTCGATCCGCTTGGCGCCGGCCGCGCGGGCGAGCTCGCAGTAAGCGTCGATCAGGTCGCGGCCGATGGCGCGGCTGCGCCACTCGGGGTGGACCCAGAGATCCTGGATCGTGCCGTAGCGACCTGGCACGTGGATCGCGTGCTGCCAGCTGGCGGCGAGGACCCCCACGATGCCGTCCCCGCCCCCCGCCTCCGCCACCAGCAGGGCACCCATCTCCTTGTCCCTGGCAAGCTCCGCCGTCGCCTGCTCCAGCTCGGCCGTCGCCGGCCCGCCGCCGCTCAGCTCGACCAGCAGTTGGGAGACCGCCGCGGCGACCGCGTTCGCGTCCTCGGGCGTGGCCTCCCGCACGCGCCACTCGCTCGCTGCCAGGCCGGTTTCCGTTTCCGGCGTGGCCTCCATCAGGCCACCTTCTCCGCCCGCGCTCGCGCCGGCTCCAGCTCAACGCTCCAGGCGTCGGGCGAGTCGCTGCCTGTGACGGTGCGGGCGATCGCCGCCATCGGCGCCCGCGCCTTGAGCAGGATCTCGTCGAACTCGTCTTCGGGGTCGGACTGCATCACGATCGCGCCGCCGGCGCCGATCGTCGTCCGCCCCGGGCGCAGCACGATCGTGCGGATGACGATGCTGAGGTCCATCACGCCGTCGAGGCCGAAGTAGCCGATCGCGCCGGAGTAGACGCCGCGCGCCTCATCCTCGAGGTCGTCGATGATCTCCATCGTGCGCAGCTTTGGCGCGCCGGTCATCGAACCGCCGGGGAAGCAGGCGCGGGTGAGCTCGGCGGCGGATCTTCCGACCGGCAAGCGACCCTCGACGGTCGAGATCAGCTGGTGCACGGTCGCGTAGTCCTCGACGACCATCAGCTCGGGGACGGCGACGCTGCCGACCTCGCAGACGATGCCGAGGTCGTTGCGCAGCAGGTCGACGATCATCAGGTGCTCGGCGTAGGTCTTTTCGTCGTTGGTCAGCTCGGCCTTCAGCGCCGCGTCCTCGGCGGGGTCGGCGGAGCGTTTCGTCGTCCCCTTGATCGGTCGCGCCTCGACCCGGCGCTCGCGGTCGACCGAGAGGAAGCGCTCCGGCGAGGAGCTGACCACGGCGACCTCGCCCAGCTTCAGGTAGGCGGCGAAGGGCGCCCGGTTGCTGCGGCGCAGGTTGCGGTAGAGGTCGAACGGGTCGGGACTTGCCGCGGTCGAGATCTGGTCGGTGAGGCAGACCTCGTAGGACTCGCCGGCGGCGAGTTCGGCCTGCGATCGCAGGATGTCGGCCAGGTACTGCTCGCGACCGCGACCGCAGTCGAAGCTCACGTGGGCGCCCGTGGGCTCGCCGAAGGCCGGATCGGCGAGACTGGGCTGGGTCGGCGGATCGGCGAGCAGTTCGCGCACGAGCGCCTCCGCAGCGTCGAGCCAGCGCTCGATCGCCGCCTCCTCCTCGCCGGGCCCGTCGACCGCGAGCACGTGGGTGAGGTGGGCGACGTGATCGACGGCGACGAGGCGGTTGGCGAACATCAACACCGCGTCAGGGACGTCTGAGCTGTGCTCGTTGGGGGCGCCGCAGTCGGCCTTGCACTCGTAGCCGATGTAGCCGACGAAGCCGCCGAGCAGGTTGGGCGCGATCTCCTCGGGCGTCTCGATCGCCCGCTTGGCCAGCTCGCGGTCGAGCACCTCGAAGATCGAGCCGCGCTCGATCGCGGTGGCACCGGCGCGCTCGATCCGCACTGCGCCCTCCTCTACGTCGTACTCCAGCACGCAGCGCCCCTCGCCGGCGCTGGTGCCCATGTAGGAGCTCTGGGCGAGCCGGGTCGGCGCGTCGGCGCTGTCGAGCCAGAAGGCGTGCTCCTCGCCGGCGAAGAGCCGTTCGAAGATCGCCTCGGTCGAGGCCTCGCCGGGGATCGTGCGCATCCGCAGCCGCGTGTCGGACACGCCGGCCCTGGGCGCGGCGTGGGCTTGGCGCAGGGCGCTGGCCGGGCGCTTCCTCGCCGGCCCCCGCGACGGCTCTTTGCGCTCGCGCGCCAGCGCGTAGAAGTTCTCGACCAGCCTGGCACCGTGATCGGTGGCGATCGACTCGGGGTGGAACTGCACGCCCCACATCGGCCGGCTGCGGTGTTCGATCCCCATCACGACGCCGTCGTCGGCCCAGGCGCAGACGTTGCCGTCGGGTCCCATGCCGGTGATCGCCAGCGAGTGGTAGCGGACGACGGGAAACCCCTGCGGGATGCCATCGAAGAGTCCGGCCCCTTCGTGGAAGATCCTGCTGAGCCGGCCGTGCATCGCCTCGGGCGCGCTCGAGACCTGGCCTTCGAGCACGTTGCCGAGGCCCTGGTGGCCGAGGCAGATGCCGAGCACCGGGATCTCGCTAAAGCGCAGGATGTCGTCGCAGACGCAGAAGTCGTGCCAGCGCCGCGGCGTCCCCGGCCCGGGCGAGAGCACGATCGCGTCGAAGTCCCAGCGCTCCAGCGCCCGCCAGGAGACCGCGTCGTTGTCGACCACGATCGGCTCCTCGCCGGAGACGCCGGCCAGCAGGTGAAAGACGTTGTAGGTGTAGGAGTCGTGGTTGTCGACGAGCAGCGTCCTCATCTCACACCTCTCGTTCGCGCCCCGCTCATCGCACCGTCTCCAGCCCCAGGCCGCGGGCGCCCTGCGCCAGCGCCGCCTGGATCGCCTCCTGCACGTGGGGCTCGCGGTCGGCCTCCAGGTACCAGCGCGAGAGGTGGGCGACGTACTTGGCGAGCGGGCTGACGTCGAGCCGCTCGACCGCCTGCTGCAGGTGGCGCCTGTACATCTCCGACTGGATCACGGCGAAGCGGTAGTCGGGGTCCTGGGCGGGCTCGGGCGGCGCGGCGGCGGAGCCGTCGCCGTTGTGAGCGCGGGCGCGGGCCAGGTCCCAACCGAGGCTCTGCTCCTCCCGCAAGAGCTTCTCCGGTTCGAAATCAAGCGGTTTGGTGTTGGTGTGCATGAGGAAGTAGCCGAGCGCGACCTGCGGCACGATCGCTTCCGCGGCGGGATGGCGGCGGCGCACCTCGACCCGGTCTTCGGCGTCCATCGCCTCCTCGATCCACTCCGCCAGCTCGTCGATCAGGAGTGCGTTGCGCTTGCTCGAAGAGACGGACTCGCTCTGTTTGGAGACCATCCCGTGGAAGACGTCGTGGGCGGGGTGGTTGATGTCGGCGCCCGCCCCCTTCTCCATCATCTGGTCCATCAGCTGGCGGCGGCAGGTGACGTGGGCGACCCACTCGAGGCCGCAGACCTGGATCGAGGTCGTGCCTTCAAGGCCCGGCGCGGCCATCCAGTAGGCGAGCGCCCGCATGTGCTGGGTGGGCAGGCCGTCGGCGCGCAGCAGCGGCATTTCCTCCAGCTCCTCGCGGTCGGTCAGGTAGATCACGGCGCCGTCGGGGCGGCGCTGCAGCATGCCGTGCTCGAGGCCGAGGTTGGAGAGTTCGGCGACCTCGGGCAAGAAGTCGGACTCGAAGAAGACGCGGTCGAAGGAGATGCCGAGCCGGGCGAGCGTCTTGCGCTGGCCGGAGATCACCCAGGCGCGGGTCTTCGACCAGAGCTCGATCGCCTCCTGGTCACCGTCGAGCACCCGCTGCAGCAGCTCGTCGGCGCTGTCGTGGTGGACATCGACCTCACGGGTCAGCGAGCTGGCTGGGTTGTCGTCGCGGCCGGTCAGCGAGGGCCCCGTCTTCACGTACTCGGCGTAGCAGGCGCCGACGAAGTGGTCGCTCTTCTCACCGTTGTCGAGCGAGGACTGCGTGTGGCGGCCGCTCTTGACCACCCCCGCCATCGCCTCGCCCATGCTGCGGCCGACGTCGCAGATGATGCTGCGCCGCTCGACCTTGCCGCCCGCCTCGCCGAGGGCCGAGCCGAGCGCGTTGCCGAGCGCCAGGTTGCGCAGGTGGCCGATGTGCAGCGCCTTGGTCGAGTTTGCGTCCCAGAAGTTGAGCGCGAAGCGGCGCCCGGCGGCGAGGTCGGAATGGGGCCGCTCGCCCGCCTCCCCCGCGACGAGCGACGCGCCGGTCGCTTCGATCCAGTCGCTGGCGAGCGTCGCCTGCACCTGCCTGCCGTCACGGTCGACGCTCTGCACCCAGGGCTCGCGTTCGATCCGCTCCAGCGCCTCGATCGCCTCGGCGTCCTCGCGCCAGCCCTCGACCCGCGGCACCAGCATCAGGTCGTGGTCGCCCTGCGGCTGGTAGGGCGCCCGCGCCGCCCACAGCGGCCGGCCCGCGCCGCCGGTGGAAATCTCGTCTAGTTGGTCAAAGAGGTTGCTCGCCATAGCCGGTCACCGGTTCCTTGTTGGTTTCCGATGCACCAGCCGGGGCTCGAACCCGGATCTCCGGCTTTTAAGGCCGGCCCTTTGACCGATTAAGGCACTGGTGCGCTATGGGTGGGGCTCCTCCCTTTGAAGCTCCCTGAGGTCCCTCTCCCTGGGTCCCCTTGAATGTCTGATCGCTCCAGATTTTTCGGGCATCGTAGCAACTCCAGACGTACCGGAATACGCACGTTGCGAGGTCCTAGGTCGAAATATCCTCAAATTCCGCTTTACGCTCGAAAATTCCGATATAGATCTCGACCGATGACGGACCCCCTCGTCCTCACCGGTCGCCTCGTCACCTTCGACGACGCCAAGCCGGTGATCGACGACGGCGCTCTATACATCGGCGCCGACGAGAAGATTGCCGCGGTGCAGACCGCCTCGGCGCCTCCCCCGCCCGGCTTCGAGACCGTCAAACGGGTCAAAACAGGCGGCACGATCTACCCCGGCCTGATCGACCTGCACGGGCACATGGTCTACAACTGCCTCTCGCTCTGGGCACCGGCGGGCCGGACCACCCCCTACACCTCCCGCTACCAGTGGCCGGACGCCAAAGACTACGAAGGGCGCATCTCCGACCCGGCCAACGCCCTCGGCGCCCTCGCCGGCAAAGCGATGCTGCGCTACGTCGAGGCGAAGGCCGTGATCGGCGGCACCACCGCGATCCAGGGCTCGGCAAAGATGGCCACCCCCTATGAGGGTTGGCTCGTCCGCAACGTCGAGTTCGAGACCTTCAAAACCAAAAAAAAGCTCGTCTATCAAGCCGCTCTACCGCTGAAAAACGACTGCGAATACGAAAAAGACGCCAAACACATGCGGGAAGGGAAGGCTTTTCTCTACCACCTCTCCGAGGGCACCGACCCGAAACTGATCGAGGAGTACTTAAAGCTGCGCAACGAGAAATGCCTGCAGCCGACCCTGGGTGCGGTCCATTGCACGGCGCTCGCCAAAGCGAACTTCGAAGAGTGGGCTCCCCACGGCGGCTCGGTGATCTGGTCGCCGTTCTCGAACCTCTGGCTCTACGCCGACACGACCAAGGTCGATGAGGCAAAGCGGGCCGGCGTGCAAGTCTGCCTCGGCGCCGACTGGTCGCCATCGGGGTCGAAGAACCTGCTCGGCGAGCTCAAGGTGGCCGACATGTGGAACCGAGAGGCACTCGGCAAAGCCTTCAGCGACGAGGAGATCTGCTCGATGGCGACGGCCAACCCCGCCGACACGCTGGGCTGGAGCGACCGGCTCGGGCGCCTCAAGGCTGGGCTCCACGGCGATGTGCTCGTCACCAAGACGAGTCAGGCGGATCCCTACCGGAACCTGATCGAGTCGGTCGAGGCCGACGTCCTCTTCGTCGCGATCAACGGCCAACCGTTCTACGGCACCAGCGAGCTGATGAAAAAAGCGGGGGCGAGCAAGGCCGAATCGATCCGGGTGGGCAGCTCGAGCCGCCGCATCGTCCTCGTCTACGACACCGTGCCCGATGCGGACATGGGCTGGCAGGAAGCCTTAGACGACATCGCCGAAGCAAAGCGCGATCCGGTGGCTCGCTACCTCGAGATCGAGAAGGCGCACAAATGGAAAAAACCGCAACCCTGGCTGAAAACCGACAAGGACGACCCGACCGGCAAAGAGATCTCGGTGACGGTCGAGATCCCGCCGCTCGACTCGCTCACCCACGACAGCGCCTACTTCAAGGCGATCGAGGAGGCGAAAGTGCTGCACGGGGGCAAGCTGGATGGCGTGCGCGACTACTACCGCTGACCGGAGGGCCCGAGCCTGACGCGCCGCTCAGGCTTTCGGCGCTTTCCAGATCAGGGTGTGTTCGTCATCGGGAGAGGGCCGCCCGACCGAGTTGTGCGCGGAGCCCGGCAGGGCCCGTACCCAGGCGTCGTCGCCGAGGAAGGCGGGTGCCCCGAAGGGCAGATCGCGTCGCGGGATCGGCGCATAGTCGCTTTCTTCGAAGCTGCTTCCGTAGTTCGGGCCCGTGTTGCTCCCATCGGCATCGGGCGAGATCGCTTTGCGCAGTTTGGGGATCGCCAGCCGCCACTGCTCCAACAACCTGTCCTCTTTTTCGTAGGAGGGATGAAAGAGATCGAAGTGTTCGACTCCGTCCGGCAGTGTCCATTGGTCCACCGCCGCGCGAGCCATGTAGCCGAAGGAAACGACCGCCTGCAGTTTGGGGCCGGCGATGGCATCGTAGAAGCGGTTGCGCCAACTTAATTGGGCCGCGTCGTCGAGGCCGGCTTCCACGCTTGGCTTTCCGCGTTTGGGGTGAAAGGCATAGGCCCAAGCGTTGACGCAGACGTAGGAGCGGGTGAGTCCGAGCTTGGTGAGAAAGCCCTGCACCCGCTGTCCCGCATCGCCGACCAGCGTGCGGCCGGCGATGCGCTCGGTCGGCCCCGGGTCGGAGGCGATGCAGAGCAGCCGCGCCGAGCCGTCGAGACGACCGCGGTAGAAGACCGGGCCCCAGTCGAACCAGAAGTCGACCTCCTTGTTGGGAGGGTCGGGGACTTCGTCGAAGAGTTTGGCGAGGCTGGCGCTCGGCCCGGGGTCGTATTCCGACATGGCGTGGCCGGCACAATAGACCTAATTGGTGGATTTGTCCTATTTAATCGGCGCGATTGGAACTCAAGGCGCCGGCCGGCCGCCAGACTTCGCGCAGGAACTCCGCCAGCTCCCCGGTCAGCCGCTTCGGGCGCAGGCGCCACTCGAGCGCCGAGCTCGCCTCGACCAGGCGCGCGTCGGGCAGCTCTTCGGCGAGCATGCCGGAGTCGCTGAAGGGGTGCAGCGGGTCGCGCGGATGGCCGACGATCAACGTCGGCGCGGCGATCCCGCGCCGCTCCTCGCGGTGCGGGGCGGTCTCGCCCAGCAGCAGGCCCTCGAGCACGGCGCCGGAGGGGCCGGGGCGCTGGCGCACCCAGTCGAGGCCGATGTCGAGGAGGAAGTGGGTGCGCGGCACGAGCGAGGTGAGGCGGGAGAGCAGCTCGAAGCCGGGGCGGCCGAAGCGCAGGCCGAGCAGCACCGGCGTGAAGGCCCCCGCCACCGCCGGCAGGGCGTTGTCGAGCACCGGCATCTCGATGAAGAGACCGCGCGCCCGCTCGGGGTCGCGCACCGCCAGCTCGAGGCCGACGTTGGCGCCCAGCGACGTCCCACCGACCACCGCCGAATCCACCTCGAGGTGATCGAGCAGCGCCACCACCTGGCGGGCGAAGAGCGGCATCGAGTAGAGCCGCAGGTCCTCGGGCCGGTCCGAGCGGCCGTGGCCGAGCAGATCGACGCAGATCACCCGGTTGCCCTGCTTCGCCAGAGAAGGAGCAAGTGGCTCGAACATCCTCCGGTTCATCAGCAGCCCGTGCACGAGCACGAGCACCCGCTCCCCCTCACCGTGGGAGTCGTATGAGATCCGATGCCCCTCGTAGAGGAAGTCGCTCATCCCGGAATCTCTACAGGACGACCGAGGCAACGGCTGGAGTCGATGCTGGCTCCTTGCTTATTAGAGGAATAATCTTCTAGAAGATTTAACGTATAATCATCTAGACCTCTGATGATTTACACGACCCCTGAAATAACCGGGAGGCTGCAACAGCGCCTCCAAGAGCTGAACGAGCTTCGCAAGCCCCTCGAGAGACGCGTGGGAGAGCCAGTCCGCTGGCTCGGCTCGCTGCGTCGTCAGCTGCGAGCCGCGGCGGTCACCGGCTCGACCTCGATCGAGGGCTTCTCGGTCAGCCCCGAGGAAGCGGTCGAGCTGGTGGAGCGCCAGCCTGCGGGCGCCGACGCCGACGAGAACCGCCAGGCGGTCGCCTGCTACGCGCGGGCGATGGACCACGTCGGCACGATGGCCGCCGATCCAACCTTCCGCTGGCTCGATCGGGTCATTCTCGACCTGCACTTCGACGCCTGCTGGTTCCAGCGCGACAAAGACCCGGGGCTTTGGCGCACCGGGCCGATCGGCGTCACCGGCGCCGACGGCTCGCTCGAGTACCGCGGTCCCGGTGGCGAGCAGGTGCCGTCGCTGATGGCCGAGGTGATCGCCTGGCTCGCCGCCGAGCCGGACAGCGACGGGGTCGTGCGCGCAGCCATGGCTCACCTCAACGTAATCTCGGTCCACCCCTTCCGCGATGGCAACGGTCGCGTCTCGCGCATCGTCCAGTCGCTGGTCCTCGCCCTCGGCGGGGCGAGCGCGCCGGAGTTCGTCTCGATCGAGGAGTTCCTCGGCGCCCACACCCAGGACTACTACGCAGCGCTGCGCGAGGCGCAGGGCGGCAGCTACCAACCGCAGCGCGACGCGACGCCCTGGCTGGAGTTCTGCGTCGACGCTCACATCGTCCAGGCTCGTCAGCGCCTCGCCCAGATCGAGCGAGCGGCCACTCGCTGGAGCCACTTGGAAGCGCTGGTGGCAGATCGTGGCTGGCCCGAGCGCCTCACCGTCGCGCTCGAGCAGAGCCTCGCCGGCCGCACGGACCGCTCGCGCTACGCCGCCGAGTCCGACGTCTCGCCGGCGACGGCGAGCGCGGACATCCGCCGCTTGCTCGACGCCGGCCTGCTGGAGCAGCGAGGGCGAGGCCGCAGCACCGCGTACGTCGCCTCGGTGAGGCTGCGCGAGACGGCGGAGGGCGAACCGCGGGATAGCCTCGGCCCATCGAGGTCGGCACCCGAACAGAGCTGATTCGCTGGCTGGCGATCGCCTCGATCGCTGGGCAGCTCGTCTGGCTCGGCATGGCGACAATCGCCGGCATCGTCGAGCCCGGCTACAGCGAGGTCCGCGACGCGGTCAGCTTCCTCGGCGCCCGCGACGCCAGCAACGCCTGGATCTTCGACCTCGGCGTCGCGATCTGGGGTTGCGCCTTCATCGCCGCCGCTGGCGCACTGGCGCTCGACGAGCGGCCCGGCGTCCGCGGCCCGCGCCGCTGGCTCGGCCCGGCCCTGATCGCTTTCACCGGCGTCGCCCAGATCCTCGACGGCTTTCCCCTGCCGGCCGACTGCCGGGCCAGCATCGACGCAGGCTGCAAGGCGATGGAGACGGCGGGCGAACTCTCCTGGCAGCACTACGGCCACATCTGGGCCTACGCCATTGGCGCCCTCGCCCTGCTGCTCTCGGTCTTCGCGATGGCCTGGCGCTTCCACGGCGACGAACGCTGGGGCCGCGCCGACATCCTCGCGGCCGCCGCCGGCCTGCTCGCGATCGTCATCTTCGGCCTGCTCTTCTTCGCCACCCCCGACGAGCCGGGCGGTCACTACGGCCTGGTCCAGCGCCTCGCCCTCGCTGCCGGTGGCGGCTGGGTCCTGCTCCTCACGCTCGGGCTTCTCTTCATCTACGGCCCCAGCAATCGCCTGCCCGGCCACCAGGCGCGCTCTCCGCAGAGGTAGGTGATCGCCGGGATCAGCAGCGAGCGGACCACGAAGGTGTCGAGCAGGACGCCGAGTGCGACCGTGGCGCCGATCTGCACCAGCTCTTCGAGCGGCAGCAGGGTGAGCGTGGCGAAGGTCCCGGCGAGGATGAGTCCGGCGCCGGTGACGACCGATCCGGTGCTCTCCAGCGCCGCCAGCATTCCCTCGCGGGTCCCCCGCGCCGCCGCCTCCTCGCGCGCCCGCGACATCAGGAAGATGTTGTAGTCGACGCCGAGCGCGACCAGGAAAATGAAGGCGAGCAGGACGAGGTCGAAGCTGATCCCGCTCGATCCCAGCAGCACGGTGAAAGCGAAGGTGACGAATCCGAGCGTCGCCGCGAAGGAGGCCACGACCGTCAGCATCAGGTAGCCCGGCGCGACCAGGGCCCGCAGGACCAGGGCGAGGATGAGGGCGACGACGACCAGCACGGCCGGCACGATCACCCGCGTGTCGCGGGCGTTGGTCCGCTCGACGTCGTAGTTCTCGGCGGGAACGCCGCCGAGCAACGCGCTGGGGGCGACCTCACGCAGCTCGTCGCGGACGCTGCGCACCAGGCCGGTGGCCTCTCCCGAGTAGGGGTCCCCGCGCAGGACGATCGCCAGCGCGGCCACGTCGGAGATCGCCGCGGGCGGCACCGGCACGGCGAGCTTCACCGCGTCGAGGTCTTCCAGCCCGCGCAGGGCCGCCTCGACCTGGCCGATGCCGACCACGGCGGTCAGTGGCGAGCCGAGCCCCGGCGGGAAGTGTTCGCCGAGTACTTCGTTGCCGCGGCTCGCTTCGGTCGAGCGCGTTTCGCCTTCGCCGAAGCCGATCGTCCCGTGGTGGACGAGGTTGCCGCAGGCGAGGATCGCCAGCCCGGCGGAAACGGCCGCGACTATCGTCCGCGGCCGCCGCCGTACCAGGCCCGCGACGCGCTCCCAGTGCCGTCGCTGCCCGATCGCGTCGCCCCCGCGCCGCGGCCAGAAGGCGCGCTCGCCGGCGATCGCCAGGACCGCCGGCAGCAGGGTCAGCGCGGCGAGGAGCATCACCGCGATGCCGAGGGCCAGCACAGGGCCGAGCCAGTGCGTCGACTCGAGCTCGGCCAGGAGCAGCACCAGCATCGCCGCGATCACCGTCGCCGCCGAGGCCGCGATCGCCCGCGCGCTCGCCGCCGACGCGGCCCGCACCGCCGCGACCGGTTCGGCGCCCCGCTCGAGCTCCTCGCGGTAGCGGTGGATCAACAGCAGCGAGTAGTCGGTGCCGGCGCCGAAGATCAGCACGAGCAGGAGGAAGGTCCCCTCGGCGTTGACGGTGATCAGGCCCGCCTCGATCAGCAGGTAGGTGATCCCGATCGCGACCAGGTAGGCGACGCCGACGGCAAAGAGCGGCACCAGGGCCAGCAGCGGCGCCCGGTAGACGAACAGGAGGAGAAGGAGGACGAGGCCGAGGGTGGCGATCAGCAGCGTCTGGCCGGCGTCGGCGGCCACCTGCTCGAGGTCGGCGGCAACGCCGCCGGGCCCGGTCACGTAGGAGCGGAGTCCGGGACGGTGGTGCGCGGCCAGATAGGCGCGGATTGTCCTCACGCCGTCGACGACTGCGCCGCGATCGTCGGAGTCGATCGCCAGCGCCATCAGGGCGGCTTCGCCGTCGCGAGAGATCGGGCCGACGCCGCGGGCGATCCGAGCCACCTCGCCCAGCGGTTGTCGCGCTTGGCCGGAGAAGGGAGCGAAGACCGGCGTCGCCCCCTTCAGGCCGAGCCGTTCAAGGCCGGCGCCGAGCTTGCCGATCGCGTCGAGGTCGGCGGAGGTGAGCCCGCCTTCGCGATCGAAGACGATCAGCACCGGCACGTCGTCGCCGCCCCTGAAGTCCCGCTGCATGACGTCGAGCGCCCGCGTCGATTGCGCGTGGGCGGGCAAGTAGCTCGACTGCCCCGCCGCGGTCACGTCGTCGATCTGCGTCCGCGCCACGAAACCGGCGACGCCGAGCGCGACCCAGACGGCCAACGTCAGCCAGCGCCCGCGCGGGCCCGTGATGCTCGCGACGAGCCGCTCGATGCGCACGGCGGAACCCTAGCCCCACCGTCGCCAGAGTCAGCGTCGGGGAGCCGACAACGCTAGAGCGGGTAGAGAAAGTCGTCGAACAGAAGAAGGGAGCATCGCGATGAACGACGCGGACACCCCCAACCCGACCACCGTCACGACTCTGAGCGACACCGAGGTCCGCATCGAGCGGGTCTTCGACGCTCCTCGCGAGCTGGCCTGGGAGGCATACACAGACCCGGAGCTGCTCCGCGAATGGCTCGGCCCGCGGCGGCTGACGATGGGGCGAGGACTCCGAGGGCGGCCCCTCGCTCGACCGGGTCGAGTTAGAGGAGCTCGATGGCGGCCGCACACGCCTTCTCGTCACCGCGACCTTCGAGTCCACCAAGGCTCGCGACGCGATGCTCGGCTCCGGCATGGAACGCGGCATCAGCGAGGGCTACGAAAAGCTCGACGAGCTGCTCGCCCGCCGGGCATAGCCCACGCCGAGTTGTACGAGACGGACAACACCAAAAAATCTCGTCTGCCTTTTCTTCGCTAAAGGGCATCGTGCATTCGGCCGATGCCCCAGCGCCGACGGACTCGAAAATCCGTCGATATCGCTAAAGGAAGAGGAGAATCGATGAGCTGGACTACACAAAAACGGGTATTCGTGGCCCTCGGCTGCACCGTCGCCCTCGCCGTGGCGGGCGTCGCGTTGGCGTACTTCACCTCGAGCGGCTCGGGCACCGGAACGGCCAGCGTCGGTTCCAGCTCAGCGGTGACGCTGCACGCCTCGATCACGGGCAACCTCTACCCGGGCTCGTCCTCGCCCGTCAGCTTCACGGTCGACAACCCGTCGTCCGGCGTACAACGGGTAGGCACCGTCAGCCTCTCGAGCATCACCGTCGACGTGGCCCACTCGAGCTGCAGCACCACGATCGGCGGCGGCAACCCCGACTTCACGATGGCGGCGGTTCCCGTCAACCAGGTCTTCCAGTCGGGCAGCGGCCAGAGCGTCGGCGCGACCGGAACGCTGGCGATGAACGAAACGGGCGCCAACCAGGACGCCTGCCAGGGCGCGACGCTGACGCTGCACCTGACCAACAACTGATCCCGCAGGGGTTGACGGGGTCATGCGCACCACTCGCGGCGTGCTGGCGCTGCTGGTCGGGATCGCCTGTCTCGGCGCCGTCGCCTACGCCTCCTCTCCGCGCGACTCCCGTCCCGGCTCCGCTCCCGCAACGGAGCGGAGCCGGGGGACCGCTTCGCTGCCGAGGCCGAAGATCACCTCGCACCCCGACAAGGTGGCGCCATCGAGCGACGCCCGCTTCGCCTTCAGCGTTCGCGGACGCAACCCGCGCTTCCAGTGCCGCCTCGACGGTCGCCGCTGGACGGCCTGCAGGTCGCCGCTCCTGCTCAGCAGGCTGACGGTGGGCGAGCACGGCTTCTCGGTGCGGACCGCCGGCGGGCGGGACGCGCACGGCAAGGCCGCTCGCTTCCGCTGGCGCGTGCTCGAGCCGAAGGACTTCTCGATTGTGCCGCGGCTCGCGGGGCTCGGTTCCCTGTACCCGGGCGCGACGCCGCTGGCGCTGCCGCTGACGATCTCGAACCCGAACCCAGTGCCGATCTTCGTCACCAGCCTGCAGGTGAGAACGACGGCCGACCCGGCTGGCTGCGCCAGCGCCGAAAACATCGTCCTGACCGGGTCCAGCGCCTCCGACGCGGCGCCGATCAGGGTGCCGGCGGGTGGATCGGTGAGCCTGCCGGCTCCAGGGGCCTCCGCTCCCGCGATCCAGTTGCGTGACCTGCCGGTAAACCAAGACGCCTGCCAGCGAACCCAGTTCCCGCTGGCCTTCTCCGGGACGGCGCGAGGATGAGGCGGCTGCTCCCGACCGGCATCGCCGGCATTGCGATCCTCGCGGTGCTGGCCGGGACCGCGGCCGGAACGGCCGTCGCCTACTTCACCACGACCGGTGCCGGCGACAGCACGCCGAAGGGCGTATCGAAACTCACCGTCCCAACGATCAGCGCCGCCACCCCGGCCGTGGGCGGAACCGTTGCCCTCACCTGGGGCGCCGTGACGCCGCCAGGCAGCGGGACCGTCACCTACGCGATAACGCGCGGCGGCGGCGAAGCCGGCGGCAACTGCTCCGCCGGCCTGACGGGAACGACCTGCACCGACAGCGGCCTCGAACCTGGCACCTACAACTACGTCGTCACGGCCAAATGGCGCTCCTGGACCGCGAGCAGCTCGACCAAAGCCGCGACGGTGACGATCGGCTCGGCCCACCACTTCGTCCTCGCCGCCGCCTCGACGACCCCGACCGCGGGCGCCTCGGACAACCTGACGATCACCGCCAAGGACACGAAAGGGAACACCGTCACCAGCTACACCGGCTCCCACAGCCTCACCTTCTCGGGCGCCTCGACGAGCCCCGGCGGCACGAAACCGACGGTCGCCAACAGCTCTGGCACGGCGGTCAACTTCGGCAGCGCCACCGCGATCAGCTTCACCTCGGGTGTCGCCACCGTCTCCTCTTCCAAAAACGGCCTGATGAAGCTCTATGCGGCCGAGGAAGCGAACCTCATCGTCAGCGACGGCTCGATCTCCAGCGAACCCCCGCTGAAAGTCAGCGTGGCGCCGACGACCGCGTCCAAATTCGTCCTGGGCGCAACCACCACCGCGCCCGCGGCCGGCGCCGCCGACAACCTGACCGTCACCGCCCAGGACACCTACGGCAACACCGCGACCGCCTACACCGGCTCGCACAACCTCACCTTTTCGACCGCCTCGGCCGCCCCCGACGGAACCCTCCCCACCGTCTCGGACTCCTCAGGCACCGAGGTCGCCTTCGGCGGGGCCACGGCGATCAATTTCAGCGCCGGCGTCGCCACGGCCTCCTCGTCGAAAAACGGGACGATGAAGCTGTACAAAAGCGGCTCGACCGCCGTCAAAGCCACCGAAGGCACGATCACAACCCCCACCGCTCTGACCGTGATCGTCGCTCCCCTGGCGGCCTCGGAATTCCTGCTCGCCACCTCCTCGGCGACCCCCGCGGCGGGAGCGTCGGCCAACCTCACCACGACCGCCCTGGACACCTACGGCAACACGGACACCAACTACACCGGCTCGCACAACCTCACCTTTTCGGGGGCTTCGGCAAGCCCCAACGCGACGGCGCCCACGGTGGTCAACAGCGCCGGTACCGCCGTCGCCTTCGGCGGCGCCACGGCGATCAGCTTCACCGCCGGCGTCGCCAAAGTCGCCTCGTCGAAAAACGGGCTGATCAGGCTCTACCGGGCCGAGGCGGCGAGCCTCACGGTCAGCGACGGCTCGATCTCGAACCCCACGCCCGTGGCGGTGACCGTCTCCCCCACGACCGCCTCGAAACTGGCCCTGACCAATATCTCGATCAGCGCCGGCAGCCTCGGCCCCAACTGCCTCTTCACCTGCACGCTGACCGGCATCGGCAATAGCGGCACGGTCACGGCGAAGGTCGCCGTGACCGATACCTACGGCAACACGGTGAGCGCGCTGGGCAGCGGCCACGCGGTCAAAGTGACGACGAACGGCGGCGGCACGATCGGCGGCACCCCGCTGACGATCCCCAGTACCGGCGCCGCCGAAACGGCGACGACCTTCACCTACACCTCGAAATCCTCCGGCGCCTTCTCCGAAATCGTCACCGCCGCGACCTCCGAAGGAACCACCTACACGAGCGCCACGCTGACCGCGAGCAAATAGCGCAGCGCGCCCTATTTTTTAACAATTCCTGTGCATTCAGGAAATATGTAGTAGGTTCACGCGCGCACGGCGCAACCACTCCACCGACGCACATCTGGGAGGCGCGATGAGCAGTGAACCTCAGAACTCCACGGAATCCGTTCCCGACGGCCAGATCCTCGCCTGGGAGGACGACCCCGGCACGCCGGACGCACCCAACAAACCGGTTCCCCACCCCCAACCGGACATCACCCTCGCCCCGTTCCCGAGCAAAATCGCCGACGGTCCCGCACCCACTCCAGGCGCTCCCGGCACCGCCGAGTTCCGCTACTGGGCGGCCGCCGACGCCCTGCGGCGCGTGGCCGACTACTGGGGTGGAATCCTGGGCAAAGACGCGGCCTGGTTTCCGACCGTGGGCAAAGTCCTCACGGTTCACCTCGACGCGGGCGAAATGCTGAACGCCTTCTACGACCGGAAAGGCCTCAGCTTCTTTCACGAAGCGGTCGGCGACGTGGTCATCCACTCGGGCAATAGTCCGGACGTCGTCTGCCACGAGTTCGGCCACGCGATCCTGGACTCGGTCCAGCCACGCCTGTTCGAAACGCACAGCGCCGAGCCGCCCGCCCTGCACGAGTCCTTTGGCGACATGAGCGCGATCCTCTCGGCGCTGCAGCTGCCGACCTTTCGCAAAGCGGTGCTGGAGAGCACCGCCGGGCACATCAATCGCACCTCGCGCCTCACCCGCCTCGCCGAGCAGCTCGGCTGGGCGGCCCGCCAGGGCCGCCCCGACTCCGTCCACCCGGACTCGCTCCGCAATGCCTGCAACTCCTTCTTCTACCAGGACCCACTGTCGCTGCCGCCGCGGGCGCCAGCCAGCAATCTCGCCTCCGAGCCGCACTCCTTCTCCCGCGTCTTCACGGCGTCCTTCCTCAACGTGCTGGCGGGGATGTTCTCCCTGCAGCCCGCGCAAGACGACGGCGGCCTGTTGAAGGCGAGCCAGGACGCGGGCAGGCTGCTGATCGAAGCGGCTCGCAGCACGCCGGTCACGGTCTCGTACTTCAGCCAGTTCGCGGCCCACATGGTGGCCGCCGACCAGGCCCTGTTCGGCGGTCAGTACGGAAAAGCGCTGCAGCGCGGCTTTGTCGCCAACGGGGTCCTCGCCTTCTCGGACGCGACCTCGCCTCCCTCCGCGACAATCGCAGCGGCCGCCATGGCCGCCGCCGAGGAATCCGCCGCCGCGAGCGAACCCCCGGCGACGGCGCCGAGCGAGGCTCGGATCGCGCTCTCAGGCCAGGCCTACGGACTGAACGAGAACCTGCTCGTCCACGCCGCCGACCAGCCCGCGCGCTTCAACGTCAACAGCGCCGCGCCCGAAGGCGGAGCGGTCCCCGGTGCCACGCACGAGGAGGCCGCGGAGGGCTTCGTCGAGGATCTCTTCCGTCGCGGCCAAGTAACGCTCGACCCGGAGATCGGCGAGCTCGGAGAGGTCCCTATGCCGTCGTCGTCTCACCCGACCCACGAAGTGCGGCGCGAGGAAGACTCGCTAGTGCTGGTGCGGCGCCACTTCCACTGCGGTTGGGCAGATCGCGAGGAGTAGCCTTGGGCGTGCATGCCCACGCCAGATCGACGCAACGAAGAGGTGGCGCCGGGCGCCGCTGAGGACGCCGAGCCGAGCGCGGCCGAAGCGGCGTTCATCCGCGGCCTGATCGCCCGCGGCGAGGCGGCCGTGGCGGTCGACGGAGAACTGCCGCCGGGCGCCACCCACGAGATCGTCGAAGAACGACCCGGCCGCCTGCCGCGGGTCGTGCGGCGCCGTTTCAGCTAAGGGGATTCGGCGACCGCGGCCTTGTCCGGCGGCGCGGTGATCAGCGCGACCGGCAGAGCCAGCCGGGCCGAACGGCGCAGCGTGGCGATCCGGCGCCCCGGCTGAACCGCGGCGCGGGTCTCGCTGACGCGATCGCCGAGGCTGGCGACGGTCGCCTCGAGGTCGGGCGCGATGAGGGCGAGGCCCCAGAAGAGCGCCGGCCGGTCCACCCCGTCTCGCTCGACCACCTCCGCCGGCTCTTGCACCACCTCGAGGATCACCTCGCCGAGGCGAAAGAACGCCTGCCGGGGCGCCCCCGCCGGCGTCGGCTCCTCGCGGATGCGGCGCAGGTCCAGACCGGCGCGCTCTAGCGCCTCGACCGTTCGCTCCAGCGCCGGCGTGATCGCAACGACGTGGTCGATCGCGGTGACGCCGTTGGGATGCGCGGGCTCCTGCTCGGGTGGCTCCCGCTCGGACTCCGTCGTCGCAAGCCCATCGAGCTCCACGCCGTCGATACCCCGCAGGGACCACTCACTCACGCCCCTGCCGGCGCCCGAGCCGGCGAAGTGGATCCGCACGTCGCCGATCACGCAGCGGTCGGCGGCGACGGCGAAGCCCGCCGCCGCCCACGCATCCGCCGAGTCGGCGAGCGTCAGCTCGTCGATCGTCGCGGCCATCAGGCCCGCGCCGCCTCCGGCTCAGCCTCCAGCGGACGGCCCTCGGCGACCGTCTCGCGCTCGATGTCACGCTCGCGAACCATCCACAGCGCGGCGACGGCACCCGCGAAGGAGAGCAGCGCACCGAGCAGGAGGATCTCGTTGAGGCCATGTAGAAAGCCCTGTTCGGCTGCCGACTGGACCCTGTCCCGAGTCCCGCGCGGCAGGCTCGCGAGCGCCTGCGGCAGGGCGCCCGACGAGGTCGCCTCGACCAGGCCGCGCGCTTCGGAGTGGCTGACTACGCCGCCGGCCACCTCCTGCGTCTTCGCCGCGCCGGCGCCGAGGAAGACCGCACCCCAGGCGGCGATGCCGACGGCGACCCCGACCTGGCGGAAGGTGTCGTTGATCCCCGCCGCCATGCCGCTGCGCTCCTTGGGCACGACGCTGAGCGCGACGTCGGCGATCACCGGGTTGAGCAGGCCGACGCCGATGCCGCTGACGATGAAGCCGGCGAGCAGCGCCGTCCAATCGGAGTCGACGCCAAGGCCGCCCATCAACAGGAGGCCGGCCCCGGTCAGCGCCAGCCCGGCGCTCATCAGCACCCGCGCCTGGATCCGCGCCAGCGCCAGGCCCGCCAGCGGCGCAGCGATGAAGGAGGCGATCGTGATCGGCAGGTAGCGCACCCCCGCCTCGATCGGCGAGTAGCCGAGGAAGCTCTGCAGGTAGAGCGTCAGGTAGAGGAAGAGCGCGAACATCGATCCCGAGACCGCGAAGGCGGCCAGTTGCACGCCGGTGAAGGCGCGGCGGCGAAAGAGCGAGAGCGGCAGCATCGGCTCGCGCACCCGCTGCTCGATCGCGACGAAGGCGGCGAGCAGCACGCCGGCGCCGGCCAGCAGCGAGACGATCAGGGGGCTGCCCCAACCCTCGTCGTTGCCGCGCACCAGGCCGAGCACGAGCAGGAAGAGCGCGCTCGAGAAGGTGACCAGGCCCGCCCAGTCGATCCGCGTCGCATCGGGATCGCGCGACTCGGCCAGCTTCCAGTAGGTGACGGCCACCGCGGCCAGGCCGATCGGCACGTTGATCAGGAAGACCCACTCCCAACCGAGGCCGTCGGTGAGCAGGCCGCCGACCAGCGGGCCGATCGCGACGGCGATGCCGATCGTCCCCCCGTAGATGCCCATCGCCATGCCGCGTTCGGGCCCGGCCGGGAACTCCTGAGCGACCAGGGCCAGCGAGACGGCGAACATGATCGCGCCGCCGACGCCCTGCAACGCCCGCGCCAGGTTGAGGAAGGTCGGGTCAGGCGCCAGCGCGCAGAGCAGCGAGGCGACCGAGAAGACGGCCAGCCCGAAGGCGAAGACGCGCCGGCGACCGAGCCGATCGGCCAGCGAGCCGGCAGTGAGGACCAGGGCGGCGAGCGAGAGCGCGTAGGCGTCGATCACCCACTGCAGGTCGGAGAAGCTGCCGCCGAGGTCGCGCTGGATCGCCGGCAGCGCCGTGTTGACGACGGTGATGTCGAGGAGCAGCATGAACGTCGCCACGCAGACGGCGCCGAGGGTCCACCACTTGCGTTCCATTCGAATCTCCTACGTGCCGGTGTACAATTCTGGTCAGGTTACCTTGTAAGGTACCCTGACCAGACGACCTTATCAGGCTTCCTGACGATATGCGTGACGCCACCCACACTATGCCGATTGCACCGGGGACGATCCCCCTCCCCGGCCTGCTCGAGATCGCCGCCGAGGCGATGCTGGCCGAGTTCCGCGAGGCCCTGGTCGAGCACGGCTACGCCGACCTCCGCCCCACCCACGGTTGCGTCTTCCGCTTCGTCCGCGAGGACGGCATGCGCCTCACCGACCTGGCGGCCCACGCCGGCGTCACCAAGCAGTCGGCCGGCGAGCTGGTCGACGACCTGGTCGGGCTCGGCTATGTCGAACGCACCGCCGACCCCGAGGACCGCCGCGCCAAGCTGATCTGCCTGACCAAGCGCGGCGAGGAAGCCCAGCGCGTCGGCTTCGGCCTCTTCGGCGACCTGGAGCGTCGCTGGGCCGGCGAGTTCGGTTCCGAGCGCATCGAGCGGCTGCGTGAGCTGCTCGAGGAG
Source organism: Solirubrobacterales bacterium (assembly GCA_030152805.1). Taxonomy (GTDB): domain Bacteria; phylum Actinomycetota; class Thermoleophilia; order Solirubrobacterales; family 70-9; genus VRUE01. The sequence goes on from JASLIG010000032.1 coordinate 21,916, forward strand.
ATCGCCGCCGAGAAGGCCCCGGCCGCCGTGCCCGAGCTCTCGCAAGCAGCGCTCGCCGGGGTCCGCGGCGAATAGCGGGCCGCTGCGCCTCGCAGATACTGAGCGATCAATATTTTGTTTGCAATCTGAGTTAGACTCGCGCCCGTGAACCCGCGCTCCCGGGTCGACGCCTCGCTTGCTCGTTCGCTCGCCAGCAAAGCGTTCGGGGATGAAAGCGGTGCGGTGGTGTACGTGGACCGCGCCCCACGAGAGCCCGGCACCGTCTCGCTGGGACCTGAAACGGTCGAGATCGAGCGCCCCGCGGTGGTCGTGTTCCGCGACGAGGTGCCGGGAGCCAACTGGATGCACGATTGCAGCTACGCGCTCGTCGACCTCGAGACGGGCGACGTCCTGCTCACCACAGCCGCCGATCGCCCGCCGCGATTCGGCTTGCTGCCCGAGACCTGGGTGGTCGCGGCCGACCCCGACGAACGTGCCGACCTCGTGCCACCGCAACCTGAATCGGAGGAAAGAGATGGGTAATGGAACACAGGCGAGCACTGCCGACTTCGCGGTTGCGGATGACGCGGTGCTCGAATCGGTTCGCGCTTCGGCGTTCGCGAGGCTGACACCGCGGAAGGCCGCCAGCACTCACCTGGGGCTCGTCCCCAACATCTATCCAGAAGGACACGTCCTGCCGCTCGTCGATCGGGAGATACAAGTGCCCACCAATTCGGTCCTCGTCTTCGAGGACCTGATGCCCGGGGCGAACTTCGGCCACCCCTGTCGCTATCTCTTTCACTCGCCGGACAACGGCGAGCTGGTGCACCAGGAAAAAGCGTTCTTCCCCCCCGAAGTGGCAGACCCCACCACCACCGTGAACGAGTTCCACGCACCGCTGAAGCAGGTCGCCGCGCGCCCCCTGCTCTACGACAAGCGGGCCTGGAAAAAACTCACCCCCTACCCCTGGCTCGCCAACGACGATCGCTACGCGCTGCTCTTCACCAGCCAGATCAGCAACCGGCGCCACGTCGAGGACGTCGAGTTCGCCTACCGGATGCTGCTCCACCGCTACGGCTTTCCCGCCGGCAATATCTACGTTCTCTGCTACGACGGGACCGTCGGCGCGGTCGACGCGAGCGGCGAAGAAATGGCGACGTGGATCGGCGACGGGTCCGCATACGAGATGAAAGTGAACGGCGCCGCGACGAAGGCAAACCTCGAATCGACGCTGACGGCGATCGGCGAACGCATGGACGGCGACAGCCAGCTGTTCATCCACACGAACAATCACGGCTCCCCAAGCGGGCTGTGCGTCGACAGCACGGCGGTTATCGACCCCTCGGAATGGGGCACGATGCTCGCGGCAATGAAGCCGTTCGGCAGCCTCGTCGTAACCATGGAGCAGTGCTACTCAGGCGCCTTCTTACAACCGACCCTCGACAACAGCAAGGCGGCGTGCACCTCGTTCGCGAGCGCGGTGCCGGCGGACAAGCCCAGCATGGGGGCGGAGCACTTCGACCCCTGGGCCCAGGCATGGATCGAAAGCGTGAACGGGGCGACCGCGTACGGCGCCAGCCTGCCGCATCCGCCCGACGCGGACGGCAGCGGGCGGGTCAGCATGCGCGAGGCCTTCGACTACTCCAAGGCTTACGACACCAAACCTGAGGACGATCCCCAGTACGGGGACAAGCCGGCCGGCTGCGGGGCAAACGTCTACCTGACGAAGCCGCCGGTGCTCTCCGACATCGTCAAAGTGATCACGGACAAATACGTGGTGATCGACAAAACGCTGGCCAAACACCCGATCCCCGATCCGCCCCCCGACTGGTCATCGCACCTGATCTCCTCCCTCTCCACGGTCGAAGCGCTCGCCGAGAGGCTCGAGACAGTCACGCGCGAGGAGGAGAAGGCGCCGGTCGCCGAGCCGAGCGCCTGAGCGATCCGAGGGTTCTCCGCTCGAACGGGTAGAAAGGCGGCGGATGCCCAAATCGCTCAACGGAACCGTCGCCCTGATCACCGGTGCCAGCAGCGGCATCGGTGAGGCGACGGCGCGGGCGCTGGCCGCCGAGGGGGCAAAGGTTGCGATCACCGGACGCCGCCTCGAGCGGCTGGAGCGGCTCGCCTCCGAGATCGGCCGGGACGGCCATACGGCGCTGGCGATCCAGTCAGACGCCACCGACCCCGAGCAGGCGGTCGCGGCCGTCGATCGCACGGTCGAGGAGCTCGGTCGCCTCGACGTCCTGGTCAACAACGCCGGCCAGATGCTGCTCGGTCCGATCGAGAACGCCCCCACCGAAGAGTGGGAGCGGATGATCGACCTCAACCTCAAGGGCCTGCTCGACACCACCCGCGCCGCGGTCCCGCACCTGCTCGCCGCGGCCGAGGACTCCGAGAGGCGCTGCGCCGACCTCGTCAACATCAGCTCCGTCGCCGGCCGCGTCGCCCGCTCCGGCTCCGCCGTCTACAACCTGACCAAGCACGGCGTCGGCGCCTTCAGCGAGTCCTTCCGCCAGGAGTTTGCCGAGCGCCGCGTCAGGTCGACCATCATCGAGCCGGGCGCGGTCGCCACGGAGCTGACCGACCATCTTCGCGAGGGAGTCAGGCAGCAGGTCAGGGAACGCTTCACCGGCATCCAGGTGCTCGAGGCAGCCGACGTCGCCGACGCGATCGTCTACGCCGTCACCCGTCCCTGGCACGTCTGCCTCAACGAGATCCTGATCCGGCCGACCGAACAGAGGGGCTAACGGAAGTCGATCGCCACGCGGCCTCGCGCGGGTACGTGAGAGCATGGACGGTGCGATGAGCGATTTCCTGGTCAAGCGCGACGATTTCCGCCAGTGCCGCATCGCCGACTCGGCGGCGCCCGAGGTCGGCCCGGATCAGGCACTTCTGCGCGTCGACAGCTTCGGGCTGACCGCCAACAACGTGACCTACGCCGTGATGGGCGAGGCGATGTCCTACTGGGACTTCTTCCCGGCCGAGGAGGGCTGGGGAAGGGTGCCGATGTGGGGGTTCGCCGAAGTCGCCGAGAGCGGGGTCGCGGGGGTCGAGGCCGGGACGCGGATCTACGGATACCTGCCTCCCTCCTCCCACCTGCTGGTCACCCCGACGAGCATCGACGAGAACGGCTTCGTCGACGGATCGCCGCACCGGGCCGCCCTGCCGCCCGCCTACCACCGCTACCTGGCCAGCGGCGGCGACCCCTTCTACCGGGCGGACACCGAAGACATTCAGATGCTGCTGCGGCCGCTCTTCTTCACCTCGTTCCTGATCGACGATCAGCTGGCCGACGATGGCTTGGCGGAGCGCGGGCCGATCCTGATCTCCAGCGCCTCGAGCAAGACCGCGATCGCCGCCGCATTCCTGCTCGCACGGCGCGAGGGCGTCGAGTTGATCGGGCTTACCTCCGCCGGGAACGCCGAGCTGGTCGAGGGCCTGGGCATCTACGGTCGCGTGGTCCCCTACGAGGAGATCGGCAGCCTCGACCGCGGCCCCGCGACCTACGTCGACGTCGCCGGCGACGGGGGCGTACGCCAGGCGGTCCATTCCCACTTCGGCGAGGAGCTGATCCACAGCATGGCGGTCGGGGTCACCCATTGGGAGGATCTGGGCAGCGGCGCCGGCGAGCTGCCCGGGCCCACGCCGACCTTCTTCTTCGCCCCCGACCGTGTTACCAAGCGCTCGGCGGACTGGGGCCCAGCGGTCCTCGAGCAGCGTGTCGCCGAGGCCTGGCATCCCTTCTGCGAGTGGACCAGCGGCTGGCTCGACGTGATCCACGGAACCGGCTTCGGCGACCTCGAGCGCACCTACCTCGATGTGCTCGAAGGGCGGGTCGACCCCAAGACCGCCCACGTGATCTCGCTCGCCGAGTAGGCGGCGCTCAGAGCATCGACAGCTGACGCGGAGCCCGATCGGGCTCCGCGGGCTTTGCCGCGTCGGCGCCCTCGAGTTCGAGCAGGGCTCGCTTGCGCCAGAGGCCGCCGCCGTATCCGGTCAGCGAACCGTCGGCCCCGATCACCCGGTGGCACGGCACCAGGATCGGCGTCGGGGTCCGGCCGATCGCCGCCGCGGCGAGCCGCACGCGTTCGTAGGGCTCCATGTCCTCGGGGTAAAGGGAGCCATCGACCCGTCCGGCCAACTCTCCGTAGGTGGTCGTTACCCCGTACGGGATCTCGGCGAGCCGCGCCCAGACGCGCATCTGCAGGGGCGTGCCGCGCAGATCCAGATCCAACTCGAAGCGCTCGCGCTCACCGGCGAAGTAGCCGTCGAGTTGACGCGCCACCTCCGGCAGCGGACGGCGAACCGACCCCGGCGGCCGCGGCGAGCGGCCGGGGAAATGGAGATTCCTGATCCCCGCCGGGCCGGCGATCACGGTCAGCAACCCCAGCGGGCTCTCGTAGATCGTCCAAGCAACGCGATCGCTCATGCACTCATGAAAACGGTTGGGGCGGCCGGAACGTGAGGTTGGAACATCTACGGGGATTCGCACCCCGGTTCCGATCTGGGAAGGCGGGTTGCGTAATTGCCGAGCAATTATCACCTTAAATCTGAACGATCTGGGCGTTGCCGGTTTCAGCTCTATGGACGCCGGGTTGAATCGGCGAGCAACTCGTCGAGGGTGCGCCCGCTGCGCACCGATTGGGGGTATTCGGCGACCAGGTCGGTGCCGGGCAGCGCCTCCTCGTCGCGGCGCTTGATCAGCAGCCACTGGGGCTTGGCGCCGGGACGGGTCCGCTGCAGGGCGAAGCCGCCGCGCAGCTTCTCGCCGTGGAGCACGAAGACCGCGTGGCCGCGCGCGAGCGCCTCGGGCCAGGGGACCCGGCCGCCCTGCTCGTAGCCACCGCGATCCCAGACGATCACGCCGCCACCCTCCGTCTTCCCCTCGAACGAGTTGTGGGCGATCTCGTGGTCCTCGACCTCGACCGCGAGCCGCTTCACCGCGGGGTCCATCGAGGGACCCTTCGGCACCGCCCATGACCGCATTGCCCCGCCGACCTCCAGCCGCAGGTCGAAGTGGTGCGCCGTCGCCCGGTGCTCCTGGACGACGAAGGCCCCGGCGCTGACCCCGCGGATCGCGAACTGCTCGTGGCCCTCCACTTTGACCCGCTCCTCGTCGAGCCCGGCGACCCGCGCGCCGGGCGGGCCCTTGCGCAGGAAGGAGACCAACTCGGCGACCGCGGACTCGGGACCCTCCGCGTGAACCAGCACCGTCCCGTCCGCCGCGTTCCGCACCCAACCCATCGCCCCGAGCCGCTGAGCTTCCCGCACGGTCAGGTCCCGGAACCCGACTCCCTGCACCGCGCCGCGGACGGTCGCCCGCACCGCCTTCGCTTCCGAATTCTTCTTTGGCACTAGCCTCATTGATAACAACTAGCGAAGGAGGCGCCGATGCTCTCGTGGTTGGCGGGAAAGATGATCGCCCGCAACATGAAGTCGATCCGCGCGGGAGACATCGCGCCAACGCTGGCGATAGACGCCGAGGACGTCAGGTTCACCTTCCCCGGCGACAACTCGTTCGCACCGGGGGCGAACGGCAAGCGGGAGCTGGAGCAATGGCTCACGCGCTTCGTCGACATCGGGCTGCAGATCCACCCGGACGAGGTGATCCTCAAGGGCTTCCCCTGGCGCCAGACGATCTGCGTCCGCGGCCACATCCACCTCGACGATCCCGACCAGGGGCGGGTCTACGACAACCGCTACGTCCTCTGGGGGCACATCGCCTGGGGCAAGCTACGGGAGTACGAGGTCTACGAGGACACCGAAGAGACCACCAGGTTGGACGAGTACCTGACGCGGAAGGGCACCTAGCCCTGCGCGATGGCGTCGACGACGTCGAGCATCTGGAGGTGGCTGTCGAGGACGAAGTCCGCCTCAATCGCGTCGGCGCCGTCACCAGGATCGTCGTACAGGGCTCTGTAGCGAGCGGTCCTCATGCCCAGCGCCGAGCCGCCGGCGACGTCGGTGCGGCGCAGGTCGCCGACGTGCATCGAGGTGGCCGGCTCGGCATCGAGAGCGCTCAGCGCCGCTTCGAAGATCAGCGGCGAGGGCTTGTAGTGGCCGACCTCGTCCGAGAAGGCCCAGCCCGAGAAGTGCCCGAGCAGATCCTCGCGCTCGAGCAGCCCGCGCAGCAACTCGCCACCGGTGAAGCCGACGTCGCAAACGATCCCGAGGCGGATCCCCCGCGCCCCGAGCGCTTCCAGGCTGGGTCGAATGTCGGGTGACAGCTCGACCTCCGCGTTTCGCCCGGCGGTCAGGAAGGCCTCGGCGACCGCCTCCTGCGCCGGCCCCTCCACCTCGAGCGCGCGGACCAGCATCTCGGCCCCGTCGCGCGGGTGGAAATGCGTCCCCTGTGCCCAGGAGCGCTCGTAGAGCCGCGCGACCCGCTCGAGGCTCGCCGTGAGGCGCTCCGCCTCGACCTCGACGTCGCAGGCCTCGCAGGCGGCGGCGACCGCCCGCTGCCGCGCCTCGGTCAGCCTCCCCGCCGGCGCCCGCACGATCGTGTTCCAGAAATCGAAGGTGATCGCTTTCAGCCCTGCACTCACGCGCTCGCACGCTACAGAGCGATCGATCACCGCCTCGCCGCGCGCGATCATGCGCGTGCCCGTGCCCGAACACCGCGCCCACCGCACGCCGGGCCGCCACACGCACTGGCGCGTGGCCGGCCGGCGACACCTGCTGCTGCGTGGCGGGGCGATGGCGGCGCTGCTCGCGGTCGTCGGACCGGGACTGCTGGCCGGCCTCTCCGACGACGACCCCGCCGGCATCACGACCTACTCGATCCTCGGCGCCAAATACGGCTACGAGCTGCTCTGGGTGCTGGCGCTTTCCACCGCGGCGCTGATCGTCTTCCACGAGCTGGGCGTCCGGCTCGGGATCGTCACCGGCAAGGGACTGCTCACCCTGGTGCGCGAGCGCTACGGGCACGGCGCCGCCCGGCTCGTCCTGGCGGCGTTGGTCATCGCCAACACCGGCACCCTCTGCGCCGAGTTCGCGGGGGTGGCTGCGGCGATGGACCTGCTCGGCGGGATGAGCCGCTACTTGAGCGTGCCGCTGGCGGCGATCGGCGTCTCGGCGCTCGTCCTGCGCGAGAACTTCCGCCACGTCGAGCACTTCCTGCTGGCGCTCAGCTCGGTATTCGTCGCTTATATCGTCTCCGGCTTCCTGGCTCGTCCCGACTGGGGGGCTGCCGCCAGGGGGCTCGTGGTCCCCAGCATCCCGCTAACCCGCGATGCGCTGCTGATCGCCGTGGCGACGGTCGGCACGACGCTCGCCCCCTGGGGCCTCGCCTTCATTCAGTCCTACGCGGTCGACAAGCGCCTGCGGGTCAAGGATCTGCGCTACGAGCGGGTCGACGTCGTGGTCGGGGCAGTCCTGACCGGCTTGATCGGCCTTTTCGTAGTGGTCGCCTGCGCGGCGACCCTGCACACCGGGGGTGTCGAAATCGACGACGCGCGCGACGCTGCCGGGGCCCTCGAGCCGCTGGCGGGCGGGCTCGCCGCCACCCTCTTCGGCCTTGGTTTCCTCGGCGCCGCCCTGCTCGCTGCGGCAATCGTCCCGCTTTCGACCGCCTACTCGATCTCCGAGACGCTCGGGCGCCGTGCGGACCTCGACGACAGCTTCGGGGAGGCGCGCGCCTTCTACGTCAGCTTCGGCGTCGTCGTTGCGATCGCGGCGACCATCGTCCTGATCCCCGGCGCCCCGCTGGTGCCGATCCTCTTCCTGACCCAGGCCCTCAACGCCGTCCTCCTCCTGGTCCTGCTCCCCTTCATCCGCTCGCTGGCGAAGGACCGGGAGCTGATGGGCAGCCATGCGCTGGGCACCGCCGGGCGCTGGGCGACGGGGATCGCCTTCGCCCTGATCGCCCTCTCGGTCCTCGCCCTCGGCGTCCTCGCGGTCGCCTAGCAACGGCGAGCGCGCCTACACGCCGAGCGCGAAGCTGAGCCCGAGCATCACAGAGGCGCCGAGCAGGATTCCGCCACTCGCCCCGAGCCTTTCCGGACCGACATAGGCCTTGGGAAGAAGCTCCACCGCGATCAGGGTCAGCATCGCGCCGGCGGCGAAGGCGAACGAGAAGGACAGCAGGGCTTCGATCTGCTCGACGAGCAGGAAGGCGACCAGCGCGCCAGCCGGCTGCGGAGCGCTCGTGCCAACCGCCGCCCAGAACTGACGACTGCGGCTGAAGCCGGCCGTCGCCATCGGGATCGCAACGCTGGTCCCCTCGGGGACGTTCTGAATCGCGATTGCGAGGATCACGAAGAGGCTGAGTCCGGCACGATCGGAGGCGAAGGCCGTCCCGATGGCAAAGCCCTCGGGGAGGCTGTGGACGAAGAGGACGAGGAAGACCAGGGCCGAGGTGCGCACGCCGGGGCCCTCCCGTCCCATGAAGCTCGTCCGCGGGTTCAACCGCCAGCGAGCGAGGGCCACCAAGCCCGCTCCCGCCGCGAGGCCGCCGACCACGGACGGAGCCGAGCCTTCCTCGGCGGCCGGCACCAGCAGCCCCGCGATCGAGGCCACCCCCATCACGCCGGCGGCGAAGCCGAGCAGGAGCGGTGTCAGCTGAGCGGCTCGCTCGCCGAGAAAGAAGACGGGAATCGCACCGAGGCCAGTCGCAAGCGCGGTGCCGGACGCGGCGAGCACCAAGACGACCACGTCGGGCATTGCCGAAACCTAGCGGTAGACCCACTGGCCGCTTGTGGCCAGGCCGTTCGTTTGTCGGCCGTTCGACCGGGTAGCGGTTGGAGCCTGCGTCAACGACACCGCGCGACCATCGGAACCACTACGGGGAGGAGAGCATCGTGGGAATCTCGTTCGGCGGCATCCTCATCATCATCGGCATCGTCCTGATGTTCGTTTGGAGCTTTTGGGCCGGCCTGATTGTGGCCCTGATCGGCCTGATCGCTTTCGGAGGCTTCGCGCGCGGCAAGTGGTACTGACCCGAGGCCTGGCCGCCCGCGCAGCTCCACCTCGGTCCTCCCCTGCGGCGAAACGCAGACCATGAGCGCGGTTCGGCGCCCATCTTTCGGGGTACCAGGGCCCTGTCCCCAATCGGAAGAAGGTTTTAATCAATGGGAATTCTCGACAAGATCACCGGCAAGACCAAGCAGGCGGCGGGCGACCTCGCCGGCGACGCCTCCCTGCGCCGCCAGGGCAAACGTGAGGAGCGCAAGGGCGAGAAGAAGGAGGAGCTGGACCAAGCGCAGGAGAGGGCTGACGAGAAGGCAGACGAAGTCGCCGACCTCGAGCGGAAAACCTGAGTGAGTGCTCGAGCGCAGGCTCTTGGCCATATACCTGAATGACCACCTAGCGGGTGCAACGGGCGGAGTGGAGCTCGCCAGACGGGCCCGCTCCAGCAATCGTGGTACGAAGTGGGGCAAGACCCTGGAAGGAATCTGCGCCGAAATCGAAGCCGACCGGACCACCCTGGAGGACGTGATGGAGCGGCTCGACGTCAAGCGGGACACCGTCAAGATTGCAGGAGCATGGGCAGCAGAGAAGCTTGGCCGCCTCAAGCTGAACGGACGCTTGAGGGGGTACTCGCCACTCAGCCGATTGCTCGAGCTGGAGATGCTTCACATCGGGATCACGGGCAAGCTCGAGTTGTGGCAGGCACTGCAGCGGACGCTGATCCCCAAACTTTCGGAAGTCGACTTCTCCGCCCTGATCGAGCGGGCCGAGTCGCAGCGCCAGGCCGTCGAGCGCCTGCGCCTCGACGCGGCGGCGCAGGCTCTGGCCGGGGAGTCCGGCTGAGATATCGAGATCGGCTCGCCAAGACCCGCTGCGCCTTGGAAATGCTGGAGAAGGAGCGAAGCGAGCTATCCCTCATCCGGCTGCCCGCCAATTTGCCTCGATCATCGAGTACACGACGCTGTCGAGATAGCGGCCGTCGATGAGTTCCGCCTGACGCAACGTCCCCTCCTCGCGAAAGCTGAGTCGCTCGGGTATCGCGCGGCTGCGACGGTTCTCCACGGCGACCCGGATCTCGACCCGGTTGAGCCGCCAGGCGTTCAGCGCATGGTCGACGAGCAGCCGCACCGCCGCCGTCATCGTCCCCCTGCCCTGGTGTCCTTCGTCCAGCCAGTAGCCGATGCGCGTCGAGCGGTTGGCCCAATCGACCCCGTGGTAGCCGACCACCCCAACGATGCCCTCCTCGACTATGGCTGCCTGAAAGCCGTCGTTGTCACTCAGCTGTAACCGAGTCCTGCGAATGAATTCGACCGTGTCCTCGAAGGTTTGGCTCGCAGCCCAAGGCAGCCAACGTGCAAGGTGGGCACGATTCGCCTCGATCAGTCCGTGGAGCTCGCGGGCGTCTCCATCGTCGAGCAAGCGCAGATAGGAATCGTCGGTGATCTGCAGCCGATTCCCGTCACCGCACCTCACGCGGATACCCAGCGTTTAGCCTCCTCCTCTTGGTCGAGGCCGACGACCATCACCTCGCCGGGCGTCATCCAGGTGAACATACGCATCGCCTTCGCGACCCACTCGACGTCGGTGACGAGCGCGAAGCGTTTCCAGGCGCCGTGGTCGCGGACCCATGCCCGCAGGCCGGTTCTCACATCCTCAGGCCAGGCCCCCAGCTCGAGGCCGTGGAAGTCGGTGAGGACGAAGAGCAAGCGCAGCGCCCCGGACTCGATCCCCTCGCGCAGCGCCGGCTCCAGCACCTCGACGTAGTCGTCCTTGCTGAGCTTGCCCGATGCCCGCAATCCGATCGTCCCGCTCGGCATCTGCTCGATTCGTTCGATCATCGTGTATCGCCCTTCCGCTGATCCAGTCTCATTGAGGCAATGAAGACGGGGGCTCGCGCTCAGACTAGCGCCGCTTCAACCGCGTCGTTTCGACTCGCGCCAGCTTCTGTTTCAGTCGCTGGAATTGTGCCTCCTCGCGCTCGGAGCGTTCGTAGCCTTCGTAGGCGAGGTTGGTTTCCTCTTTCGGATCGGTCTTGAGGTCGTACATCTCCCATTGGGGCGGCTTCGGATTTTTCTTGCTGACGTCGTGGTAGCGAGCCAGCTTCCAGCGGCCTTCGCGGATGGCGACGATGTGGTTCGGCGGTTTCGGGTAAGGCGGTTTGGCCTGCCCCGACTGGAAGTCGTCATAGGTGAAGACGACGTAGTCCTGGACCGGCTTCGCCGTCTTCGGCCGCAGGACCAGCCGTGAGTAGTCCACCCCCTGCCAGTTGACGCGGGCCGATTTCGGTGCCTTCGCGAGGCTGGCCAGGGTAGGCAGAAAGTCGACGTGGGAGACCAACGCGGCGGTGCTCTGCGGGGTCGGGAACAGCCTCGGGTTGGAGTAGACGAGTGGGACTCGCGTCGCCTCCTCGTAGAAGTTGAAGTTCTTCTGCCGCATGCCACCGTGGGTCAGGCCCATCTCGCCGTGGTCGGCGGTGCGCACGATCAGCGTGTCGTCGTACAGGCCGGCCTCTTCGAGCTTGTTGAGGACGTTGACGATGTAGTTGTCGGAGGAGCGCATCAGGTTGCCGTAGTAGTTCAGGTAGGCGCGCTTTTCCTTTTCGGTCCGCGGCTTGCCGGTGAGGTTGAAGATCTTCAGGAACTGCGCCTGGACCGAGGGCTTGGTCGAGAGGTCTTCTTCGTTGGTCGCCGGCACGCCGATGTCACCCTGGATCCAGGAGTCGTCGTAGCCGGCTTCTTCGAAGGTCTTGCTCGGGTAGAAGAGGACGTCGTGCGGGTTGACCAGCGAGATGACGAGGAAGAAGGGCTGCTGTTGGGCGGCCGCCGAGCTGAGGTACTGCATCACGCCCTCGTCGCCGGCCTCCGGTGAGCCGGTCGATTCCATGAAGCGCCCGTCGTTGTCGATGAAGCCGCCACCGGCCTCGGGGGACGCTCTGGTTGGCGCCGGCGTCGGGTGGGTTCCAGCGCGTGAAGCCGTAGCGCTCGAGATCGGCGGGGACGGCGTTTTCTTTCTGGGCCGGCTTCGAGCAGTGCCACTTGCCCTTGTAGACGACGTTGTAGCCGGCGGCTTTCATCACCGTCGCCAG
>JASLIG010000058.1 GCA_030152805.1 Solirubrobacterales bacterium
GGTTGGGGTGAAGCGTCTTGTGATTTTTGGGCACCCCCTCGAGGCGCCAGCCGGTCACTCTCCATCCAAAAAGTTAAGCGGAACCCCTACCGGGCCACTCCCTCTACTCGGAGACCAAAGGAGCAACGACCACGCACCGTCGCGGCTCGTCCCCTTCGCTGTAAGTCTCGACCCCCGAGCGCTCCTTGAGGTGCTCGTGGACGACGCGCCGCTCCTGGGCGCTCATCGGATCCAGCTCGACCGAGTGATTGCCGGTGAGCGCTTGCTCCGCCGCGCGGTCAGCACGCGCGGTCAGCGTCTCGCGCCGGCGGTCGCGGTAGCCGGCAGCGTCGACGACCACCCGCTTGCGCTCGCGCATCCCGCGAAAAGCCGCTTGGTAGGCGATCAGCTGCAGGGCGTCGATCGTCTGCCCGCGTTTTCCGATCAGCAGGCCGTAGTCGTCATCTCCCTCGACCGAAGCCGTAATTCGATCGTCCTCCTCGACGAGCTCCACGTCTCCGTCCAGATCGAGCTCATCAAGCACCTCCTCGACGAGCTCCCGAACCCGCTCGGCAGGCTCAGTCGGCCAATCAGCAATCTCTCCCATAGCGCCGCCAGTCTATGCGTGAACGCAGCTTCGTGCGAGACGCGGCAGATCTACGACCGTACCTGGAGAAGCTCTCGAGGAGCGCGTCAGGAGAGGTCCGCCGGATCTCTCCTGACGCGCCATCAGCGTCGCTTCTTCTTCTTGCGCGGCGGTGGGGGCGGAGGCTTGGCCGCGGCGACTTCTTCGGGCGTCGTCACGTGCGGCGCGGGAATCAGCTTGGCCGCGCCGTAGGACTGCAGGATCGTCCAGCAGTTGGTCGTGATCCAGTAGAGACTCAGCCCGGCCGGGAACGTCGGCACGAAGAAAAGGCCGACGAGGGAGAAGGCGCCGATCATTATGTACTGCTGGTTGCCACCCGCACTCGGCGACGAGCGCACCGTCACGATCGTCGAAACCGCCATCGAAGCGGCAAAGAGGACCATCAGGATCACGGTTTCGGCGCCGTGGGGCTTGTCGATCACCGAGTTGATGAAGAGCCAGCCCTGTTCCCCGCTGGCCTTGACGTCTTCTTCGAAGCTGTCGCCGCGCAGAAGGCGGAAGAGAGCGAAGAAGATCGGCAGCTGGAGGAGCAGCGGCAGGCAGGAGGCCAGCGGGTTGACCTTGTTCTCCTGGTAGAAGCGCATCATCTCCTGCTGCATGCGCTGGCGGTCGTTTTTGAATTTCTCCTGGATTTCTTTGATCTGCGGCTGCAGCGCCTGCAGCGCTCGCATGCCTTTGATCTGCCGATAGGTGAGCGGGATCAAGGCCGCTCGCACCGTCACGGTGAGGGCGATGATCGACATGCCCCAGCTCAAGCCGGCGTTGTTGTGGAAGAAGTCGAGAACCGCCTCGGCGGCGTCCTCGATCGGCTGCAGGATGTCCGCACTGGGGATCACGCGTGCGTCTCCCCGTGGTACTCGGCCGGATCCACAGGGCCGACCCTGAGCGTGAAGTGGTCGGGGACCGGATCGAAGCCGCCATGGCTGAAGGGATTGCAGCGCAGGAGACGCCAGGAGCCGAGGAGCAGGCCGCGGGCGGCACCGAAGCGGCTCACCGACTCAGCCGTATATGCCGAGCAGGTGGGCTCGTAACGACAGCGGGATGGACGAGCCGCGGAGATCCAGCGCTGGTAAGCGCCGATCAGGGTCAAAAGAAGCCGTTTCACGTGGAACGCTTCCTTCCGGCAAGCGCCTCTTCGATGCTCGCCCGCACCCCTCCGGAGCCCTCGCGCTCGATCAGCTCGCCGATCTCCGGGCGAGCGACGAGAACGAAATCGTGCTGGCTGGGGAGCCGATCCGAGAGCCCCCAAAAAGACTCGCGAAGAACCCGCTTGACCCGGTTTCGGTCGACGGCGCCACCGACCTTGCGACTCACAGAAACGCCCAGCCTCACCTCATCTGCCTCCTCGTTGTTGCGGGGAAAGCTGTAGAGGACGAGGTAGCGGGTCGCATGTGAAGATCCGTCGCGGTAGACGCGGTCGAACTCGCCGCTGCGCGAAAGGCGACGACGTCTCTGCGTCATCTAGGGGGTGAGGCGCTTCCGGCCTTTGCGGCGGCGGCGCTTGAGGATCGCGCGGCCGCCGCGCGTGCTCATTCGCGCCCGGAACCCGTGCGTCTTGGCCCGCTTCCGCTTCTTCGGCTGATAGGTCCGCTTCATCGGGCGTCGCAGTATACGGATGGTTCAGCTCTCAGCGAGGCGTGTCTCGCGCGGGTGCGCGCCACTCCGCCGAGCAAATGATTTCGGCGGCATTTGCGGGGGCGCCGATTTCGGCTGATTCGGCCGTCGCTATGGTCGGCCGTCGGTGCACGATGGCGCGACGAAACAGGATCTCGAGCTCCTCTGGAAGGACGTGCAGGACCGCTTGCGGGCCTCGCTGCCCCACTCGACCTTCCAGCTTTGGCTGGAGCCCCTGAAGCCAGTTGGCGCTAAGGCCGGCACCCTCTACCTCACCGCTCCGGAGAGCATCCGGGCTTGGACCGAGCGTCGCTATTCCGGCTTGATCCGCGACGCGCTCGCGGGAACCGGCTCGGAGCTGCGCGAGGTGAAGCTCGGCGTCGAGGGGGAGATCCAGCCCGGCGAGTCGGATTGCAACCGGCGCATGGACCTCAACGGCAGCTACACCTTCGACCGCTTCGTGATCGGCGAGGGCAACCGCGTTGCGCACGCGGCCGCTCTGGCCGTCGCCGAGGCACCTTCGGAGGCCTACAACCCCCTCTTCCTCCACGGGCCCCCGGGCCTCGGCAAGACCCACCTCCTGGTCGCCATCGCCAACTACCTCGCCACCTCGGCATCGGCCCTCAACGTCCGCTACACCACGGCCGAGTGCTTCACCAACGAGTTCGTCGCCGCGTTGCGCAGCGCCGGCGCCGAGGAGTTCAAGAGCCGCTACCGCGACCTCGACGTCCTGCTCGTCGACGACGTCCAGTTCCTCGAGGGCAAGCGGGCGACCGAGGATGAGTTCTTCCACACCTTCAACGCCCTCTATGAAGGCGGCAGCCAGCTCGTCCTCTCCGCCGACCGCATTCCCAGCGAGCTGTCCAGCCTCGAGTCGCGGCTGCGCGACCGCTTCGAGTGGGGGCTGACGGTCGCGGTCGAGCCGCCGAACCTGGCTACCCGTCTCACCGTGCTGCGCCGCCTCGTGCGTGAGGCCGGAGTCGACACCCAAGGCGACGTGCTCACCGAGCTCGCTCGGCGGGTCGACGTCAACCTGCGCCAGCTGCACGGGGCCCTCACTCGAGTGCTGGCGCACGCCTCGCTGACCGCGAGGCCGCTCACCCCCGAGCTGATCGACGCGGTGATTCCCAAAAACATGCGCAAGGCCGAGCGAACGCCGGTCGAGGAGATCCAGGAGCGCGTCTCCACGGACTTCGGCATCTCCCGCGCCGAGCTCATCGGGTCCACCCGAGCCGCGACCCCGCTCAGCGCTCGGCAGGTCGCGATCTACCTCACTCGTGAGCTGACCGACCTCTCGCTGCCGCAGATCGGTCGCCTCTACGGCGGCCGCGATCACTCGACGGTGCTCAACTCGATTCGCCGTGCCGAAGCGCGCGTCGGCGAAGACGGTGCCCTTGCCAGGCGCGTCGAGGCGTTGCGCAGCGCAATCCACAGCGACTCCACAGGACGATCCTGACGGCCGATGGCACTGTAAGAATCAATGCCCTCCCACAGATCGATCCACAGCCGCCAAACCGCCAACTGATGCGGTTCCTCGGCGGTTCCTCGTTTTTCCACAGGTCCTAATCCAACTCAAGAAGGCAGTCATCGATTGAAGCTGACAACCAAACGTGACGAGCTAGTCGCCAAGCTCTCGGTGGTTTCCCGCGCCGTTTCGACGCGGGCCGCGACACAGTCCCTCTCGGGGATTCTGCTTAACGCCGACGGCGACGGTGTCAGCCTTTGCGCCACCGATCTGGAGATGGGCCTGAAGACCAAGCTCGCCGCCGAGGCCGACGGCGACGGCTCGGTCCTCTTGCCCGGCCGGCTGCTGGCTGAGGTGTCGCGCTCGCTCGGCGATCCGACGGTTGAGATCGAGCTGCGCGAGAGCGAGCGCGACGTCGAGATCCGCTGCGGCGGCTCGAGCTTTCACCTTCGCGTTCTCCCCAGCGAGGACTTTCCCAGCTTCCCCGAGGAGGAGGGCGAGCCGCTCTCGATCCCAGCCGGCGCGCTGGCGGCGACGGTCGAGCTCGTTGCCCGCGCCGCCTCGCGCGACGACATGCGGCCGGTGCTCACCGGGGTCCTGGTCAGCGCCAGCGGTTCGGAGATGACGATGGTCGCCACCGATTCCTACCGGCTGGCGGTCAAGCGCACCGAGCTCGAGAGCGCGATCGGCGGCGAACTCGAGGCGAACATCCCCGCCAAGGCGCTGCGCGAGCTGGGCCGGATCGTCTCCACCGACGGTGTCGAGACGGTTTCTGTGGCGCTGCTGCGCAACCAGGCCGTCTTCAAGGCAGGGGAGATCGTCCTCAACACGAGGCTGATCGAGGGGCAGTTCCCCAACTTTCGACAACTTCTGCCGGAGTCCTACGAGCACGACGTGCGCCTGCCGCGCGCCGAGCTACTCGACGTCACCCGCCGCATCAGCCAGCTGGCGCAGCGCAACGCGCCGTTGCGACTCTCCTTCGCGCCGGGAGAGCTGACGATCGCCGCCTCGACGCCCGACGTCGGCGATGCTGAGGAGACGATGCCCGCCGCCTTCGAGGGTGAGCCCCTGGAGATCGGCTTCAACCCGGAGTTCCTGCGCGAGGGGATCGAAAGCGTCGAGGGCGACGAGGTGATGCTGCGGCTGATCTCACCGCTGCGCCCGGGCCTGCTGCAGCCGGTCGACAACGAGGACTTCCGTTACCTGGTGATGCCAATCCGCCTCAACGTCTGAGGAATGCCCGGTGCTGGTCGCCGCCGTCGAAGCGAGGCCGCTGCGAAGCTTGGCCCGGGCGCGGATCGAGCTGGCACCTGGGATCGTCAGCTTGGTCGGTCCCAACGGGGTGGGGAAGACCAACTTCCTCGAGGCTCTCTACTTTGCCCTTACCGGCCGCTCCTTCCGAACCTCCGACCGCCGCGACCTGATCCCCTTCGGCGGAGCCTTTGCCCGCGCCGAAGCGACCGTCCGCGATGAGGATGGAGTCGAGCACCGGTTGCTGGCTTCGGTCAGCCGCTCCGAGGGCCGCCGCCACCTGCTGGACGGCAGCGCCGCCGACCCCGCCACGCTTGCTCGAGCGCGCCCACCCGTCGCGGTCTTCTCACCCGATCGGCTTGCTCTGATCAAGGGCCCGCCAGCACAACGCCGCGCCCACCTCGACGGCTTCGTCGCCGCCCGCTGGCCCAGGCGCGCCGACCTGCGTCAGCGCTTCGGGCAGGCGTTGGCGCAGCGCAACGCTCTGGTCACGCGCCTCGCGGTCGGCCACGGCGTTCCGTCCCAGCTCGATACTTGGGACGGAGCCCTGGCTGAAGCCGCCGCCGCCCTGATCGCCGCCCGCTCCGAGGCCAGCGAGGAGCTCGCCGCGCCTTTTTCCGAGGCCGCCGCCGAGCTCGGGCTGGAAGGGAAGACGACGGTTGAGTACGCGCCGCGGGCTGCTGGCAGCGCCGAGGAGATCCGCCACGGCCTGGCCGAGCGCCGCGACGCCGACCTGCGCCTCGGCAGGACCTCGTGGGGACCGCACCTCGACGAGCTGAAGATCGCCACCGACGGTCGGTCTCTGCGCCGCTACGGCTCGCAGGGCCAGCAGCGGACCGCCCTGCTGGCTCTGATCTTCGCTGAGCGCGAGGCCCTGCTGGCGGCGCGGAAGGTGGCGCCGCTGCTCCTGCTCGACGACGTGATGAGCGAGCTCGACCCCGATCGCCGCCGCCGTTTGATCGAACGGCTAGGCGATAGGGGTCAGGCTCTGATCACGGCCGCCGCCGAGGACTCACTGCCGGGCGAGGCGAGGGACGGCATGGTCAGGATGCCGCCGCCGGCCGAAGCGGCGGCCGCGGCGTGAGTCGCCGCCGCGCGCCACGTCCCGCTGCAGCCGCACTGCGCACCGCGCTGGAGCAAGTCGCTCCAAAGACGCCCCTCGCCGCCCTGCAGGCGGCCTGGGTCGAGGCCGTCGGCGAGCGCATCGCGGCGGTCGCCGAGCCGGTCTCCGAACGCGACGGAGAAGTGATCGTCACCTGCACCGATTCCGTCTGGGCGCAGGAGTTGGATTTGATGCAGGGGCAGCTCTTGGAGCGCCTTGGAGACCGCCTCGGCGAGCGTTCGCCGCGGAGTTTGCGGTTCCGTGTGAATGATGGCGAAAAGTAATTTAATTTATGCTGATTTGCAGGCATTTTATTTGTCGCAGCGGCGCTGTCGAGGGCCCCAAACTGGTATCCTTATGTCAACTTGCGTTTCTGCCCCGACCCCCGGGCAAGGAAGTCCAAAGGGTCGGGGTTTTCTATGAGAGCGGGAAGGGACTAATTGCCTGAGAAGACGAAGCCGACCGCGAGGGAAAAAGACGGTTCCGCCTCCTACGGCGCCCAGGACATCACCGTCCTCGAGGGCCTCGAAGCGGTCCGCAAGCGGCCCGGCATGTACATCGGCTCGACCGGCCCCCGCGGCCTGCACCACCTCGTCTACGAGGTGGTCGACAACTCGGTCGACGAGGCGCTCGCCGGTTACTGCGACCACGTTCGCGTCGTCCTGCACCCCGACAACAGCTGCACGGTCACCGACGACGGCCGCGGCATCCCGGTCGGCGAACTGAAAAAAGAGAAGCGGCCCGCGGCCGAGGTCGTGCTCACCACGCTCCACGCCGGCGGCAAGTTCGGCGACGGTGGCGGCTACAAGGTCTCCGGCGGCCTGCACGGCGTCGGCATCTCCGTCGTCAACGCCCTCTCCGAGCGCCTGCACCTCGAAATTAGCCGCGAGGGCGCGATCTGGACCCAGGATTACGAGCGCGGCAAGCCGCTGGCGGCGCTCGCCGACGGCAAAGCGACCGATTCGACCGGGACCACGATCACCTTCCTGCCCGACGACGAGATCTTCGACGAGCTCGAGTTTGACTACGCGACCCTGGCCGAGCGCCTGCGGGAGACGGCCTTCCTCACCCGCGGCCTGAAGATCGAGCTGGTCGACGAGCGCGCCGCGGGGCAGAGCGACACCTTCCACTACGAGGGTGGCATCGTCGACTTCGTCGCTCACCTCAACGAGAACAAGGACGCCCTGCACCGCAAGACCGTCTACTTCGAGGGCGAGACCGAGGACGGCCAGGTCGAGGTGGCGATGCAGTGGAACTCCTCCTACCAGGAATCGATCTTCAGCTTCGCCAACAACATCAACACCCACGAGGGCGGCTCTCACCTCTCCGGCTTCCGCTCGGCGCTGACCCGCACGCTCAACGCCTACGCACGCGGCAAAGGGCTGCTTAAAGAGAAAGACGAGAACCTCACCGGCGACGACGTGCGCGAGGGGCTGACCGCGGTGATCTCGGTCAAGCTCGCCGATCCGCAGTTCGAGGGCCAGACCAAGACCAAGCTCGGCAACCCGCCAATCGAGGGCCTGGTCAAGGAGACCGTCAACCGCAAGCTGGGCGAGTTCTTCGAGGAGAACCCGAGCGAGGCGAAACGAATCGTCGGCAAGGCGGTCGACGCCGCCCGCGCCCGCCAGGCGGCGCGCAAGGCCCGCGACCTGACCCGCCGCAAGTCGGCGCTGGAGAACTCGACCCTGCCCGGCAAGCTCGCCGACTGCACCGTCCGCGACCCAGCCCTCGCCGAGCTCTTCATCGTCGAGGGCGATTCCGCCGGCGGCTCGGCAAAGCAGGGCCGCGACCGCAATACCCAGGCGGTGCTGCCGCTGCGCGGCAAGATCATCAACGTCGAGAAGGCGCGAATCGACAAGGTGCTCTCAAACCAGGAGATCCAAGCGCTGATCACCGCGATCGGCACCGGCGTCCGCGAGGAGTTCAACGTCGAGGAGGCGCGCTACCACAAGGTCGTGTTGATGACCGACGCCGACGTCGACGGCGCCCACATCCGCACCCTGGTGCTCACCTTCCTCTACCGCGAGATGCCGCAGCTGATTGAGAAAGGCTACGTGTACATCGCCAAGCCGCCGCTTTACAGGCTGAAGAACGGCAAGCAGGAGACCTACGTCGAGAAGGAGTCCGAGCTCGAGGAGCTGCTGCTGCGCGACAAGCTCGAGCAGATGGAGGTGACTGATGGTGACGGCACCTCGCACAAGCTCACCGCCGCCCGCTGGCAGCGCTTCAACCGGCGCCTCAAGGAGCACGAGGGCTGGGCGGACTCGCTGCAGGCGGAGTTCGGCCACGAGCTGGTCCGCTTCCTCGGCGAATCCGAGATCCTCGACCGGGGCGTCGCCTCGCTCGACGGGGTGAAGAAGCTGATCGCCGCCGGTGCTGACGAGTCACAGCCGTTCGAGACCGAGATCTCCTCCGAATCGGGGGACGGGATCCTGGTACGCGCGGTCCATCGCCGCGACGGCCTCGCCCGCAGCTACGAGCTCTCCAAGGACCTCTTCGAGTCGCACGACTACCGCCGCCTGGTCGAGTCGCACGCCGAGCTGCTCAAGCAGGTCGGCCGTCCGTCGTTCCGAATCGAGCTCGATCGGAAAGACCGGGTGGCGGACTCCTTCGAGGAGCTGCGCCGCATGGTCCTTGAGTTGGCCCGCCAGGGGGTCACCATGCAGCGCTTCAAGGGGCTGGGCGAGATGAACGCCGAACAGCTGCGCGAAACGACGATGGACCCCAACACCCGCACCCTGGAGCAGGTCCAGATCTCCGAGGAGGCGGATGCGCTGACGGAGAAGATGTTCACCGATCTGATGGGTGACAAGGTCGAGCCGCGCAAGGCCTTCATCGAAAAACACGCCAAGGAGGTGAGGTTCCTTGACGTATAGGGGGGCGGCATAGTGGAGGGCGCCGAGGCCCTCACGGGGGGGCATGTAGAGGAGCGCGAGCTGACCACGGAGATGCGCTCGTCGTATCTCGACTACGCGATGAGCGTGATCGTCGGGCGGGCGCTTCCCGATGTCCGCGACGGCCTCAAGCCGGTGCACCGCCGCGTGCTCTACGCGATGCACGACCTCGCCCTGCAGCCCAACCGGCCCTACCGCAAGTCGGCCTTCATCGTCGGCGAGGTGATGGGCAAGTACCACCCGCACGGCGACAGCGCGATCTACGACACGCTCGCCCGCATGGCGCAGGACTTCTCGCTGCGCTACATGCTCGTCGACGGCCAGGGCAACTTCGGCTCAATCGACGACGATCCGCCCGCGGCGATGCGCTACTGCGTTACCGGCGATACGCGAGTCGCGACCACGCACGGCACCGTGCGAATCGACTCGATCGTCGAGGGGACCAAACCAAACTCCGACAACGAGGTCGATCTCGAGGTTTTGGACCGGCTTGCTCGCCCGGTGCGCGCTTCGCGACTGTTCCATTCCGGCGACCATCCGACGCTGTGCTTGCGAACCGCCCAGGGCCATGAGCTCACAGGAACTCACAACCATCCCCTCCTCTGCCTTGTCGACATGGCTGGCGTGCCTCTCCTCCTTTGGAAGCTATTGGAGGAGATTCAGCCCGGCGATCGCGTGCTCGTCTCGCGAACGGCGCATGAGCCTGGCGAGGAGCTGAGCGACCGAGACGGTCAGCTCGCGCTCCTGGCCGGTGCTTTTGTCTCTGAGGGTTGGATCGGTCCTTCGCGAGCCGGTTTCAACAACGTCGACAAAGACTTCTTCGACGCGGTGCTCGCTGCCTACGACGCTGTCGTGGGCGGACGGCGCTACCTGGCTTCCCGCAAAATCGCGTCCGGGAGCGTTCTGCACGAGCTCGACGTACAGAACCTCTCTGCCCTTCATAGAAGTCCGCTCGCTGAGCTGACCGGACTCGCTCGGGAGAAGCGCGTTCCGGAGTTCGTCTGGCGCTCGTCCGGCGCCTTCAAGCGAACGTTCCTCCGCGCTCTCTTCACCGGCGACGGATCGTCCTCACGCTTGCCGCGCAACACGATTCAGATTTCCTACTCCACCTACAGCGAGCAGCTCGCGCGAGACGTACAGCTCCTCCTCCTCGAGTCCGGCGTCGTCTCGCGAATCTGCCGCTACGACAAGGGTGAGTTCAAGGTTGTGATCAGCAATCGCCGCGACGCGAGGCTCTTCTCCCTCAACGTCGGATTCTTGGGAGCGAAGCAGGAAAAGCTCGACCGCGACCTGGCGACGATCCCGATCAGCAGTCGTGCTCTCAGCCACGATCACGTGCCCTTCATGGCGGACTACATCCGCTCGGGTTGCGAATCGCGTTGGTCTGACCGGGACTGGCTGCGGCGCCACAACGTCGACCGGATCGAGCGTTGGGAGCAGGGCGGTACGGCGATCATGGAGCGGATCGCATCGCCGGAGGTTCGAAATGCGGTCGCGCCGCTCGTGACCGGCGACTACTTCTACGCCGAGGTGGAGTCCGTCGTCGACGCCGGCGTCCAGCCGGTCTACTCGATTCGCGTCGAGAGCGACGATCACTCGTTCCTCACGAACGGCTTCGTCAGCCACAACACCGAGGCTCGCCTGGCCCGGCTCTCTACCGAGATGCTGCGCGACATCGAGGCCGACACGGTCGAGTGGGGCCCGAACTACGACGAGTCCCAGCAGGAGCCGCTGGTCCTGCCGGCTCGCTTCCCCAACCTCCTCGTCAACGGCGCCGCCGGCATCGCGGTCGGGATGGCGACCAACATCCCGCCGCACAACCTCAGCGAGGCCGTCGGCACGGTCAAGGCCTACATCGCCAACCCCGGCATCGACCTGGCCGGCCTGATGGAGTACGTCAAAGGTCCCGACTTCCCCGGCGGCGGGATCATGAGCCCGGAAGGGATTCGCGACGCCTATGCCTCCGGCCGCGCTTCGGTGCGGATCCGTGCCCGCGCTCACGTCGAGCCGCTCAAGGGCGGCCGCGACGCGATCGTCGTCACCGAGCTGCCCTTCATGGTCAAGAAGGGCGGCGAAGGCGGCCTGATCACCAAGATCGCCGATCTGGTCCGCGACAAAAAGATCACCGGCATCTCCGACCTGCGCGACGAGTCCGACCGTTCCGGGATGCGGCTGGTGATCGAGACCAAGCGCGGCGGCGACCCGCCCGAGGTGGTGCTCAACCAGCTCTACAAGCGGACGGCGATGCAGAGCACTTTCGGCGTCAACATGGTCGCTCTCGTCGACGGTGTGCCGAAGACGCTCAGCCTCAAGGAGCTGATCGAGCACTACGTCAGCCACCAGCGCGAGGTGGTGATCCGCCGTACCCAGTTCGAGCTGCGCCGCGCCGAGGCCCGCGCCCACATCCTCGAGGGGCTGCTGATCGCGCTCGACAACCTCGACGCGGTGATCGAGTTGATCCGCGGCTCCGCCGACACCGACGCGGCGAAGGCCGGCCTCGTCGAGCGCTTCTCGCTGTCGGAAGAGCAGGCGCAGGCGATCCTCGACATGCGCCTCGCCCGCCTCACCGCGCTGGAGTCCGACAAGCTGCGCGAAGAGCACGAGGAACTCTCAAAGAGGATCGCCGAACTGCGCGAGATCCTCGGCGACCCGGCGCGCATCGATGCCTTGATCGTCGAGGAGCTCGACGAAGTCGACAAGCGCTACGGCGACGATCGCCGCACCGAAATCACCCACTTCGAGGGCGACATGAACATCGAGGACATGATCGCCGACCAGCAGATGGTGATCTCGATCACCCACTCCGGCTATGCCAAGCGCCTGCCGCTCGCCACCTATCGCCAGCAGCATCGCGGCGGTCGCGGCGTGATGGGGATGGACCTCAAGGAGGACGACTACATCGAGCACCTGCACATCTGCTCGACCCACGACTTCCTGCTCTTCTTCACCAACCGCGGCAAGGTCTACCGGCTCAAGGTCTACGAGCTGCCCGAGGGGGCGCGCACAGCGAAAGGCCGCGCCCTCGTCAACGTCCTGCCCATGCGCGACGGCGAGAAGGTGACCGCCGTCATCCCCACCCGCGATTTCAGCGAGAACAAGTACCTCGTCTTCGCCACCGCCCAGGGCCTGGTCAAGAAGACTGAGTTCAAGGCCTACAACACGCCGATCCGGGCCGACGGAATCATCGCGATCAAGATCCGCGACTCCGACGAGCTCGTCCAGGTTCGTCTCACCTCGGGCGACGACGACATCCTGCTCGTCTCGAAGTCGGGACACGCTTCGCGCTTCTCCGAGGAGGCGGTGCGGCCGATGGGCCGCGACACCAGCGGCGTCAAGGGCATGAACGTCTCGGCCAAGGTCAACGGTGAACCCAACCGGGTGCTGGCGATGGACGTGGCTCGGGACGACTCCGAGCTCTTCGTCGTCACCGAGAACGGCTACGGCAAGCGCACCTCGGTCTCGGAGTACCCGGTCAAGGGTCGCGGCACGAAGGGCGTCCTAACGGCCAAGCTGACCGAAAAGAAGGGCGGCCTCGCCGGAGCCCTGATCGTCCGCGAGCACCAGGACCTCCTCTTCATCTCCCAGAACGGCATGGTCCAACGCACCGAAGCCGGCGGCATCTCCCAGATGGGCCGGCCGACGCAGGGCGTCAAAGTGATGAACATGAAGGACGACGACTGCGTGTCGGCGGTCGCTCTGGTGGTCGATGATGATTCGGGTGAAGCTGGGGACGAGGGTCAGGAGCAGCTTCCAGAGGGGTAGGTAGGTCGGTGGGTTTGGGGTTGGGAGTTCCCATGCGCCGCCCTGCGGCCGGCGCAGATTTGCTGTCGCTTCGCGACTGAGAACAACTCTGCGGAGCTGCTTCGCAAGGAACTCCCAACCCCAAACCCACCGACCCCTCCGATTCGGAGAGCTCTGAAGCTGAGTCCGCAGATCCAACCGGTTTGCGTCAAAGGGTGACCGTGACGCTTGGTCCCGAGCTTGCTCAGGACGGAGGCGATCGCGCTTCCGCTCCTCGGAGCACCAGTAACTGTCCGAGCTATGAGGGAGGGAGACGAGGGCTTGACAGTTCCTTGCGAAGCAGCTCCGCAGAGTGATGCGTTGCCGCGAAGCGGCACTAAATCGCAGGGCGCGAAGCGCCCGTTGGGAACTGTCAAGCCCTCGTCTCCCTCCTACGCGGCCGCGGGCAAATATTGCTGCCACGCCGCCGGAATCGACGGACTCGCCACCTGGATGAACACCGTCGGCCCCGGCGCCTTAGGCGACTTCTTGGGGTGCATGTGGATCTCGCGGGGGAGGCGGTTGCCCTTGCGGCGGTTGCAGGAGGCGCAGGCGGCGACGATGTTCTCCCAGACGGATTTGCCGCCGCGGCTGCGGGGGATGACGTGGTCGACGGTGAGGCCGGATTTGCGCGAGCCGCAGTACTGGCAGGTCCAGGAGTCGCGGGCGAGGACGGCGCGGCGGGTGATCTTGCGGCGGTGCGCTTCGCGGGGTATCCGCACGTAGCTGACCAGGCGGATCACGTCGGGGCGCTCCATCGTCATGTGCTCGGAGTGGATCGCTCCCTCGCGGCGCTCGAGCAGCTCGGCCTTTTCCTTGAGCAGCAGCACGGCAGCGCGTCTCAACGTGCATACGTTGATTGGCTCATACGTTGCGTTGAGTACGAGCACGCGTGCCATGTTGCTGGGGAATTCTACGCAGGCGACCTACTGCGTCGGGTACGAACCGAGAATTCGAACCGATTCCGCCTTGCCGCGCAGCGCCTCCACGGCCTCGCCGACGGCCGGCTCGGAGAGCGCCCCTTCGAGGTCGCAGAAGAACATGTAGCGGCCCAGTTCCAGCCGCAGCGGCCGCGACTCGATCCGGCTCAGGTTGACCTCGCGGCTGGAGAACTCCCGCAGGGCGTTGACCAGGGCGCCAGGATGGTCTTCGCCCAGCTCCGAGAAGACCAGCGAGGTCTTCCAGGCCTGGCCGACCTCCGGCTCGGTCCCCTCCCGGGCGATCCAGACGAAGCGGGTGACGTTGTTGGCCTCGTCCTCTATGCCTTCCCGCAGGATCGCGCAGCCGTAGAGCGCCGCCGCCGCCTGGGCGCCGATCGCGGCCCAGGGAGCATCGGACTCGCGGACCAGCTTCACCGCCGCCGCGGTGCTCTCGACGCTCTGCCGCTCCGCCTGGGGGAGGTGCTCGCGCAGGAATCGCGCGCATTGGGCCAGTGGCTGTGGGTGGGAGACGACGGTCTGCACCATGCCCAACTCGAGCGGCTCACGGGCGATCAGCATCGCCCGTACGGCGAAGTCGTGCTCGCCGACGATCGTCACCCCGGGTGTGTCGAAGGCGAGCGTGTCGAGGGTGCTGCGCACCGAGCCCTCGATCGAGTTCTCGAAGGGCACCAGCGCCCGCTCGGCCTCACCGCGCTCGACCGCGAGGATCGCGTCGGCGACCGTCGGCGTGCGCAGGGGCTCAAAGTCCGCGCCCGCGCCGAGCGCCTCGCCCAGCGCGTCCTCGGTGAAGGTCCCCGCCGGCCCCAGATAGGCGATCCGCACGCTAGGACCTGTTCCGCCGCACGGCCCGCCTATTCGAAGGCGACCGTGTAGCTGGCTTCGTTGTTTTCAGAGACCTGCTCGCCGGGCACCGTGTCGACTTTGACTTCCAGCGCGACTTCACCGCTCGGCGCCGGGGTCAGCGGGATCGAGACGGTCTGCGATTCCCCCGCGCCGATGCTGTCGATCGTCCCCTCCAGCGTGCTGCCGCCGCTGACCGTGACCGAGACGCTGATCCCGTTCTCGGTCGATTCGCCCTGGTTGGCGACTTCGACTTCGACTTCGGGCGCACCTTCGCTGATCACCGAGGTCGTCGATTCTGCCGTCAGCGCGGTGCCGTCGACGCTCGTGCCGATCAGGCCGAGCCCGTGAATGCGGGCCGTTTCACCACTGCCACCGCTCACGGTGCTCAGCGCGGAGCTCACTTCGCTTTCGTCGAGCCACCTGGTTTCGTCGGCCAGGAAGACGCTCTTCGGCACGTCGGAACCCTCGATGCCGTTGGCGGCGAGCACCGCGTCGATCTCCGGCCGGGTGACCGCGGCGTAGAGCTCGTCGCTCGCCAGCAGCCTGCGCATCTGCTTGGCGACCGCTTTCATCGCCGCCTCGGAGCCGACGTCGCCGAGCGCCGTGCTCATCTTTTCGGCGATTTCGTTCATCGCGCTGGCGCGCAGCTCGTAGACCAGTTCGAGCGAGGTCTGGGCGTGGCTCATGTCGCCGGGGGTGTCGAGCCCGTCGACGCGGCTGGCGTAGTTGTCCATCGCGCTGCGGTCGGCGCTGACCTGGGTGGTGAATTCGGTGACCGAGAGGCCGCCCGGGTCCGAGAGCTTGTCGAAGAAGGCCTTGCTCGTCTGATCGGTCTCTTCGACGATCTGGCTGACGTTGCGCGCGTAATCGCTGAGCGCGCGGTTCTTGCGCGCGTCGAGGCAGCCCTTGACGCCGAGCACGATCAGGATCAACACGATCAGCCCGCCGCCGAGCGCCAGGCCACGCCGCAGCAGGATCTGCTGACGTTCGGGGCGGCGACGCGGCCGCGCACGGCGCGGCCGGGGTGAGCTGGAATCCTCCAAGAAGCAGGGAGTATGTCGCAGGAGGAAGCGGATTCGCGGCGAAGTCGAGGAGTGCAGTGGTCGGTTCGCTTGTCCTCAATCGCTTCCTGATCGAGCGCCGCATCGGCGGCGGCGGCTTCGGCACCGTGTACGAGGCGTGGGACGGGCGGCTCGAGCGCCCGGTCGCGGTCAAGGCGATCGAGTCGGCTGCGTCGCCCGGATCCGAGCGCGTGCTGCGCGAGGCGCAGGCGGCGGCGCGGCTCAATCACCCCGGCATCGTCACGCTGTATGAGATGGGTGAGGAGGACGGCAACGCACTGCTCGTCACCGAGCTGGTCGACGGCTCGACCCTGGCCCAGCTCAACCGCGAAGGCACGCTCAGCGACCGCGAGATCGGCGACCTCGGCGCCGATCTCTGCGAGGCGCTGGACCACGCCCACGAGCGCTCCGTCGTCCACCGCGACGTCAAGCCGCAGAACGTGCTCGTCACCGACGGCGGCGAGCCCCGAGCCAAGCTGATGGACTTTGGCGTCGCCCGCCTCACCGACGCCGCCGCGCTGACCGCCCCGGGCGACGTAGTCGGCACGCTCGCCTACATGGCGCCCGAGCAGGCCGAGGGTCGCGCCGCCGGCCCCGAGGCAGACATCTACGCGCTGGCGCTGATGCTGTATGAGAGCTGGAGCGGCGAGCACCCGACCCGGCGCGCCACCCCGGCGGCAACCGCCCGGGCGATCGGCGCCCGGATGCGACCGCTGCGCCGCCTGCGTCCCGATCTGCCCCGCGAGCTCTGCGACAGCGTCGACGCTTGCCTGCAGAGCCGCCCGGATCGACGGCCGTCGCTGGAGGAACTGGGCGGCGCGATCGAAGGCTCGCTCGATCTGCTCGCCGAGCACCCGCTGCGCCCCGAGCGCTCGCTCCCCCTGCGCCTCGGAGCCCTCGCCCTCGCCGCCGCCCTCGGGGCCTGGCTCGCGATCGGTCACGGCGTCCTGCTCCCGTAGGATTCGGGCCGGTTTCCCCACCACCAAGGGCGCCCGCCCGCCCGCGAAAAGGAGCCACCGATCAGCGTTCTACGCAACCTCGAGAGTCGGATCGAAGGCCTCGTCGAGGGGGTTTTCAGCCGCGCCTTCAGCTCCGAGGTCCAGCCGGTGGAGCTGGCGCGCAAGCTGGCCAAGGAGATGGACGCGCACAAGACGGCGGGCGTGGCCCGCGTCTACGTTCCCAATGAGTACACCGTCTACCTCTCCAGCCGCGACCGGGTCAAGCTCGAAGGCTACGAGCGCTCGCTCGAGCAGGAGCTCTCCGGCTACCTCCTCGAGCACGCGCGGCGGCGCAACTACGATCTGCTCACCCGACCGGCGGTCGAGTTCAAGACCGACGAGCGCCTCCGCCTCGGCGAGTTCGGCATCCAGACCCGGCTGGTCAAGCCACCCGCGCGCGAAGGGGAGGCGCCGAGTCAGGGCGAGGAGGGCCACACGATGGTCTACTCGGCTGTCAAAGAGCGGACATCGCAGCCGAGCCCGGAGCAGCGGGCGCAGGCGATGGTCGCCACCCGCGCCGTGGTCTCGCTCGACGATCGCCGCTACGTCCTGGAGGGACCGCGGGCGACGATCGGCCGTTCCAAGCAGGCCGAGTGCGTTCTCAACGATCCCAACGTCTCGCGCCGTCACGCCGAGCTTCACCGCGCCCAGAACGGCGACTGGACGATCGCCGACCTCGGCTCGACAAACGGCGTCAAGGTGAACGGCCGCCGCGTCTCCTCCTCGCGGCTCAGCCCCGGCGACGAGGTAGTCCTCGGCACCACGACCTTCCTGTTCGACATCGAGCAGTGAGCGCCCGGCGCTAGTGGACTACGAGCCGATTTCCGTCGCCCTCAAGTTCGGCTTCCTCGCCGTCCTCTACATCTTCTTGCTCTGGATCGCCCGCAGCGCCCTCAAGGACCTGCGGCGCACGGTCTCGCCGGCACCGGACGCTACCGGCTTCCACCAGGCACCCGGGTTCGCCGGGACGCCCAGCGCCACCGATGCCTGGCTGATCGCCGAGCGCGGCGGCGGCCTCGACCCCGGCGAGCGCTTCGACCTGATCGGCGGCCTCTCGATCGGCCGCTCGGCGGAAGCCGACGTGCGCATCGACGACCGTTATGCCTCCGGCGTGCACGCGAGGATCTTCAGCCGTGACGGCCGTACCTATATCGAGGACATGAATTCGACCAACGGAACCCTGCTCAACGACGCCACGCTGAACGGCGAGGCGGAGCTGATCGACGGCGACGTGGTGCGGATCGGCGACACCGAGTTCCGCTACGAGGCGTCTGGCTGACGGCGATGCTGCGGATCGACGACCAGGGATTCCGCTCCGACACGGGGCGCCAGCGCAACGCCAACGAGGACTCGTTCTTCGTGCGCGCGCCGATCTTCGTCGTCGCCGACGGCATGGGCGGCGCCCAGGCCGGCGAGGTGGCCTCGAAAGCGGCCGCCGACGCCTTCGACGTCGACCTGCCCGAGGGCCCGCCCGAGCGCGTCCTGCGCGAGACGATCCTCGCCGCCAACCGGCGCATCCACGACCTCGCTCGCGCCGACCCCTCGCGCGCCGGCATGGGCACGACGCTGACCGCGGCGATCCTCGACGCGGCGGGTGAAGAGGTGGCGATCGGCCACGTCGGCGACAGCCGCGCCTACCGCCTGCGGGCGGGCAAGCTGGAGCAGCTCACCCGCGATCACTCGCTGGTCGAGGAGATGCGGCGCAAGGGGCAGCTCACCGACGCCCAGGCCGAGGACCACCCCCAGCGCTCGATCATCACCCGGGCGCTCGGGCCCGAGCCCGAGGTCGAGCCCGACGTGCAGACGGTGCCGGCGGCGCCCGGCGACGTCTTCCTGATCTGCTCGGACGGGTTGACGACGATGCTCGGCGAGGAGCAGATCGCCAAGCTGCTCGCCGGCGCTAGCTCGATGAGCGCCGCGGTGGGGGCGCTGGTCGACGAGGCCAACCGAGCCGGCGGCCGCGACAACATCACCGCGCTCGCCTTCCGGCTCGAAGACGCGGCGGCGCCGCAGACTCAACACGACGACGCGACCCTGATCGGCTCGACCGCGGCGGAGCAGGGCCTGACCGCGACCGAGGTCCGTCGCCGTGCCGCAGCCGCAGCCGCACGGGAGCGCCGCGAGGGGCTCGCCGCCGTGCAGCCACGGCGCGGGCTGCGGCGGGCACTGAAGGCGCTGGCGATCCTCGCGATCCTCGGCGCCCTCGCCTTCGGCGCCTGGTACGGCAACCGCCAGGTCTGGTTCCTCGGCACCGACGAGGGCGGCCGCGTCGCCCTCTACCGCGGACTGCCATACGAACTGCCCTTCGGGATCGAGCTCTACGACGAGCGCTACGCCAGCCCGATCCAGACCGGTTCGCTGACCCAGCGGCGCCAGGACGCGGTCAGCGGCCACGACCTGCGCTCGCGCGGCGACGCGGTCTCCTTGATCGAAGACATAGAAGAATCGCAAGGGGTCAAGTGAGCGCCCGCAACCGGGAGTTGGTTGCTCTTGTCCCGGTCGCGCTCTTGCTCACCGCCGGCTTCGCCGCCGTCTTCGCCCAGGAGAACTCGCGCCTCGACAACGCCAGCGTCCTCTACGGCGCCTACTTCTTTGCCGTCTGCCTCGCCACCCACTTCTACCTGCGCATCCGCCTTCCCAACGCCGATCCCTACCTCTTTCCCCTGGTGGCGCTGCTGATGGCCTTCGGCCTGGTGATGGTCTACCGGATCGATGCCAGCCTCGCCCGCGACCAGGCCAACTGGTTCGTCCTGGGCCTCGTGCTCTTCGCCCTGACGATTCACTTCCTGCGCGACTACGACGTGCTCGAGCGCTACCGCTACACGATCGCCGTGGTCGGTCTGCTGCTGCTGCTGGCGCCGCGCTTGCCCGGGATCGGCCAGCAGGTCAACGGCGCCTACCTGGGGGTGAAGATCGGCCCGCTCGCCTTCCAGCCGGCCGAGTTCTCGAAGATCTGCCTGGTCGTCTTCCTCGCCAGCTACCTGCGCGAGCATCGCGAGGTGCTGATCGTCGGCGCCCGCCGGGTACTCGGCGTCACCCTGCCGCCGCTCAAGCACTTCGGGCCGATGCTGGTCGTCTGGGGCGCCTCGATGTTCATGCTCGTCTTCATCCGCGACCTCGGCAGCTCGCTGATGTTCTTCGCTGCCTTCCTCGCTCTGCTCTACGTGGCGACCGGGCGCTTCTCCTTCGTCGTGATCGGCATGGCGCTCTTCCTCTTCGGCGCCTGGTTCTTCGCCTCGACCGTTCCCCACGTCCACGACCGGGTCGAGGTCTGGCTCAACCCCTACCACGACCCGACCGGCAGCGGCTACCAGATCCTGCAGTCGATCTTCGCCCAGGCCGATGGCGGCCTCTTCGGCAAGGGCTTCGCCCAGGGCCTGATCACGATTCCCGGCACCAACGACGCGCTGCTGCCGGCGGCGCAGACCGACACGATCTACTCGCTGATCGTCAACGAGCTCGGCCTTTTCGGTGCCTGTGCCGTGGTCCTGATCTACCTGCTGATCGCGGCCCGCGGCTTCAAGATCGCCCTGCTGGCCGACGACGGCTTCTCCAAGCTGCTGGCGACGGGGCTGACCGCGGTCTTCGCGATCCAGGCCTTCGTCATCGTCGGCGGCGTCACCCGGGCGATCCCGCTG
>JASLIG010000069.1 GCA_030152805.1 Solirubrobacterales bacterium
ACCAGCTTGGCGCGGCGCCGACGACCGATTCTGGCGATCAGCCAGGCCGGCTTGCCAGTCTCGGCGTCGACGAAGACGCTGTGGACGACGCCGGCCCGCCCTCCGCCAAGCTCGTCTAGCTCGAAGCCGAGCCAGCTGCCCGCCTCGGCGAGATCTGGAGCCGGCGCGACGCCGGGCTCAGTCATCGGACTGCCTCTCGAGCAGCTCCGAGGCGGCGCTGGCCGGGTCCAGCTCGCGCCGCACCACGCGTTCCAGCAGCGCTTCGGTCTCCGGGTCGTTGGCCGCGGTCGCCTCCAGCCGGCGCCGCATCCGCGAGGTCGCGATCCCCAGCACCTCGTTGCGCAGGTTGCGGGCGCGACGCTGCTCCAGCGTCCCCGCCGCCTCGATGTGGGCCCGGTGCTCGTCGATCGCCGCCGCCAGCTCGGCCGCCCCCTCGCCGCGGGCCGCCTCGGTGCGCAGGATCGGCACCCGCCAGCCCTCGGGGTCGTGGGAGAGCGCCAGCACGCTTCGTACCTCGCGCACCATCGTGTCGGTCATCGGGTGATCGGACTTGTTGACGACGATCACGTCGGGGATCTCCATCACCCCTGCCTTCAGCGCCTGGATCGAGTCGCCCGAGCCCGGCATCAACGCCAGCACGATCGTGTCGGCGTGGTCGACGATGTCGATCTCGGCCTGACCGACGCCGACCGTCTCAATCAGCACGTCGTCCTTGCCGGCGGCGTCCATCGCCAGCGCCACCTGCAGGGCCGCCTCGGAGAGGCCGCCGAGGGCGCCGCGCGAGGCCATCGAGCGGATGAACACGCCGGGATCGAGGAAGTGGTCGGAGAGGCGGATGCGATCGCCGAGCAGGGCGCCCTGGGTGAAGGGGCTGGAGGGATCGATCGAGAGCACCGCCACCTGGCGCTCTGCTTTGCGCAGCTCGGCGGTCAGCGCCCCGATCAGGGTGCTCTTGCCGACCCCCGGCGGGCCGGTGAAGCCGACGATGCGCGCCTTGCCGGTGCGCGGATAGACCTCGCGCACCAGCTCCCAGCCGGCCGGGTCGTCGGACTCGATCAGCGTGATCGCCCGCGCCAGGGCGCGCTTGTCGCCGGCGACGAGGCGCTCGGCGAGCGGGGCGGTCTTGGCGACGTCGGTCATCGCTGCGCCAGTCTAGAGTCCGCGCCGCCGTGATTCGCCTCATCCGCTTCCTCGCCCGCAACCGGATGCTGACGCCGAGATACGCGCGCCTGCTCGGGCGCTACCTGCGGCGGCGCCTGCTCACGGCAGCGGGCTGGCGCTGGCGCACCGATGGTCCGGTCTTCTTCGGCCGCGGCCTCGAACTGCAGGTCGCCCCCGGCGCCCGGGTCGAGTTCGGCCGCTTCGTCTGGCTCGGCGACGGCACCAAGGTGCGCTGCCACGAGGGCCGGGTCGAGATCGGCGCCAAGACCGTGATTGGCCAGGAGTGCACGATCTCCGCCTACCAGCGGGTGCGGATCGGCGAGCAGTGCGTGATCGCCGACCGGGCGATGTTCATCGACTTCGATCATGGCGTGGTCGAGGTCGAGCGCCCGATCCGCCAGCAGGGCATCTACAAGCGCGACGTCGAGGTCGGCTCCAACGTCTGGATTGGCTACGGCGCCTGCATCCTGCGCGGTGTCCGGGTCGGCGACAACGCGATCGTCGGCACCAACTCGGTCGTCACCAAGGACGTCCCCGCCAACGCCGTCGTCGCCGGCATCCCCGCCCGCGTGATCCGCATGCGCGAGGCTCCCGAGCACCTGCGCTGGCCGCGGCCGATCGAACCCGACCCGGGCGCCCACACCACCCTGCACCCGCCCGATTTGGCGCCGTGATGAACTGTATTGTCTGAGCCCCTGAGGTCCAGTCCGGAGTCGAAAAACGACCATCTGCGAGGCTGTCGATCTCCCCCTTTCCAGACACGAGAATCCCGGCGATGGACGTCGCCGCACGCTTTGGGAAGAACCTCGTTCGCTGCCGCCTGGAAGCTGATCTCTCCCAGGAGGAGCTCGCCCACAACGCCTCGCTGCACCGCACCGAGGTCGGCCTGCTCGAGCGTGGCGCGCGCGTCCCGCGCATCGACACGCTTGTCAAGCTCGCCGGCGCCCTCTCGGTCGAGCCGAGCGAGCTGATCGAGGGCATCGGCTGGACGCCCGGCCACGTTACCGCCGGCAGCTTCTCGGTCGCGGGCGGCAGTCCGAAGTCGAACTAGGGACTAGGCCGGGTCCAGCTTGGCGCCGGCCAGGTCGGCGTAGACGGCGGCGGTCTGCTCGGCGACGTCGCCCCAGTCGAAGCGGCGCAGGTGCTCGTAGGCTTCGGCGACGAGGCTGCGCCCAAGCTGGTCGTCGGAGAGCACCCGGATCGCCACCTCGGCAAGGGCTTCGGGATCGTGCGCGCGGAAGCGCAAGCCGACATCCTCGTGCGGCACCACCTCGCGCAGGCCGCCGGTGTCGGCGACGATGCAGGGACAGCCGGAGGCCATCGCCTCGAGCGCGACGAGGCCGAAGGGCTCGTAGATCGAGGGCACCACGGTGAGGTCGGCGATGCGGTACAGCGAGTGCAGGACGTCGTCGCCGATCCAGCCGAGGAAGGTGCCGTGCTCCATCAGCCCCAGCTGCTCGGCCTGCTTGTGCAGCTCGGCCTCGTGGGTGCCGGAGCCGGCGATCAGGAAGCGCGTGCCCGGCACCTCCTCGATCAGGCGCGGCATCGCCTCGAGCGCAAGCTGGAAACCCTTCTCATAGACGAGGCGGCCGATCAGCAGCACCAACTTCTCCGCGGGCGCCGCGAACTCGGCCCGCAGCCGGGTCAGCTCCGCCGGGTCCTGTGGCTGCAGGTCGTCGGGGTCGATACCGTTGGGGATGACCGAAACGCGGCCCTCCTCGACGCCGAAGATGTCGACGATCTGCTCGCGCATGTAGTGCGAGCAAGCCACCACTCGGTCGGAGCGGTTTGTGATCCAGCGCTCGACGCCGTGGATGTAGGTCTGGGGATGCTCCTCGACCCAGCCCTGGTGGCGGCCGTGCTCGGTGGCGTGGATGGTCGTCACCAGCGGCGCGCCGAAGCGCTTGGCGAGGTGATCGCAGGCATTTGCGACCAGCCAGTCGTGGCCGTGGACGAGGTCGAAGCTGTAGCGATCGCCGAGCTCAACGCCGGCGGCGAGCATGTCGGAGTTCATCCGCTCGACCCAAGCGACGAACTCGCCCAGGTCGGTCGGGCGCTTTGGCTCGCGGATGCGGTGGATGAAGACCCCGCCGCGCTGCTCCTCGGCCGGAGACTCCTCGCCGCCGCGGGTGATGACGTGGACCTCGACCTCGTGATCGACGAGCGCCTCGGAGAGCTTGCGCACGTGGCGGGCGAGTCCGCCCTCGATCAGCGGCGGGTACTCCCAGGAGAGGATGAGCACGCGAGTCACGGCTGCAGCAGCGGCGAGAGGCTCAGGTCAGGGGCAAGGGCGCGCATGCGCGGATCGGCGATGGCGGGAGAGTCTATGGCTTCCAGCGCCGCTTCGGAATGGGAAACCGCCCGCTGATAGGCGTAATCGCCAGCCTGGCCGCGTTTGTCGAGGAAGGCCCAGTCGCTGGACTGCGCCGCCAGCAGCTCGCGCGCGGCCCGCAGCGCGGCGGCGCCGCGCAGGCCGCCGGAGAGGGCGCAAAGGACGCGCAGCTCCAGCCGCCGCGCTCCCCAGGCGAGGTCCGCGACCGGAGGCGAGTCCCAGGTGCTCAGGTCTTTCCCCTCGCCCCAGGTCGAGGCGGCGAGCTCGCGCCGCCGCGGCTCGTGCTCGGCCAGCGCCTCGGGCACGGTGAGCAGGCGCACGCCCGCCCCCTCGGCGCCGGCCAGCACCTCGCCCAGCCAGATCGCCCCCTCCGACCACCAGTGGCCGAGCAGCTCGGTATCGATCGCGAAGACGAGCAGGCCGCGGTGGCCGCGCTGCGCGCTGTACTCGCGCAGCCGCGCCGCCGCCGCGGAGAGGAACTCGCCCGCCTGCCGCCGCGCCGCTGCTTCCCCGCCCGCCGGATCGTAGCCCCCTCCCCCCACCTTCCAGATCCGGATGCCGCGCAGCGATTTGCCGGCGAACTGGGCGTGAGCCGGATCGGAGGGATAGCCGTCGAGCGACCAGAGCCACTCGATCGCCGGCCAGTCGATCGGCAGGGCCACCGGCCCCGCCTCGGTCGCGACGGGCGCCAGCGCGTCGAGCGGCGCGGCGCCCCGGCTCTGGTCGACGCAGAACCAGCGCACGCCCTGCTCGGCGAGCCGCCACTCGAGCCCGGGGACGAAGGCGCACTCGGGCAACCAAAAGCCACCGTCCCAGCCGAAGCGACGCCGGTGCGAGCGGATACCGGCGTCAAGCTGCAGGCGAACGCCCTCGCGCGTCGCCAGCAGCGGCAGCACGGCGTGCGTGGCAGCCGAGGTCGCCAGCGCGATTCGCCCGTCCCCCGCCGCCTGCTGGAAGACGCGCAGCGGATCGCCGCCGTGGGCGTCGAGCAAAGCGAGCGCACGGCCGTAGCGCGCCTCCTCCGCTTCGCAGGCAGCCCGGCATTCCGCCGGGACCTCGTCGGCGTCGTCGGCGGCGGCGGCAATCCGCCAGTCGACGAGGAAGCTGCGCAGCCGCCGCGTCAGCGCGGCGTCCTCGAGCTGGTCGGCGAGCACCGGCGTCACCGTCATCGTCAGCCGTTCGGCGACCTCCAGCACCGGCAGGTAGGAGCGGATCACCGCGTCGAACAGCCACTCCTCGCCAAACGGGTAGGTCCCAAAGCCCTCGACGTAGGGCATGTGGGAGTGGAGGACGATGGCGAGGTCGCCGGCGCTCTCCTCAGGGCGCATGGCAGACAGCGAGGAAGTCGAGTGCCCGATCGAGGTCGCCCTGCCTCAGCGCGAAGTCCGATGCCGCGATCGCGGGCGTGAAGCGATCGTAGAACGGGGCGCTGATGCGCAGCGCCTTGTGGATGCGATCCCAGCCGAGCTTCAGCGCCAGCTCGTGCGCTCTCAGCTTGCGCGCATGAAAGAGGCCGAACAGCTCGACCCGGGGAAAGTGCTCGGTGCAGAGCTGGCGGAACTCGGCGGCGCGGTACTCGTGCACGTGCCAGGGGTTGTCGGACTTCTCCGCCCCCGGCGGGGCGAGGGTGAGCAGGTTCGGGGTGGAAATGAAGGCGAGGCCGCCGGGTGCGAGCATCGAGCGGAAGTGGTCGAGGATCGCGCCGGCGTCCCGCACGTGCTCGATCGTCTGCAGGAAGACGACCGCGTCGCAGGGCTCGGCGAAGCTCTCGACCAGGTCGCGCTCGAAGCGTAGGTTCGGCCGTTCGTAGCGCAGCCGCGCGTGCTCATGGGCCTCGGGGTTGGCGTCGACGCCGACGACGCTGGTCGCCGCCCCGGCGAGCACATTGGAGCCATAGCCCTCGCCGCAGGCCATGTCGACCACCCGCTTGCCCGCTACGCGCGCGGCGATCCACTCGTAGACGACCAGGTGCCGCCGGTACCAGTAGTTCTCCTCGGGCACGTCGGGCAGGGTGCGCTCGCCGGTCAGCGGCAGCGGCGGCACGCCCTCTGGCTGGTTTTCCTGCACGTATTCCCGCTCCACGAACCGGGACCGTATTGTTCCCGGCCAATGCCAGCCTCCCCGACGGCCACGCCGGCGCACATCAAGGACGTCAACACGCGCTACCACGATGCCGCAGCGGATGAGTACGACGCCAAGTGGGGCATCGACTTCGGGGCCACCGGCCAAGAGCAGGTGCGCCAGAAGCTGGTCAAGGCGCTCGGCGGGCGCGACGGCGCGAGCTTCGGGCACGGCCTCGAGATCGGCTCCGGCACCGGCTACTTCTCGCTCAACCTGCTGCAGCTCGGCGCGATCGAATCGCTCACCGCCACCGACATCTCGGCGGGGATGCTGAAGCGGCTGGCGAACACCGCCGAGGATCTCGGGCTGGAAGTCGAGACGGTCGAGACCGAGGCGGAGGCCCTCCCCTTCGACGACGAGAGCTTCGACCTCGTCTTCGGCCACGCGGTCCTGCACCACATCCCGGACCTCGACAGGGCGCTCGCCGAATTTATGCGCGTGCTGCAGCCCGGCGGCGCGATCGCCTTTGCCGGCGAGCCCTCGCGCTACGGCGACCGCCTCGCCGCCCTGCCCAAGCGCGCCGGCCTGCTCGCCGCGCCGCTCTGGCGCCGGCTGGTGCAGGCGCGGCCGCGCACTGTCGCCGAGGCCGAACAGTCAGAGGGCCACGCGCTCGAGGGCGAGGTCGACGTGCACGCCTTCGCGCCAGCCGACCTGCGCCGCCTGCTGCAGAAAGCTGGCTTTGAGGACCGTCGCGTCGGGGGCGAGGAGCTGCTCGCCAACGCTTGGGGCTGGGGCCTGCGCACGGTGGAGTCCAGCGCCGAGCCCGAATCGATCTCCTGGGGTTGGCGCCGCTTCGCCTTCAACAGCTACATCGCCCTGCAGAAGGTGGACAGCCGCCTGCTCGAGCCCCACCTGCCGGCCGAGCTCTTCTACAACCTGCTCGTCTCCGGGCGCAAGCCGGCCTAGGCTAAGCGCCTTCGATCGGGCGCACCCGGTAGAGCTTCGTGCGGGTTTCGAAGCCCTTGAGGCGGCGCTCGCCCGCGAAGGAGTAGTTGAAGACGTCGGGCGCCGCCTGCTTTGTCGGCGCGTCGACCAGCACGCTGCCGGGCTTGGCCATGCCGGTGATGCGGCTTGCCAAGTTGACCGGGCGGCCGTAGTAGTCACCGGTCTGGGAAAGCGCGTGGCCGCGGGCGATGCCGGCGCGCAGGCGCGGGAACTCCTCCCCCTCCTGCTCGGAGGCTTCGACCAAACGCAGGGCCGCATCGGTCATCGGGACCGCCTCCGGCGAGACCAGCATCGCCGCGTCGCCGATCGTCTTCACCAACCGCACCGGCGGCTCGGCGACGACGGTGGCCATCTCCTCCAAGCGGCCGGCAACGAGGCCGAGCTCCTCCGGCGCGATCTCCTCGCCGAGCTTGGTGAAGCCGACCAGGTCGGCAAAGCAGACCGAAAGCTCACTGGTGGCGCCAAACTCGCCGGAAGCGAGGTCGGCGGTCCCGATCACGTCACGGCGGATTTGCTCCAAGAGATGCGCGCGCTGGGCGTAGATCAGCGCCGGCTCGAAGATCGGCAGCATCTGCTCCGCGGCCGCGGAGAAACGGAGGGCGAGGTCCCGCTCGGTATCCCCAGGCTGCATCAACGTGCGGCGGATCAGTTCGCGATTGGCCTCGGCGATACGAGCCGTCCCCATACCGATCGCGCGTGCCACCTGGATGATCCCGGCCTCGGGCAATCCGGCATCGAGAAAGGCCTTGACGCGACGGGCGGCCTCCAGGTCGGCCTCCGTCAAGGAGCGCTCGTCGGGATCCGGGTAGGGAAGGCCAAGCGCGGCGCTGGCCCTCTGCAGAAGATCGAGATCTCCACCGGAGATCTCGGCGATTTCGCGTGAGGTGTAGCGGGGGCCGTCACCGGCGATGCCGCGCTCAACCGGTAGCAAGGTGAGGCGGCCGGCGGCGACCGCTTCGCGCAGTTCGTCGAGCGAGACGCCTTCGCCGGCCAGCTGCTCGAGCAGCGCGAGGCGATCCGAGCGCGCCCCTCCGTCGAGACCGTCGAGCAGCCCCTCCGCCTCGAAGTCGATTCCAGTCTCGGCCTCTGCCACGCTCGTCACTTTATTCGGCGTACAGCCGAATAAAGTGACATTCACGCGATGGCAACGGCGCCGCCCCGGCGGGGATCGCCGCCGCCACTCGATGCACCAGTCGCGCGATCGCGGGCAACGGCCTGCACGCCGCCGAAGAAGAGGTTGATAGCGGGGCGGCGCAGGACGGACACGCCGCGGGCCTCGATGCGCGCCAGCGCCTCCTCGTCGATGCCTGGCTCGGCCTGGACGACCCCCTGCTCGAAGTGCAGGCGCGGCGCCCGCACGGCCGCCTCCGCGCTCATCCCCTGCTCGACCGCGCGCACCACCGTCTGCAGGATCGCCGAGCGGATCCGGTTCGAACCGGCGCTGCCGAGCCCCAGCTCGATCTCGCCGTCGCGCAGGACCACGGTCGGCGCCATCATCGAGGGGACCCGCCGGCCGGGGGCGATCGCGTGGAAGCCGAGCGGGTTGAGGTCCTCCTCGCCGAGCATGTTGTTGAGGATCACGCCGGTGCCGGGCACGAGCACGCCCGAGCCGGAGCCGTTGGAGCAGGTGACGGCGGCGCAGGTTCCGTCGCGATCGAGCACGGAGATGTGGGTGGTCGAGCCGAGCAGATCGCCTGCGGTGGCGTCGAGCGAGACGTCGTCGAGCAGGCTCGCCGCCAGCCCCGTCCCGTAGAGCGCCTCGGCGAAGGCCTCGCCGCGGGCGTCGTTGGCAGCGCCCATCGCCGCGACGAGCTGCTCGGGGCCACTGCGCTCGCCGAGCCGCTCGAGCAGCGCAAGGCAGTAGGCGATCAGGATCCCGCCCGAGGAAGGAGGCGGGTTGGTCAGGACCTCGGTGCCGCGGAAGCGGGCGCGGATCGGCTCGCGCTCGATCGCTTCGTAGCCGGCGATGTCGCCGAGCCCGAGCGTGCCCCCGTGCTCGACGACGTGGGCGCTGAGCGCCGCCGCGACCTCGCCGCGGCAGAACGGCTCCGCTCCCTCGGCGCCGAAGCGTTCCAGCGCTTCGGCGAGTTCGGGGAAACGAAAGGTCTCGCCTTCCCGCAGGGTGCGTCCGCCCGGCGCGTAGAGCTCGCGCGTGCCCTCGAGCCGGGCGTGGATCGGCTCGAGGATGTCGAGGATGTATGCCTGCTCGGCATTGACCGGCGCGCCCTCGCGGGCGAGCCGGACCCCCGGCTTGATCAGCTCGGCGAGCGGTGCCGTACCGAAGCGCCGCAGCGCCTCCTCCAGCCCGGCCGCGGTGCCGGGCACCCCACAGGAGGCGGGGCCGACGTAGAACGTCTGAACCGTGTCGGCGTCGAAGTGCACCGGCACCGGCACGAGCTCCACTTCGCGCTCGATGCCATCGCTCCCAGGCGCAGCGACGAAGAAGTCGAGCAGGGCCGTCTCGCCGCCCCGATGGACCATCATGAAGCCGCCGGCGCCGAAGCCGGTCAGCGGGCTCTCGACCGCGAAGGAGGCGAGCACCGCGGCAACGGCGGCGTCGACCGCATTGCCGCCCGCGCGCAGGACCTCGGCGCCTGCCTCGGCGGAGAGTGGGTGCCCCGCGGCGACGACCCCGCTCATGGGGGCAATGTCAGCCTGGCAGGAACTCAGGGACGTCGAGGGCGTCCAGGCCACCGGCTTTCTCAGCCCGCGACGGCCGACCCCGACCGGCGTCTTTGGTGCGCCGGATCATCGGCTCGGCGACGCGGCGCGGCGTCGTCGCGCGGCCGTCGAAGCGGGTCGCGACGACGGTCACCCAAACCTGATCCCCGAGCTCCTCGTCGACGTTGGCGCCGAAGATGATGTTGGCGTCGGGATGGGCGGCCTCGCCGACCAGCTTCGCCGCCTCGCTGACCTCGACCAGCGAGAGGTCCGAGCCGCCGGTGATCGAGAGCAGGATCGCCCGCGCACCCTCCATCGAAGTCTCGAGCAACGGCGAGGAGATCGCTTTTTCGGCGGCGAGCATCGCCCGGCCCTCGCCGTGGCCCATGCCAATGCCGAGCAGGGCGCGTCCGGCTTCGGACATGATCGTGCGCACGTCGGCGAAGTCGAGGTTGATCACGGCAGGCAGAGTGACGAGATCGGAGATCCCCTGCACGCCCTGGCGCAGCACGTCGTCGGCGACCTGGAAGGCCTCGACCATCGAGGTCTGCTGGTCGAGCACCTCGAGCAGGCGGTCGTTGGGGACGACGATCAGGGTGTCGACCTCAGCGGCGAGTTCCTCGATTCCCTTGCTCGCCTGGTTGCCGCGGCGGCTGCCCTCGAAGCTGAACGGCTTGGTGACGATGCCGACGGTGAGCGCACCGACCTCACGGGCGAGGCGGGCGATTACAGGGGCGGCGCCGGTTCCCGTGCCGCCGCCGGCGCCGGCGGCGACGAAAACCATGTCGGAGCCCTTGAGCAGGCGCTTGATCTTGTCCTGTTCCTCGAAGGCGGAGCGATGGCCCAGGTCCGGGTCGGCGCCGGCGCCGAGGCCGCGCGTCGCCTCGTCGCCGATGTGGACGGTGACGTCGGCGACGCAGAGCTGGAGTGACTGAAGATCGGTGTTGACCGCCATGAACTCGACGCCCGGGATCCGCGCCTCGACCATCCGGTTGACCGCGTTTACGCCACCCCCGCCCACACCCACCACCCGAATCACAGGCTGGTGCGGCTCCCCACTCCCCGGCGGCTCGTACTCCGGCTCCTCCCGCCCGTAGCGAGGACTTTCAACAATCGGCTCAATCTCCCGCCGCCGGATTTTGGGCTCATCTTCGAACACGCGCTTGAGTCGCTCGGGCGGCGTCTCGCGCGACCCGGACTCCTCTTGAGCCGACTCGGCTTGTCCCGAGACTTCGGACGCTTCACCCGCGGGTGGCGCGGACTCGGAGGGGCCGAGAACGGAGGCGGAGCCCCCGCCCGCAGGCCCCTCCGAGGTCGCGGCAGGACCCGCGGCCTCGCCCTCTGAAGTCTCGCCGTCAGTCGTCGACCTGAACAGGTCAGACAGGGGTCCCTCACGCATACTTGCCCGCTTACGCCGACTCATGCTCCAGAACCTCCTTCGCCAGGTCGCGGTAATACCCCGCCGCGTTTCCCTGCGGATCGTACTTGAGCACGCTGGCGCCCTTCACCGGAGCCTCGGCGAACTTGATCGCCTTGCGGATGCGCGACTTGAAGACGAGGTCGCCGAAGTTCTCCTCGAGGATTTCCACCGCCTCCTTGGCGTGGACCGTGCGCGAGTCGAGCATCGTCGGCAGGATGCCCTCGATCCGCACGTCGGGGTTGAGGTTCTCCTGGATCATCTTCAGCGTGTTCTGCAGCTGGACCAGGCCGCGCATCGAGAGGTACTCGCACTGCACCGGCACGATCACCTTGTTCGCCGCGGTCAGCGCGTTGATCGTCAAGAGACCGAGACTGGGCGGCGTGTCGATGCAGACGAAGTCGTAGTCGCCGGAGACCTCCTTGAGCGCCTTCTCCAGCGAGCGCTCGCGGCCGATCTTGGTGCTCATCGCGATCTCGGCGCCGGCCAGATCGATCGAGGCGACGGCGATGTCGATCTCCCTTTTCTGGATGATCTCCGAGATCGGCATGTCGTGAACGAGCACGTCGTAGAGGCTCTTTTCCACCTTGTCCGGATCGATCCCCTGGCTCATCGTCAGGTTCCCCTGCGGATCCAGGTCGATGCACAACACCCTGTACCCGGACTCGGCAAACGCCACGGCGAGGTTCAAAGTCGTAGTGGTCTTGGCCACCCCACCCTTCTGATTCGCAAACGCGATCACCTCGGCATGCTCGACCGGTGCCTCCGGCTCCCGCTCCTGCACAGCGACCTCGTGCCTGCTCGGCGCCAGCAGATCCCGCGGCATGAACCTCTCGGGCTCCTCCTCAGCTTTCTCAGCTTCTGCTGCCGGAGCGGTTGGTCCTGAAGCCTCAGGCGCCCTGTCCGCGGGTGGCGCGGGCTCGGAGGGGCCGAGAACGGAGGCGGAGCCCCCGCCCGCAGGCCCCTCCGAGACCGCGGCAGGCCCCGCGGCCACCACCGCTGAAGTCTCATCGTCAACCACCCGCTCCGGAACCGCCTCCTCCATCTGCTCCAACTCATCCGCAATCGGATGCGTCTCCTCGACGACGGGGGCGGGCGCGAACTTGTTCTTGCGGCTAAGGAATCCCATTGCGCGGGTATTCGCATGACCACTCGCTTTTCCTGCCGCACCGAGAAATTGCTAGGAATTGCCCGGTAACCGATCTCCTCGACAAGCGAGTGGTCTTCGTCACCGGCAAGGGCGGAGTCGGCAAGACCACGGTCGCCGTGGCGCTCGGCCTGCGCGCCGCCCGCGAAGGCAAGCGCACGATCGTCTGCGAGGTCTCCGCCCAGGAGAACGCCTCGCGGATGTTCGAGCACGCTGAAGTCGGCTTCCAC
Organism: Solirubrobacterales bacterium; assembly: GCA_030152805.1. GTDB lineage: Bacteria > Actinomycetota > Thermoleophilia > Solirubrobacterales > 70-9 > VRUE01. The sequence continues at coordinate 12,015 of JASLIG010000069.1, forward strand.
GAGGTCGAGATGGAGGAGAACCTCTGGTCGATCTCAATCGACCCGGACGAGTCGATGCGCGAGTACGTGCTGCTGCAGCTCAAGGTGCGGGCGATGCGCGACATGCTCTTCCGCAGCCGCATCTTCAACTACCTCGCCGCCGCCACGCCCGGCCTCAAGGAGCTGGTCACGATCGGCAAGATCTGGGAGCTGTCGCAGCTCGACCGCAAGGTCAAGCAGGGTCGCAAGTACGACCTGGTGATCGTCGACGCCCCGGCAACAGGGCACGGGATCGGCTTTCTACAGACGCCGCGCACCTTCGCCGCGATCGCCCGCGTCGGCCCGATTCACTCGCAGGCGCAGCAGCTGGACCGGCTGATCACCGATGCCGAGCACACCGGCGTCGCGATCGTCGCCTTGCCCGAGGAGATGCCGGTCAACGAGTCGGCGGCGCTGGAGCGCGACCTGCGCGACGAGGTCGGGGTCGCGGTCGACCGCATCTACATGAACGGCCTCTATCCCGAGCGCTTCTCTGCCGAGGAGGCGGAGCGGATCGGCGCCGTCGCCGAGGGCGGGGACGGAGCCGCGCGCGCCGCGACGAGAGCGGCGCTCTCCGAGCACAACCGAGCCCGCTCCCAACGCGCCCAGCTGGCCCGCCTGCGGCGGCGGGTACAGGCGCCGGTCAAGGCGCTCCCCTTCCTCTTCCAACCGGAGCTCGGCGTCGAGGGGGCGCGGGAGCTTTCGAGGAAGGTCGGCTGATGCCCGCGGTCGGCGAGATCCTCGCGGGCAAGGACATCTGCATCTGCGCTGGCTCGGGCGGCGTCGGCAAGACGACCACCTCCGCGGCGATCGCCGCCGGAATGGCCGCGCGGGGCCTCAAGGTCTGCGTGCTGACGATCGACCCGGCGAAGCGGCTCGCCGACTCGCTGGGCCTGAAGGAGCTCGGCAACGAGGCCAAACGGGTTGACCCGGCCCTGTTCGCACAGCAGGGGGTCGAGATAAAGGGCGAGCTCTGGGCGATGATGCTCGACGCCAAGGCCACCTTCGACGAGCTCGTCGCCCGCCAGGCGCCGGACGAGGAGGCGCGCGACCGCGTCCTCGACAACCGCATCTACCAGCAGATCTCCAACGCGCTGGCCGGCTCGCAGGAGTACATGGCGATGGAGAAGATCTTCGAGTTGCACAGCGAAGGCCGTTTCGACCTGCTCGTCCTCGACACGCCGCCGACCCGCAACGCGCTCGACTTCCTCGACGCGCCGAAACGCCTCACCCAGTTCATCGAAGGCCGCTCGCTGCGAGTCTTCATGAAGCCAACCGGGCTGGCGGCGAAGGTCGCCGGCCGCGGCGCCTCGGTGGCGCTCTCGGTCTTCAAGCGCATCGTCGGCTTCGACCTGCTCGCCGACCTGGCCGAGTTCTTCAACGCCTTCAGCGGCATGGTCGACGGCTTCCAGGCGCGCGCCAAGCGGGTCAACAGCCTGCTCGCCGATCCGCGCACCTGCTTCCTCGTCGTCTGCGGCCCCCAGGGCGAGCCGATCGACGAGGCCGTCTACTTCCACCGCAAGCTGGTCGAGGCGAAGCTGCCCTTCGGCGGCGTGATCGTCAACAAGGTCCACTACCCGGCCGAGCAGCTGCGCGGAGACGACGAGGACCTGGAGGGAACGCTGGCGGAGAAACTCGGCGACGTCGACCTGGCGAAGCGGGTCGGCGAGAACTTCGCCGACTACCAGGCGCTGGCCGAGCGCGACGCGCGCAACATCGAGCGGCTGGCGACCGAGCTGCGCGCCCAGGGCGTGATCCGCGTCCCCTACCTCGACGAGGACGTCCACGACCTCGCCGGCTTGGCGCAGATCAACCGCTACCTGTTCGCCAGCAGCGAGGAGCGGATCGAGATCGCCGCGGGCCGCGCCTGAGGCATGACCCCCGATCGGGGCTCAGGTGCGACCGTCGGTGCCGGTCGCCCAGAGGGGCGTGTGACCTTCGTAGATGACCACGTTGCCGTCGTTCTGGACGATCAGGTAAGCGTGGTAGTGCAGTTCGGTGTTGGAAGCCCACACGGGTTTACCGCTGGAGGTGTAGAGGACGAGATTGCCATCGCTCTGCATCACCGCGCGGTTGGCGCCGCGCCCAACGGTGTTCGACGCCCAGAGTGGGTGACCGGTTGGCCCGTAGAGCACCAGGTTCCCGTCCTGCTGCATGACAAAGCGGAAGCGGCCGTCGGCGGAGCGCAGGTACTGGTTCTTCGACGCCAGCAGAGCGCCGTTGTTGCTGAGCCGGTCCGGAACTGGCGCGGGCGCGCCGCTGGGGGGTTTCGTCGTGGAGACGGGGGACGATCCCGAGGGTGGCGGCGAGCTCGAGCCGGTCGACCCAAGGCGCCAGATCTTCACCGTGCCACCGCCGTATTTGCGCGCGAACGCGTAGGGGTTGAAAGTGTGCCGCCGCACCTTTTCGTCGTTGTTGAGGCTGAAGTTCGAATCGATGACGGCGAAATTGCCGCCCTTCAGGTTCTGCCGGATGATCGCCGTATGCAGGGGAAAGCGCTCGGGGCCCTTCCATGAGTCCGCGGTGCCGGCCGGGGTGACCTGAATGATGTCCCCCCGCACCGCCGAGTTCGGATCGCCGATCGGCGTTCCCCCTTTCGCCTTGAAGGTGCCCTGATATCCGTAGGTGTAAGCGGAGGTGCTGATCCGGTGCGAGCTGGCGGTCCAGAGCACATCGTGGACGAACCTCATGCACTGTCCGCCGCGGCTGAGTTCTCGCGAGCGTTCGGCGACGTCGGCGATCGAGGAGTTGGTGAAGTAGCTGTTCGCCGCGACCGCGGGGCCGGGCAGAAGGGCGAGCACAGCGGTGGCGGTGGCAAGCGTCGCGAAGACGGCTCGCCGAAAATCGGTCCTCGCGATGAGTGCTGCCCGGCGCATGCGCGCGGCACCCTACCAGCGGTGTTTTCAGCCCGCGCTGCGCCGGTAGTGGTCGTAGCGGAGCTCGCGGACCTCCCACTCCGCGTCCTCCGGCACCGGGAACAGGTGCCGCACACGCGGGGTGTCGATCCGCTCGCGATGCTGGACGTCGCCCTCGATCGCGGGGAAGTCGAGGGTGCTGTCGGGGGCCTCGACCTCGTCGAGCCAGGGCGTCGCGGTAATGCGGATCTCGCCCTCGTCCGGGATCGGCTCGAGGATGCGGGTCGGCTGGTCCATCTGGTCCTCCTCTGAGGGCTCGGAGTGCGATGCTGAGGGCGAGAAGCGGGCTGCGGGAAGCTCTTGCTGGACGCCGACCTCCTCCGAGACGGCGATCTCGGCATCGCCTGCCTCGAGGCCGGTGGCGATCAGGGTCTCGTCGGCGGCGGCGTTGAGGTCGGCTTTGAGCTCGCCGAGGGCGGTGTCGCGAAGGATGCGACGCACGCCTTCCTCGATCCAGCCGGCGATGGCGAGGCCGGGCAATGAGGGGGCGCCGTTCATCAGCGAGCGCTCCAGCTCCAGCGCGCTCTCGATCCGCTCGCGCGCCTCGATCCGCTCGACGTTCTCGTCGGCGATCAGGGCGGAGGCCCGCATCGGCAGCGAGGCGCCAACGGGGCCGTGGCCGTCGAGGACCGCGCGCAGCGCCAGCAGGTGGTCGCTGAGACCATCGAGTGCCGACTCGCGCCCGCAGCCGAGCTCGAAGCGGCCGACGCCCCAGGCGAGCGCGCCATCCGGATCGGGCCGGGCCTCCAGAGTGGCCGCGAACTCGGCCAGCTGGATCGCCTCCTCCTCGCCCAGCTCGTAGAAGCCGCTCCGCGTCGGCGGCGCGCCGGTGGCGAGGCGGGCCCAGCGACCCTCCCCGGTGGGGGCGAACGCGTAGGGACCGAGGCCGATGCTGCCGGCCTTGAAGAGGTGCATGACGCTGATCAGCTCGCGCAGCTGGTGCAGGGCGGAATCGGCGCTATCGGGACCGTCCGTCTGCTCGGCGAGGGCGAGGAACTGCGGCTGCCAGGAGGCGCGGCCCATGCCCTCGCTGCGCATCGCCTCGATCGGCGCCTCGATTGCGTCGGCGCGGACGATCTGCACGCCGTGCGGAAGCTGCAGGCAGGGCAGCGGCATGCGCAGGCCGACCAACGGCGCGATCAGCACCTCCGCCTCGTCGGCGCCACGCGTCTCGGCCTCGAGCACGGCGAGAGCGTTGCGCAACCGCTCGTGGTCGAGCGAGAGTTCGGTGCAGCCGTCCCAGAGCGAGGCGAGGAAGACGGTGAGCATTTCGGCCGCCCGCTCGCCGGGGTCGCTCGGCACCTGCTCGCCGCGGGCTTCCAGGTAGGCGGCGGCGATGCCGGCCGCAGCTACCGCGTCACGGGCCGGGCCGAACGCCTCGAGGCCGCGCAACTCGCCGTCGCGTTCGCGCACGTAGAGCGACGTGAGGGGCCGGTAGCTGTAGAAGGCGGAGTCGTCGCCGCTCTCGGCGTCGACGTCGAAGGGGATCTGATCGCCGGAAGCGACGAGCGAGCTGAGCTTGATCGCCGCCTCGGAGGCAAGGCGGGTCAGCGATTCGGTGAGCAGGCGATCGCGCACGCCCCAGCCTTCCCGTCCGTGCCTGGCCCTCCTGCGCCTGCACGGACGCTTGCAGAACGAAGAGATCGCGAGTCCGCAATTTCCCGCGTTGAGGACAGGTTTTGGCGGACTCGGCGCTCAGACGGCGGCTGGCTCGGGCTCCGCGGCGTCTTCGAAGAGCCAGCGGCGCCCGTAGCGGCGCATGTCCTCGACGAGGGGCACCAGCGCCTCGCCCTTCTCGGTCAGCGCGTACTCGACCCGGGGCGGGACCTCGGGGAAGGTGTGCCGCTCGACTATCCCCTCCTCTTCCAGCGCCCGCAGGCGCAACGAGAGCGTGCGCGGGCTGATTCCCTCCAACGAGCGCTCCAGCTCACAAAAACGACTAGACCCCTCGGCCAGGTCGCGGATCACGAGGAGGGTCCACTTGCCGCAGACCACTTCGGCCGTACGACAGACGGGACAGCGTGAGTTTGAGGCTGCACTCATGGGCAAAGACGGGGTGGCTGCTGCGATCACCTCGCTTCAGCAAGTGTAGCGCCATTGCTTCACTTACTGAAGTTTTGGCCGATCCGCGCTAGATGGCCGTCTCCACAACTCAGCAACGCTAAAGCCGGGTCCCCGTGCATCCGATGGACCCTGCATGACGCCGCCCGGGCGCAGGCCGCCGCATGGAGAAGACGGATTCGCCCTGATCGAGATCCTCGTCAGCGCCCTCGTGCTCGCGATCGTCGCGGCGGGGGTACTGTCCCTGCTGCAGGCGACCACTCGCTCCGCCGCCTCCGAGCGCCGTCACTCCGAGGCCTACGCGCTGGCCCAGGAAGACCAGGCACGCCTGCGCTCGCTGCGACTCTCCTCGCTGAACCGGCTGCAGCAGAAAAACGAATACACGCTCGACGGCACCGTCTTCACGGTCGAATCCGTCGGCGTCTTCGTCAACAACTCGACCAGCGAACCGTCGGGCTGCTCGGGCAACAGTTCGGCCGACTACGTCCGCATCACCTCCACGGTGACCTGGCCCCGGAGCCTCGCACCCGTCGTCATGCAGAGCATCGTCTCGCCGTCCAGCGGGTCGCTGGACCCAAATCACGGCTCGCTCCTCGTCACGACCAAAAATGCGGCGGGCAAAGCCATTTCGGGAGTTGCCATCTCGGGGAGCGGCCCTGGCAACTTCAACGGCACGACCGATTCCACCGGTTGCGCCAACTTCGCTGACCTGGCGGCAGGCAACTACACGGTCACCCCGACCGCCGCCGGTCTGGTTGGCAGGGATGGAGAACCCCCCCACGCCGAAACGGCCGGCGTCGAAGCAGCTGGCATCAACACGCTCGCGCTCGAATACGACACCCCCGCAACCCTCTCTGCTGAATTCGAAAACCGGATCGGCAGCGGTTCGACCTTCGAAGCGGCGAAGATCGATTCGATCCTCATCTTCAACTCGCTCGGCGTAAAGGACTACTGGACTGCGGCCAAAGCGCGGGAACTCCTCGTCAAAGCCACTCCGGTCTTCCCCTTCAACAGCCCGGTCAGCGTCTGGGCCGGCAGCTGCGAAAGCAACAACCCCGGCACCGGCGCAGGGCAGGTGAGCGTAACCCTCAATCCCGGCGAAGAACTGAAAACGCCGCTGAAACTGCAGGTTCCCGCCTTCGAACTGACGGTCAAAAATGGCAGCTCAGCCGTCAGCGGTGCGGTGATCACGATCACCGACGAAAAATGCAAAGACTTGGCCGGGACCTCGATCAAGCGCTACTACACCAGCGAATCGAAAGGACACCAGGCCAGCTCTGCGAGCGGAAAAGCCGAATACGGCCTGCCCTGGAGCACCTACTCGATCTGCGCCTCCGCTCAAATCGGCAGCGAAAAACGGCGGCAGAAAAAAACCGGCATCGCCGTCAAAAGCCTCTCCAGCGCCACGACGCTGACCCTCGATCTTTCCGGAAGCGGCTCGGAAGGAAATAGAGAATGCACATGAGGCGCCGGCTCAGATTGGCGGACGAGCGTGGAACCACTCTCATCGAGATGCTGGTCGCGCTCTCGGCCGGCCTCGTCATCTTCGGTGCTGTGACGGGCTTGATCGTCACCACGATGCACAGTTCGGCCAGGGTCAGCGCCCGCGTTCACGCCACGCAACGGGCGCGGATCGTGCTCACCCGCATCATGGAAGAGCTCCACTCGGCGTGCATCGCGCCGGAAATTGCCCCAGTCCGGGAAAAAAGCACCGGAACCTCGCTCAGGTTCGTCCATCAGACCGGGTCTGACGTGCAGCCCACCCCGATCCTCAGCGTCATCGGCCTGAGCGGGACCACGCTCTCCCAGTCGGACTACGCGCAGTCCGGGGGAACGGCCCCGAACTGGACGTTCGCCGAAGAAAAACCCACCTCGACCCGCACGCTGCTGACCGGGGTCAGCCCGATCTCACCGAGTACGTCGATCTTCAGCTACTACGCCTACTCGAACGGAACGATCTCCTCGACCCCCCAGACAACGCCGCTCGAAGCGACCGCGGCGTTGCTGACGGTCCAGGTGCAAGCGGCGTTGACGGTCGCGCCCGAAAGCACCCCTGTCAAAGACACCGGCGCCCCTACAAGCGTCCGCAACAGCGCCACCCTGCGCCTCACCCCTCCCTCCTTCAACGAAGGCTCCCCGGCCCGGCCATGCCAGTGAGACGCAACGGCGAAGAGGGCTTCACGATGATCGTCACCGTGATCGGCACCTCGCTGGTCGCGATGCTGGCTCTGGTCGCGGTGACCGCGGTCAACGGCGACAGCCATTCCGGCGCCTACGACTTCAAGCAGAAGCAGGCCTACGAGGCCGCCAAGGCGGGGATCGACGACTACGCCTACCACCTGCACGCCAACAACAGCTACTGGATCACCTGCGACAACGTCGCGGACAAACCCAGCGCGGTCAATCAGGTCGGGTCCACCGAAAAACGACGCACCGTACCCGGTACAACCGGCGCGGAATACGCGATCGAGCTGCTCCCGTCGACCACACAGACGACCTACAAAAAATGCGACGAAAAACATCCGACCGAAAGCATGATCCAGTCGAAAGACCCGCTGAAGGGCACTTTCCGGATCCGCTCCACTGGCTTCGCTGGCAAAGCCGAAGCCTCGGTCGTCGCAACTTTCAAGCCGGGCAGCTTCCTCGACTACGTCTACTTCACGCAGCGCGAGACTTCCGACCCAGCGACCTACGGCGAAGAAACCCTGGTCAAAGCGGCGGAAAAACAGTGCAGCAAGACGATCAAAGAAGAACGCTACGCAGTCGAATACCTCTCAGGCAAAGGCTATTGCGACACGATCTCTTTTGTCACCGGCGACTTCATCAACGGGCCCATGCACACGAACGATGCCTTCGTGATCTGCGGTAGCCCGACCCTGGGAGGGTCCGCAGCAGATCCGGTCGAGGTCAGCGGGCCGCCCAAAGGGTGGTTCTCGACTTACGAAATCCCCAACTCGGGCTCCAGCTGCAGCGGTACCAACGAAAACTTCAAAGGCACATTCACCGCCAACTCAGCGGTTCTTACTCCGCCGCCGAGCAACCAGGAACTGAGCACGATTGCCGAACCCAAATTCCACTTCAAAGGCCAGGTACGTATCTGCCTCAGCGGCAAAAACATGATGGTCCTGACGTATTCCGAAACCTCTACCTGCTCGGCCCCCGTAGGCACTCCACTCTACAACGGCTCGATTCCGGCAAATGGCGTCGTCTACATCGAAAACGGCACCTGCTCGACCAAATACTCCCCCTTCAACGTCACCTACGAGGTAACGGCGGAAACCAGCGGCTGCGGCGATGCCTTCATTCAAGGTACCTACTCTGGACAGCTCACAATCGCCACCTACAACAACATCATCGTTACGGGAAACCTCTGCATGGAATCATGTGAATCGGAACTCCCACTACAGGGGGAAGGGGTTCTGGGCCTCGTCGCCAACAACTTCGTCCGGATCTATCACCCGATTCCATGGAAAATCGAAAAAGTCGAAAAATTCGGGAAAGTCGTCGAAGAAAAAAAGGTGTTCGAATGCAAAAACGGCACCGGGACCCTCGAAAGCGTGACCATCGATGCGGCGATCCTGGCGATCGAACACTCCTTCATCGTCGATAACTACAAATGCGGCACCAAGCTCGGCACACTCAGGGTCAACGGGGCGATCGCGCAGAAGTACCGCGGCGCCGTCGGCACCACCGGGAAAAACGGAAGCGGCTACCTGAAGAGCTACAACTACGACAGCCGGCTCCGCTACCTCGAGCCGCCGAGCTTCATCCAGCCCGAAAAAACCGCCTGGGTGATCGGGCGAGAGACACTCGAATGAGCGCCTGCAATTTCGATTTCTAAGTAGGACAGGGCAAAGGTTCCTTGGCCGTTTAGCCGATGCAAGACGTGGCGGTCGTCCGCCCTCTTCCATGAGATTCCCATCGCCCCAGATCAACCTGCCGTCGCTCAAGCGGAGCCGGACGAAAGGGTCCGGCCTCGTCGGCCTCGAGATCGAGGCCGGCAGCATCGCCGCGGCCGAGGTGCGCAGCAACGGCAGCGTGCACGTCACCGGGGCGGGCACTGCGCCCCTCGCGCCGGAAGCGTTCCGCGACGGCGAGGTCGCCGACCCCGACACAGTCGCGGCCGCCCTGCGCGAGTTGTTTGCCGAGCACAAGCTCGGCAAACAGGTTCGACTTGGAATCGCCAACCAACGGGTCGTCGTGAGGACGCTGCGGCTGCCGGCGATCGAAGACCCCGCCGAGCTCTCGGCCGCGGTTCGCTTCGCCGCCCAGGAGCAGATCGCGATGCCGCTCGACCAAGCGGTCATCGACCACCGTGTCGTGGGCGGCGTCGGCGCCGTCGACGGCGCCGCGCCGCAGGTCGACGTGATCGTTGTCGCCGCGCGGCGCGACATGATCGCGGCGTCCCTCCAGCCCCTCAAGGATGCGGGCCTCGAACCGGTCGGCGTGGACCTCTCGGCCTTCGGGATGATCCGGGCGCTCGGCGAGACGACGGCCGATGAAGGCCAGCCCGGCACCGCGGCGGTCCTGTACTGCAACGTCGGCGACGTCACCAATCTGGCCGTCGCCAAGGGCCGCTCCTGCCTCTTCACCCGCGTCTGCCCCGTCGGGCTGGAGGAAATCGGTGGCAGCTTCGCCACCGCCACCGGGCTGACGCCAGAGCACGCGCGCATGTGGCTCGACCACGTCGGCCTCGCCCTGGCGCCCGAGCAGATCGAGGGGGACCCGGCGGTCGTCGCCAAAGCTCGTGCAGCGCTCGAGACCGGCGCCTCGGCGCTGATCGACGAGCTGCGCCTCTCACTCGACTTCTACGGCGCCCAGGAGGGCGTGATGCCGGTGAGCCGAATCGTGCTCTGCGGACCCGGGAGCGCGATACCCGGTCTCGCCGCCCACATGGAGCCAATCCTCGGCCTGCCGATCTCGGTGGGACGTCCCGATGCCCTCGGTGGTCTCGACAGCGCCGATGCGGCTCGCCTGACCCTCCCCTTCGGACTCGCACTGGATGCCTGATCGATGCGTCCCGTCAACCTGATCCCCGCGGAGGACCGCCCCGGCGGCCGGCGGCCGATGCGTGGCGGCCCGATCGCCTACGTGATCGTCGGCGCCCTGGCCGCAGCGGTGATCGGCGTCGCGGTCCTGGCCGTGACGAGCAACCAGATCGCCGACAGCAAGACGGAAATCGCCAAGCTCGAAGAAGAGACGGCGGCGGTCGAAGCCCGTGCCCGGGCGCTCGACGCCTACACCCAGTTCCACAGCCTGCGCGAACAGCGCTTCGCCACGGTCACCAGCCTCGCCGACAGCCGCTTCGACTGGGAGCGGGTGATGCGCGAACTCGCCCTGGTCCTGCCGGGGGACGTGTGGCTGACCAACCTGACCGGGACCGCCAGCCCCAACGTCTCGATCGACGGCGCCGCCAGCGTCGCGCTGCGCAGCTCGATCGCGGGACCGGCGCTCGAACTGAAGGGGTGTGCCACCGGCCAGAACGCGGTGGCCGGATTCGTGCAGGCGCTGAAGCAGATCGACGGCGTCACCCGCGTCGGCATGCAGTCATCGACACTGGGTGAGCAGTCGGGCGGCGAAAACGCCACCAGCGGTGGCTCGACCTGCAAGACCCGCGACTTCATCGCCGAATTCCAGATGGTCGTGGCCTTCGACGCCGCCCCGGTGCCTCCCGAAGCAGGGGGCGAAACGGAAGTCGCGCCCACGCCGGAAGAAGCCCCAGCCGAAACGGAAGGGGGCTGAGATGGGATCTTCCAATCGCCTGATCGTCTCGATCCTCGCCATCGCCGCCCTGGCAATCGGCTTCTGGATCCTGGCCCTGGGGCCGAAGCGCGAGGAAGCCGACGAACTTTCGAGTCAGGTCAGCCAGGCCCAGGCCACACTGGCGGAAGCCGAGAGCAAGGCAACCGAAGCTGCGGCCGCACGCCGCGAGTTCCCCGCCGACTACCGGCAGCTGGTCGTGCTCGGCCAGGCGGTCCCGGCGGGCGACGAAACGTCCTCGCTGCTGGTCGAGCTGAACACCATCGCCGCGATCTCCGGCGTGCGCTTCGACGAAATCCAGCTTGAAAGCTCGGGTGAAGCAGCGCCGGCGCCGGCGCCCGGCGCCGAACCCGTTCCCGCCGCTCCACCGGCCGGCAGCCCCACCGGGGCCGTGCCGGCTTCGTCGACCGTGCCCCCGACCGAGGCCGCCGCCTCGCTGCTGCCGCTCGGCGCCGCGATCGGAACCGCCGGCCTCGGCGTGATGCCGTACCACCTCACCTTCGGCGGCAACTTCTTCCAGATCGCCAACTTCATCAAGGGCATCGACTCGCTGGTCGACACGGGCAACGCGAAGGTGGGCGTGGACGGGCGCCTGGTGACCCTTAGCGGCTTTGCGCTCAATACCGAGGAAGGCGAAGGCGAAAGCGAGCAGAAGCCAACCGACCGCCTCAAAGCGACCTTCGCAGTAACCACATACGTCACTCCTCCGACCCAGGGACTCACGGCTGGCGCCACGCCTTCTGCGCCGGCTCCGGTAACGACGCCGTCCGGTGCGAGCGAAGCGGCAACGGAAGCCACATCCACTCCCACCTCTAACGAAGCCAACTGAGCGGGACGGGACGGCGATGAACATGCTGAAAAAGGGTCCGGAGTTGAAGATGCCGCAGCTGAAGGTCCCCGATTTCCTGCTCGACGTCTATTACGACCTGAAGGAGCGTCACCTGCTGCCCCTGGTGGCGATCCTGCTCGTTGCCCTGGTCGCTCTGCCGGTCGTGCTGAGCAGTGGCTCGGACTCGAGCGAAGGCGAAGAAGGGGCCGCGATCGCGACACCGAGCACGATCGCACCTGCCAGCAAGCTGGTCGTCGTCAAAGCCGCGCCGGGCCTGCGCGACTACCGCCACCGCCTCGCCGGCACCGCCAAGGATCCGTTCAAGCAGCAATACGCGGACTCCGAAGGCGAAGGCACCGGAGAAGGCGCGTCCGGCGGCGCGGAATCGACAACCGTCGAACCGGGTGAACCCTCGGAAGGCACGAGTGGAGGAACGGCCGAACCCGGCTCACCCGGCGAAGGGGGCGGCGAGCCCCCCGAAGGAGGTCACGTCAACTACTACTCCTTCGCGATCGACGTTCGCGTGACGCCGGTCTCGTCGAAGGAGAACAAGCCCGAGTCCTCCGTGCGCCACAACCTGCCCGAGCTGACCATGCTCCCCAGTCGCGACGTGCCGGCGCTCACCTTCATGAGTGTCACCAAGGACGAAAAGCGAGCCTTGATGCTCGTCTCCGACAAGGTCACCGGCCTCTTCGGCGACGGCATCTGCGTCGTCGGCGCCGAAACCTGCCAGCTGCTCGCGCTCGAACCCGGCGTTCCCGAGACCGTCGTCTACGGCGCCGACGCGCGCACCTACCGCATCGAAATAACCAAGCTCCGCCTGCTGAAGACGGACAAGCTCAACAAGGCCCCGCTCGGCAAGCCAAAGCAAGACGGCTGAACCGAGTGGACGATTGCTTTACGGCTTCCGTGCAGGAGACCTGACCACGGTTGACCTTGACGTGATATTCGGCGGGATTCACATTCAGAAGATCCGGCTGAAGTCTTTGCCAGGGCGGCTGCCTTCCTCTCGGAATAGCAGAGGCAGGGAGTGAGTCGATGTCCTCGAAAGGGAGAGGGCCATGGCCATCGAGCGGATCTTCTACTGCGATGGACCCGATTGTGAGCGCCACGTTCACACGACCGGCACTCGCCCACCGATGTTCTTGACGGTGAGCGAGGATGCCGATCATGAGCTTCATTTTTGTGGCTGGGATTGCGTCCTCCGGCTCGCTGCAACCAAGGAGCCAGAGGAGGTCATTCCAGCCGGGCCAGACAATTAGGTCCGGTCGTAGACTGGCGTCCTTGTGGTTGTCTGCATCGCTAGCCTGATCGCGTTTTCCGCGCCAGTCTTATTGCGGTAGCCCTCGGTCCACCAAATCAACCTATTGTTGGCTCCGTAGAGGCGAGCACGGTAACCGCCTTGACCTTTCTTGATCGTGAAGTACATCGCTGCACCTTTCCCGGACCCCGCTTTCTCCGGCACGATGCGGACTGGGGTCCGTCAAGAGGCCCGCGCCGGACCTTTGCTCTGCCCCCCTGTCCCACCTCAGAGCGTCTGCATCATAGCTGGCACTCTTGTCGGAAGAGTGCCAAAAGCCCCGCAAACGTGATTTATGACCCCTCTCCTTCTAGCCGAGATACAGGTCGATCAGCTGGTCGCCGGCCAGGAGGCCGACGATGCCTCCCAGGGCCAGAAAGGGGCCGAAGGGGATCGCCATTTTGCGGGCGCTCGACCCGTGACGGACGATGAGAGCGACGCCGACGAGGCTGCCCGCCAGGAGGGCAGTTAGGAGAGCGGGCGCAACCGCGCGGCCGAGGAAAAGGCCCATCGTCGCGGCCAGCTTTACGTCGCCGAGGCCCATACCCGCCGGGTAGGCGAGGACGACGAGGAAGAAGACGCCACCCGCCGCGGCGGCAGCGATCGCCCGCTCTGGAAGGCCGCCCGGATCCGTGGGGGCAGCGATCGCGATGCACAGCACCGCCCCGGCGATCAGCACCTTGTTGGGGATGATCCGCTGCTCGAGGTCGGTCAGCGTGACGATCGCCAGCACGGTGACGAAGACCAGGCCGATGACCGCTTCAGCCGCGTCGTGCCTGTAGACGAGCACGGTGGCCACGAAGAGCAGACCCACCGCGAGCTCCGTCAGCGGATAGCGCGGCGAGATCCGGGTGCCGCAGCAGCGCGCCCTGCCGCGCAAAAGCAGCCATGAGAACAGCGGCACGTTGTCATGGGCGGCGATCTGTGCCCCACACGCCGGGCACTGCGAGCGAGCGAATGCGATCGATACCCCCCGCGGTACTCGGTGGGCAACCGCGGTGGCGAAGCTGCCGACGGCGAGACCCGCCAAGAACGCGATCAGGGCAACGCCGGGCATTGCGGGGAGTTCTATCCGAGCGACCGGGCGGCTAGGACCACCCCCCTCAGCGGCTTATCGGATGACCTTGAAGCTGCGCTTGGCCGGCTTGGTCTCGGCGTTGCCGATCGCGTCGGTGCCGCGCACCCTGAGGACGTAGCGGTGGAACTTCAGGTGCCGCAACTTCAACGGAGAGTGGCAGGGCTTCCACTTGTGGCTGTCGATCTTGCACTGGAAAGCAGCGCCGAGTGGGTCCCCGCTGGTGTCGGCGAAGCGAAAGACGGCCTTGTGGCGGCGGGTCTTGGCGCCCGGGCCCATCGTGATGCGAGTCCGGGGAGGCGTGGAATCCTCGATGTATGTCGCGGGCGGGGAGCAGAAGGATTGCTTGCCGTCGGCGGCAGAGACACCGGCGAAATCGGTGACCGAGTTGTCGGCGACGTGGACGACCACGCCGGCCGCCAACTCGCTCGCGGAAACGTTCGCCACCGGGGCGCCGCTGCAGTTCACGGTGGAGAAGACCTTCACTCGCTCCGCGCCCGGAGCCGAACCGACGATCCGCGGTGAGTTGTCGTTGGCGTGACCGCTGGGGATCGTGCGAAGGCGCGGCGCCACCGGAGGGTTGCTCGAACTCGGACGTTCCTCCGGCTGCGCGGGCGGCGGTTCCACGGGTGGCGTTACTGGTTTCGAGCTCGTCCAGTAGTCGAGGCCGACACTGGGGCATTGCGAAGTCTGGTCGATCCCGTTGGGATCGGACTGGGTCGCGTACAGAGTGGTTTTCGCATCCTGGGGGACCGTCACCTGGATGCCCGTTTCTTCAAGATCTTCAAGCGTGCCCGTTTCGAGCGGTTCCCCAGCGCATGACGGGTTCGCGTAGATCGCGACTTCGTTGGCGGGGTTTTCATTGCCCGAGACGATCGGCCCCCTGCCGACGGACCCGAAGTGGACGACCGAGATGATCACGCCTTCTTCGCCACCGAAGACGAGGGGCGTCGTTGAGTTGGCAGGAGCCGATTCTTTCGAGTCGGGGCTGGTTTTGGTCAGCAGGAGGGTTTCCAGCTGCGCCGCGCTGGCGGCCGAAGCTCTGAACGCGGCGACGGCGAGAAGCGCCGCAGCAAGGACAAGCAGACACAGCGAGGGACGGGCCAGCATGGCCCGTCCCTCGGCAGCGTTTTCGCTTGGCTTAGACATGACTAAGCGTCGCGACTAGATAGCTATTTGCTCCAGTCTTCGGTACTGGGGCAGCCGCCTTTTTCTTTCGGCGTACATTTGTAGGACATGGCGCCTTCGTTGTTGATGATTTTGAAGACGTGACCGTTCGAAGAGGTCGCTTCGATCGTGTATTTGTTGCTGGCCAGCCCAGCGAGCAGGAGCCCTTCTTTACCTGCTTCGGCGGATTCGTTCTCAACAGTGGGCTCGATTTTCTTCAGCCCGGCAATGGTCGCGCCTAGATAGGAGCCGTTGTTGTCTGTCGAGTAGGTCTCGAGCGCGACCTGAGCCGTGTGAGCAGCCTCCTTGGCCTTGGCGTCGCCGGCCTTTTCCTTCTGGTTGAAGAAGGCGGGCAGCGCGATCGCAGCCAGGATTCCGAGGATGAGCATCACGACGAGAAGCTCGATCAGCGTGAAGCCGGCCTCGCTGTCGCCGTTGAGCCGGGCGCCTACTTTGGCCCGGAGGTTCTGGAGAAACATTAGTGACCTCCTATGGTCCTAATCGTTTGAGCCAGAGCCCCGTCGCATGAAGCCACGTGGTGTCTGTCGACCCCGGTGGTAGCCCGGCCGGCTCCCGGATGGGAGCCCCGCAAGCTTTGCGCCCCCGCCTCACAGCGAGTTTGCCTTTTGCACCGAAGCACTGGCAGATTCATCACCCTCCCCTCTTCGACAAGCCGCCCAAATCCCTTGATCCCCGAAATTTGGGCTTCATCCCGCCAAAACTCAGGCCAGTGGCAGCAATCTCCCGATCCTCGGTGAAGTGCAGTAGTCGACGGTGGATCTCAAGCAGAGAGCGATCAGCGGATCTTGTCGTAGAGGGCGAAGATCGGCAGGTACATCGCGATCACGATGAAGCCGACGACGCCACCGACGAAGAGGATCATGATCGGCTCGATCAGCGAGGTCAGGGCTTTGACCTTGGCGTCGACCTCGGCCTCGTAGAAGTCGGCGATCTTGGT
>JASLIG010000074.1 GCA_030152805.1 Solirubrobacterales bacterium
CACGACCTCGGCTTCGTCAAGAACCCCTCGAAGCTCGACGCCGAACGGCTGATGGAGCACACGAGGGCGGTCAGCGGCTGGTTCCTGGAGGACCGCGAGATCGAGATCAGCGCGCGGCGGGTGATGAAGATCATCGAGTCGACCAACGACCCGCGCTCGGAGTACTACGACCTGATGCGGCGCGAGTCGCTGCCGGCCGACGAGCTGATGGGGCGGCGGATGGAAATCGGCGTCGTCGCCGTGCTCGGGCAGCTGCGGGCGAAGCGCAACTGGCACCGGATCATGCGCGAGTGGATCTACGCCGATCCGCCGGCAACTCCGCTGGGCGAGGAGGAGTGGGAGTACTTCGAGGGAAGAGGCGTGATGCAAACGCCGATTGTCGAGAGGTCCTTGGAAGGAGGAGGTGCATGAGTCGTATCCGCCGCGGTTGGGATCTGACCAAGAAGAGCTGGGGGTTGCTGCGCGAGAACCCCGCGCTGCTCCGCTTCCCCCTTTACGGCGGCGTCGCGACGATCGTCTGCGCGATCGTCGTTGTCGCTCCGGGCGTCTACCTGATCGAGGACGACCAGGCGGTGTTCGGCGGCGCTCTCGCCGTGATCGGCTTCTACCTGCTCGCCGTGATCGGCACCTACTTCAGCGTCGGGCTCGCCGCTGCCGCAAACATGATCTTCCAGGGTCGCGACGCTGACGTGAGCGACGGACTTGCGGTCGCCCGCAGTCGTTTCTCGCAGATCGCCGGCTGGGCGGCGGTTTCGACGCTCGTCGGGATCGTGCTCAACGCGCTGGAGAACCAGGGCGCCGCCGGCCAGATCGTCGGCCGCCTCCTCGCCGTCGGTTGGTCGTTGATCACCTTCCTCGCCGTGCCGGTGATCGCGCTGGAGGGCACCGGGCCGTTCGCCACGCTGAAGCGCTCCGCCGCCCTCTTCAAGTCGCGCTGGGGCGCGCAGGTGACCGGCAACATCGCGATCGGCGGCGCCGTCTTCCTCTTCGGCGTGCTGCCCTCGGCGCTGCTGATCTTCGCCGGCTTTCTGATCTGGGCCTCGGCCGGCTTCGCCGGCGCCCTGCTGCTCGTGCTCGGCGTGATCGGCCTGGCGATCTCGATGCTGATCTCCAGCGCCCTCAGCAACATCTTCGGCGTCGCCCTCTACCGCTATGCCGTCGACGGGGAGGCGGTCGGCGGCTTCACCGCCGAGGAGCTCAACTCAGCCGTAAAACCCCGCAAGGGCCGCAACGCCCCACCCACGGCGACGCCGGGCACCGTCTGAGCGCGCATCCGACATTGACCACACTGGGGTGTGGTCAATGTCGGATGCGCTAGTCCAGCCGGGCGAAGATGCGGGGGTCGTTGGAGACGAGGCCGTTGACGCCGGCGGCGACGAGGCGCTGCATACGATCGAGGTCGTCGACGGTCCAGGCAATCAGCTCGACGCCGGCGAGCTCGGTGATGCGAGCGAGGCGGCGGCTGATCAGCGGGTGGTAGACCCACATCGACTCGACCCCCAGCTTGGGCAGCTTCTCGGCAGCGAGGCCGGGCAGGCGCTGGCGCATCGCCATCAGCGCCAGCAGCATCGGGCCCTTGGCCCAGCGCTTCGAGGCCCAGTCCCTGGTCACCTTGGGATAGGTCCAGCCGCGCCGCAGTTGCGGCTCCAGCTCGAGGATGCGGCCGAGCGAGTAGAGCTCCATCGTCGAGACCATCGCCCGGCCGACGAGGTCGCGCTCCCGCAGGGCGTCGACGATCTCCTCCTCGCGCCCCGGCAGCTTGATGTCGACGTCGATCTCGACCCGGTCCAGTGGCGGCTCGAGGAAGGCGTCGAGCGCCTCGGTCAGCTTCAGCGGCGCGCGCCTTTCCGCGTCGCTCCAGTCGTGGGCGACGACCAGAGGTGCCCGCTCCTCCAGCGGCAGGTGCGCGTCGCGCAGCCAGAGCACGTCGAGCTCGATCGTGTCGACGCCGGCCGCCGCGGCGGCGATGAAGCTCTCGATCGTGTTGCCCGGCGCGATTAGATCGGCGCCCTTGTGGCCGACCAGCCGCAGGCTCTCAGCCATCTAAAAGAGCTGGTTCTCGCCGGCGAAGATCTCGGAGACCGAGTCGTCGGTGAAGATGCGCCGGATCGAGTCGGCGAAGGTGCCGGCGGTGGAGAGCACTTTGATGTTGTCGGGGGCGCCTGGGCGCAGCGGGATCGTGTCGCTGACGACGATCTTCTCGATGCCCGATTGCTCGTAGGCGAGCCGCTCATAGGCCGGGCCGGAGAAGACGCCGTGGGTGGCGCAGGAGATGACCCGGGCGGCGCCCTCGTCGAGCACGGTCTGGGCGGCGGCGCAGAGCGTGCCGGCGGTGTCGATCATGTCGTCGACCAGCACCGCGGTCTTCCCTTTCACGTCGCCGACGACGTAGCCGATCTCGGCCACCTGCTGGGCGGGGCGCTCCTTCTCCATCACCGCCCAGTGGGTACCGATGCGGCGGGCGAAGTTGCGCGCCGTCTTCACCCGACCGGCGTCGGGCGAGACGATCACCAGATCCTCGGCCGGGTACTGGTCGGCAAACCACTGGGTCAGCATCGGCATCGCCGTCATGTGGTCGACCGGGACATGGAAGAAGCCCTGCACCTGACCGGCGTGCAGGTCCATGGTGAGGACGCGATCGACGCCGACTCCCTCCAGGCACTTGGCGACGATGCGGGCCGAGATCGGCTCGCGCGGCGCCGACTTCTTGTCCTGGCGGGCGTAGCCGTACCAGGGCATCACGGCGATGATCCGGTGCGCGGAGGCGCCCTGGGCGGCGTCGATCATCGTCAGCAGCTCGATCAGCGAGTCGTTCGGCGTCATCCGCGAGTGTTCGTTGGCCGAGGTCGACTGGACGATGAAGACGTCGGCGCCGCGGATCGACTCCTCGTAGCGGCAGTAGACCTCGCCGTTGGCGAAGGTCTTGAGCGTGACCTGGCCGAGATCGAGGCTGAGCTTGCCGGCGACCTTGGCGGCCAGCTCCATCGAGCTGCGGCCGCCGAAGACCATCAGCCGCTTCGAGTAGTCGTGGGTGATGGCGCTTGCGGGCACCGTCTCGGGTCGCTCCTCGATCGTGCTCACGGAGTTTTCTCCTCTTGCATCTTGGCGGCCTTGCGGGCGGCGTAGCCCTCGATGTTCCGTTGCTCGTTCTCGCTGACGGCGAGCGCCCCATCGGGCACGTCGCTCTTGATCACTGCCCCGGCGCCAGTGTAAGCACCGTCGCCGACTTCTACAGGCGCGATCAGCATGGTGTCAACGCCGAGGCGGGCATTCTCGCCGATCGTTGTGCGGTTCTTGCGGAAACCGTCGTAGTTGGCGGTGATCGTGCCGGCGCCGAGGTTGCTGCCGGCGCCTACGTCGGCGTCGCCGACGTAGGCGAGGTGGGGCACCTTGGCCCCCTCGCCGACACGCGAGTTCTTGATCTCGACGAAGGCTCCGGCCTTGGCCCCCTGCTCGAGCTGGGCGCCGGGACGCAGGTAGGCGAAGGGCCCAACGTTGGCGTTGTCGGCGACGCGGCACTCGACCAAATAGGAGTGCGGCACGGCGACGTTGGCGCCGAGCTCGCAATCGACCAAGGTAGTGAGCGGCCCGACCGTGGTGCCGGCGCCGACCCGGGTGGCGCCGCGCAGGCTGGTGCCGGGCTCGATCCGGGCGTCCGCCGCGATCTCGACGCCCACGTCGATCCAGGTCGAGCCCGGGTCGACGACGGTGACGCCGGCGAGCATGTGCACGTGGAGGATGCGGCGGCAGCCCTCGGCCTCGACCGCGGCGAGGTCGAGGCGGTCGTTGACGCCCATGGTCACGGCCAGGTCGTCGGTGAGGTGGGCGCGAACGGAGTGGCCCGCCTCGCGCAGGGCCGGCAGCACGTCCGGCAGGTAGTACTCGCCCTGGGCGTTGTCGTTGGAGAGTTTGCCGAGGGCGTCGGCCAAGGGAGCGGCCTGAAAGGCGTAGGTGCCGGCGTTGATCTCGCGAATCGCCAGCTGCTCGGCGCTGGCGTCGCCGGCCGTCTTGGCCTCGACCACCCGCTCGACCTCGCCGTCGGCACCGCGGACCACGCGACCGTAGGAGCCGGGATCGTCGAGCTCGATCGTCAGCATCGTCGCCGCCGCGCCGGACGAGGCGTGAGCCTCGAGCAGGCCGGAGATCGTCTCGGCGGAGATCAGCGGCACGTCGCCGGAAAGAACGAGCACGGTCTCGGCTTCTTCGATCAGCGGCAACGCCGCCCGCACTGCGCCGCCGGTGCCATCCGGTTGGGTCTGGGTGACGATCCGCACCTTGTCGGGCAGGCCGGGAACGCTGTTCTGCTTGGGCGAGTCGATCGCGACGATCCACTCGGCGCCGGTCGCCTCGCGCGCGGCAACGATCGGCCAGGCGACCATCGCCCGGCCGCAAACGGGATGCAGCATCTTCGGCGTCGAGGAACGCATGCGCGTGCCCTCGCCCGCCGCCATCACGAGCACCAAGGGAGACTTCACCCCAGAATCGTAGTCGCGCCCGGCCGAAAGAAGCTACACGGGAGGGGTCGGCGGGCGGGTCCTGTCACGGCGGCAGGACCCGCCGCACCTTGAGCTTGGTCAGTTTCGCGAGAGATCGCGGCCGACTAGAGCTACCGACGTGAGGGTCCAGCCGGCAAAGATCAGGTCTATGCCGACCAGGAGGCCGATCGCCCAGTCGGCGGAGCTGGGGAACTTGGCGAGGACGAGGATGCCGATCAGGAGGCCGGCGATGCCGCTGAGGCCGACCAGGCCGGCGCCTTCCTGGCCGCGTCCGGCAAAAGCGACGGCGATCCGGGTCAGGCCCATGAATAGGAAGTAGATGCCGAGCACGAGGGTCAGGGTGAGGGTGCCGTTGTGCGGTTCGACGATCAGCCAGAGGCCGACGACGACCGTCAACAAAGCCCAGATCAGGCGCAGGATCACGCTGCCGATCGAGTGCGCCATGAAGGCGCCGGCGACGAGGAAGGCGCCGGCGATGACGAGGATCCAGCCGATGAAGATCGCGGTCCCCACCGCGGCGACCGCCGGCAGGAGGATCGCCACGCAACCGATCAGGATCGCCAGCACCCCGATCGCCATTAGCGCCTTCCAGCTGCGCCTCAACCCCTCGCGAACCTCCGGATCGAGCGCCGGTGCACCCATCTCCATACAACGGACTCTAAGCGGCCTTTCGGACGCGCTCAAGCCGGGTCGCCGGCGGCCTCAGCTTCTGCAGCTTCGCGTTCCATCTGTCGCTCGTAAAACCGCACCCACTTGCGCACAGCATTGTCGGAGACGCCGTACTTGCATCCAACCGCCACGAATCCCATCGCCCCAATTTCGTCCAGCAATTGCTGATAGGGCGGTCGCGCCACCTTTCGTTGACTGAGATTGGGTTTGCCCCTGAGGCTCGTTCTGTCCCACCTCACCCCACAGGCACGGGAGCAGTACATGTGAGTTCGATATTTAGCTGTGAACTGCTTGTCACATCGCTTGCACGCTCGCGTGACGGGATCACGACGATTTTTCCGCCCGCAATGAGTGTCGAGCGTCGCCGCGCAGTTGGGGCAGACGATCTGGAGATTCTCAATGCGGTTGTCATCCGGGACCCCACTGATGTGATCGAGAATCAACGACATCGAGCGACCGCGCCAGAGTTCTCCTTGGCCACACTGCTCGCACCGTCGCTCCTTCAGACCCTGGGCGAACAAACGCTCCTTCAACTTGCCGCGCGAATACGTCGAACCCTCGACAAGAACCTCAGCAAGCGGAATTGGCGCCCTTTGGAGATTCCGAGTGGAAGAGCCGCCCGCGTCGAAGTGATCTGCGGGAATCCGCCAGATCTCATCGACGTATTTCCGCAGCAGTCTGTGATTTCCGCCCGCGGGACGCATTCCGAGGCGACGCAAGACCTCGCTATAGGAACGTGAAGCTTTGACGGCTACCCGCGCTTCTGCCTCGTCGTATCGCGGCACAATCGAACACTAGTTCGTCTCTCAGACAGAACATTTCCCATCGCTAGGGCGCTATGGTCAGGTTCTGATCCGGGGTGGTGTAATCGGAAGCACGCTTGGCTTTGGTCCAAGAAGAGGCGGGTTCAAATCCTCCCCCCGGAATCGGCGAGCCCGCTACTCCTCGGATGAACGCGGCACCTTGCCGGCTTCGGCCCCGGGCTCCATCGCAGGCCCGCGGGGGGAGGCGATGCCGAGGACGCGCATGGTTTTGAGGCCGAGGCCGAGCTTCTCGCGGCCCTCGGTGGCGGAGACGTCGTGGCCGCAGAGCTCTTTGACGCGCTCGAGGCGGTAGCGGATCGTGTGGCGGTGGGTGAAGAGCTGTTTGGCGGTCGCGGCGACGTTGCCGTCGTTGTCGAGGTAGGCCTCGACGGTGGCCACAAGCTCCGTCTCGTACTGCTCGTCGTAGGCAACGAGCGGCGCGATCGTCTCCGCGTAGAAGCGTTCGAGCTCGCGCGGGTCCTCGCTCATCGCCGGCAGCAGGAGGCGGTAGGAACCGGTGTCCTCGAAGGCGAGCACGGCGCGGCCCTCGGCCTCGCCGACGTTGACGGCGAGCCGCGCCTCGTTGCCGGCGCGGTAGAGATCGACCGGATCGGCGGCGTGACGGCTGCGGCCGATCGTCAGGTGGAAGCCGGAGAGGCTGTCTTCGAGCTCGCGGGCGAGCCCGGCGGCGGCGCGCTCGATGGGGACGTCATCCCCGGCCGGCACGATCACGGCGATCTCCGCCGCCTCCTCCCCGGCCGGGCTCGCTAGCGAGCCCGGCGCCAGCGAACGCAACGCCCTCTGCGCCAGGGTCAGCACACGCGCCCGCCACTCGCCGGTCTGCGCCGCGCGCGGCATCGCGTGCAGGATCAACACGCCCGCCCCCTGCTCGAGGTCGGCCCCCAGCTCGGCGCCGCGGGCGAGGATGTCGCCGCGATCGGTCACCTCGCGGGCGAGCACGGCGGCGACGAACGCGCCCGCCACCTCCTCGCTCTCCCACTCGGGCGAGCGCGAGCGCTCCAGCTCCAGCGCCAGCAGCGTCGTTACCATCCGCGCGATCGCCGGGTCGGGCGCGGCCGAGCCGCGGTAGCGCAGCTCGCCGACGGCGCTGTCGGCGACGCGCAGCTCGACCCGGGTCACGTTCTCTCCCCCCGCGAGCAGCTTCTGCTCCTGGTCGGGCGAGGCCCCGGCGACCGCCAGCACGGCGCTGGAGCGGTCGATCAGGGCAACACTGGCGTCGAGCACCTTTGCCGCGGCGCGCGCCACCGCGGGCAGTCCGGCGCCTGACTCGACCGCCTCGGCAAGCGCCTCGAGCGTGCCCTCAACCGCGGTGTTTGCAGGCGTTTTTCTCCCTTTAGAGGCTGCTGGCATGGCCCCATTATCCCCAGCTCGTGGCCATGCGGCCCACCGCTAGCGGCCGTGCAGGAGATCGACGATGTCGTTGTAGTAGTAGACGATCGCCAGCCCAGCGACGACGCCGACGAGGACGAGGGCGGCGAGGACGAAGATCGAGAGAACGCCGACGGCCGCCTTCTCCCAGGCCCGCCCGTAGGCGCTCAGCGCCGGCACCAGGATCAGGCCGACGAACACCGCCAGGCTGACCAGCCCGGCGATCCCGAACAGCAGGTACTCATTCTCGATCTTCTGAAGCGCCAGCGGCAACAGCATCGCGCCCATTTTGGCGCAAGGCTCAGTCTGAAGACCGGCGTGTGCCGCCGCCAGGCGTGCGCGGCGGTCTTCTGACTGAGCCTATGGTGGTGATGACCAGCGCGACGGCCGCGCAAAGGGAGAAGGAAACGACGCCGAGGGCCCAACCCGCGCTGACGTCGCTGAGGTAGTGGACGGAGAGGTAGACGCGGGAGAGGCCGACCAGCGCGGTCAGCGCGATCCCCGCCCCGACGACCGTCGCCTTGCGCGCCATGCCGGGCCGCAAGCGCATCACGATCGTCACCGCGAGCCAGACGTAGAAGGTCGAGTAGGCAGCGTGAATGCTGGGGAAGGAGGAGCCCGTGACGGCGATCAGGCCGCCCCCGGGCCGCGGCCGGTCGACCGCGTCCTTGATCTCGTGAGCGCCGATGACGATCAGCACCACACCGCCGAGCAGAACCCCGAACTCGGCCCAGCGCCGCCGAGCCGCCAGCAGCGCCGCGGCGGCGAGGGCGAGCAGGCCCGTGACGGGGGCGGAGCCAAGATGGGTGAAGGCCTTGGCGAGATCGTCCAGCCAACCGACCCGTAGCCGTTCGGCGATTTCGATCGCGGTCGTGTCGCCCGGCGTCGGGCCCGCATCGCCGTTGACGATCACCGTGTAAGAGACGAGGACGAAGCTGGAGACGGCGAGGACCGCCATCAGCGAGGTGAACTCGAGCCCGAAGGTGCCGCCCGGCGTGACCCGCTCCCAGAGGAAGCGCAGCTGAGGACGGAAACGACGAGCGAGGACGACGAGCCAGCGCGTCGCCGCGTGCCGCCCCATCCAGGCCACGGCCGCCCGCCGGTTCGCCTCGACGCGGAAGCGGCGGACCACCAGGACGATCGCGACCACGACGACGATCGTCGTGGCGAGCAGGAACGCGCCCCGCCCGGCGTACTCGGCGGCGCTCTCGATGCTGCGCGAGAAGAAGTAGCCAATCAGGATGTGGGCGCTGGCCCAGAGGCCGGTGCCGAGGACGCTGTAGGGGACGAAGGCGCGGTAGCGCATGCCGGAGCTGCCGGCGATGAACGGGGCGAAGGCGCGCACGAGGCTGATGAAGCGGCCGATGAAGATCGTCTTGCCGCCGTGACGGGAGAAGTAGTCCTCGACCTTTTCGAAGCGCTCGTGGCCGATGCCGAAGCGGGGCCCGTTGCGGAGGACGAACTCGCGCCCCAGCCGGCGGCCGATGAAGAAGCTGGTCGTGTCGCCGAGCCAGGCCGAGAACCAGGCGATCGCGATCAGCAGGTAGATGTCGATCGCGCCCTGGCCGGCGACGGCGCCGCCGAGCAGCATCACGGTCTCGCCCGGTACGACGAGGCCGACGAAGGCGCCGGTCTCGGCGAAGGCGAAGACGCCGACGAGCAGGTAGGTCCAGGCGCCGAGGGTGTTGGAGACATCTTCGAGCAGGTTCTGCAGGTCGAGCGAGCCGAGCTCGCGGCTGATCAGGTAGTAGCCGGTCGCGACCGCGGCGACGGCGAGCGCGATCAGCAGCCGTTTGCGCCTGCCGCCTGCCTCGCCCGGCAACCTCATCGGACCCTCCCCGCCTCGCAGACGATTGCGTCGTCGCGATCGAGCGCGGCCGCGGCCGCCCGCGCCTCGGCGAGGCCGGCGAAGACCCCAAAGGCGGTGGGGCCCGAGCCGGTCAGCAATGCCAGCGGTGCCCCCGCCCCGCGCAGGGCGCCGAGCGCCTCGCCGACGTCCGGACGCAGCGAGCGCGCCGCCGGCTCCAGGTCGTTGACGAGCAGCTCGGGATACTCGAGCGGCGAGGCGCTCGAGCCGGCGGCCGCGCGCAGCCGCCCCGCCAGCTCGTCGAGCTCGCTCGCCTCACGACCGAGGCCCAATCGGTCCGCCTCGGCGAAGACGGCCGCCGTGCTGAGATCGCCGCCACCCGGCAGCAGCACGACCGCGTGCGATGCCGGCTCGGGCAGGCGCTCGACCCTCTCCCCCGAGCCGCGCACGAGCGCCAGCGCCGGCGTCAGCTGCGAGGGAACGTCGGCCCCGAGCCCGGCGGCCAGCTCCTCCAGGTCCGCCACCTCACCCGCCGCCAGCCGCAGCACCGCGGCCGCGTCGGCGCTGCCGCCGCCGAGGCCGGCGGCGACCGGTATCCGCTTCTCGATCTCGATCCGCAGCGGCGGTCGTTGCCAACCGCGGGCGCGGAGCGCCGCGAGCGCCAGGGCGGCGAGGTTCTCCCCCTCGACCCCGTCGCACACCACCTCGTCGAGCTCGCCGCCCTCCTCGACCTCGATCAGGTCGGCGAGCGCCAGCGGCTCGAACAACGAGCAGAGCTCGTGCAGGCCGTCGTCGCGCCGCCTGCCGAGGTAGAGGCAGAGGTTGAGCTTGGCTGGGGCAGAGAGCTGCAAGGGGACTATCCCGGTAGGAGTTCCACTTAACTTTTTCGGTGGAGTGAAAGCGGTCTACCGTGGGCGGGGTCGGCGAAAAAGTACAAGACGTTCCACCCCTACCGGGATAGTCCCCTCGCCAACGCTCGGAACTCCCCTGGGGAGAGCTGCTCGGCGCGAGCGGCAGGGTCGAGCCCGAGGTCCTCGAGTGCCGCACGCACCGTGGCGAGCGAGCCGGGCTGCACATGCTCGAGCGAGCGCGCCAGCGCCTTGCGCCGGTGGGCAAAGGCCGCCCGCACCAGCTCGCGCGTCGGCGCGTCGGCCGCCGGGCCGGTGCGGCGCAGGGCGAGGATCGCCGACTCGACCCGCGGGCGGGGACGGAAGACGGCAGGGTCGACCGTGCGCAGCAGGCGGACCTCGCAGGCGAGCTGGGCGAGCACGCTGGGGGCCCCGTAGGTGCGGTTGCCCGGCGCCGCCCGCAGCCGATCGGCGATCTCGCGCTGCACCATTACCGTCCAGCTCCGCAAACCCGGTAGCTGCTCGATCGTGCGCAGGAGCAGCGGCGTCGCCACCGAGTAGGGAAGGTTGGCGACCATCGCAGTCGGCGGCGGCTCGAAGGCGGCCAAGTCGACCTTCATCGCATCGCCCCAATGCAGCGTCACGCCCGGCCGCGCCGCCACCGCCGCAAGCGCCTCCTCCAGTCGCCGATCGATCTCGACCGAGTGCAAGTGCGCGGCGACGGCGGCCAGGCGCTCGCTCAGCACGCCTTCTCCCGCCCCCACCTCGAGCACCACGTCCCCTTCATCCAGCTCGGCGTCGCGGACGATCGCGTCGAGCAGGTTGGGGTCGGACAGGAAGTTCTGCCCGAGCCTGACCACGCCTACCAGCCGAAGAGCGTCCGCGCGTTGGCCTCGACCGTGCGCTCGAGCTCCGCGTAGGAGGCACCGCGAACCTCAGCCACGACCTCGGCGGTGGAAACGACGTGGGCGGGCTCGTTCGGCTTGCCGCGCACCGGCTGCGGCGCCAGATAGGGCGCGTCGGTCTCGACCAGGACGAGCTCGTCGGGGACCTTCTCCGCGGCTTCGCGCAGCTCCTCCGCGCTGGGGAAGGTGACGATGCCCGAGAAGGAGCAGTACCAACCGCGCTCGATCGCGTCGTCGACCCGCCAGGGAGCGAGAAAGCAGTGCAGGATCACGGCGACCCCCTCGCCGCGCGCGTCGAGGATCTCGAAGACGTCGTCGACGGCGCCGGTCTCGCCGTCGGGATCGCGGGCGTGGATCACGACCGGTAGGCGCCGCTCGCGGGCGATCTCGATCTGCGCCTCGAACGCCCGCCGCTGCTCCGCCCTGCTGGCGGTTTCACGGTAGTAGTCGATCCCCGTCTCGCCGATCGCCCGCACCTTCTCGTTCTCGGCGGCGAGGCGGGCAATCTCCTCGGCCCGGGCGTCGTCGAAGCCGGCGGCCTCGGTCGGGTGGCAACCGACTGTGGCGAAGACGCTCTCGTGGCGCTCGGCCGCGGCCAAAACCGCCCGGTTCGACTCGGCGTCGAGGCCGACGTTGAGCATGCGCTCGACGCCCGCCTCGCGGGCCGCGGCGACGACCTTGCCCTCGGGCCGCTCGCAGAGGAAGAGATGCGTGTGGGAGTCGATCACGGTCCGACTCCCACACTATCCAGGCCCGCTCAGATCATGAGGGACAGCTAAACGATTCGAGTGCGGTGGGGATTTTCACCCCGCTGAAGATCGAACCGAGGATCGTGCCGCCCAGGACCGAGACGAGGCTCTGGACTCCGGAGCCCAGTTCGTTCACCTGGTCGGTCAGTTCTTCGCTCTGCCCGCAGAGCGCCTGCACCGCCGGGACCGCGTTCACCGCGTTGACGAGCTGTTCGTTGTTGAGGTCTTTGAGGATGCCTTCGAGCGCCTGCACGCGAAGCGACAGGTCGCCGATCTGCGTTTTCAGCGCCGCTTCGTCCGCGGGCGCGCCGCTCGCGCCGGCCTGGCCCTGGGTGCCCTGAGCGCCCGTGCTGCCGAGGCCGGAGGATCCAGTGGCGCTCCAGGAGACCCGCCGCTCGCCGCGGCGGCAATGCGTGCGGGCGCTGGGAACAATCCGCACCGCGCCTTTGGGCTTGCCCTTCACCCGGTAGCAGGCGTGGATCTGACCGTCCCTCGCAAGCGGACGCGCGGAGGCCACGCCGGAGAGCCCCGAGACCACGATCACCAGCGCAAGCCCCAAAACGGCAAGCGCGGTCGAGCCGTGACGATGGTTGCCAAGTCCGTAAGATGCAGCGCCTTTTTCCAT
Organism: Solirubrobacterales bacterium; assembly: GCA_030152805.1. Taxonomy (GTDB): domain Bacteria; phylum Actinomycetota; class Thermoleophilia; order Solirubrobacterales; family 70-9; genus VRUE01. The sequence continues at coordinate 12,292 of JASLIG010000074.1, forward strand.
GGCCGGAAACTCCCTTCAGCTCACTGGCCAAGCAAGCAAAACCAGCAAACGATCTAGTTCGTCTTACTAAAAATTAGGTAATAATGCAAGAAGATTGAATGCTCAATGATCTTTGGAGGGGTTTCTACGCAGCTCGTGGATAGCCTTCCCGGCGGATGGCCGACTTCGCCGACTATTACCGCGAGATCTACGCGCTGGGCTTGGGCGGCGAGACGCCGTCGATCCCCGTCGCCACGGCCGAGCTCGAGCGGCTCGCCCACGAGACGATGGACGAGCGCGCCGCCAACTACGTCTTCGCCGGCGCCGGCGCGGAGGACACGATGGACGCCAACCGCGAGGCCTTCCGGCGGCGCCGGATCGTGCCGCGGATGCTGCGCGACGTCTCCTCGCGCGACCTCTCCACCACGCTGCTCGGCGCCCCGATGCCAGCGCCGCTGCTGCTGGCGCCGATCGGCGTGCAGAAGGTCGTCCACCCCGACGGTGAGCTGGCGACCGCGCGTGCCGCAGCGAGCCTCGGCGTGCCGATGGTCGTCAGCACTGCTGCCGCCTTCACGCTGGAGGAAATCGCTGACGCCGGGGGCGATGCGCCGCGCTGGTTTCAGCTCTACTGGCCCAACGACCGGGCGCTGGCAGCGAGCCTCGTCGGCCGCGCCGAGGCCGCCGGCTACGGCGCGATCGTGCTCACGGTCGACACCTTCGTCCCCGGCTGGAAGCCGCGCGACCTGCAGCAGGCCTGGCTGCCGTTCCTCAACGGGGTGGGGGTCGCAAACTACTTCGAGGACCCCGTCTTCCGCGCAGGCCTGGAGAAGCCGCCCGAGGAGGACGTCGGGGCCGCGACGGGCCACTTCCTCGGCGTGCAGGCGAACCCCGCCCTTTCCTGGGAGGACCTGGGTTGGCTGCGCGAGCAGACCTCGCTGCCGATCGTGATCAAGGGCATCCAGCACGCCGAGGACGCGCGCGAGGCGGCGGCGCGCGGAATCGACGGCATCGTCGTCTCCAATCACGGCGGACGCCAAGTCGACGGCGCAATCGCCTCGCTCGATGCCCTACCCGCGATCGCCGCGGCGGCCGGCGACGATCTCGCAGTGCTTTTCGACAGCGGCATCCGCAGTGGCAGCGACGCGATGAAGGCGCTCGCCCTCGGCGCCGACGCCGTCTGCCTCGGTCGTCCCTACATCTGGGGCCTCGCCCTGGAGGGCCAGCAGGGCGTCGAAACCGTGCTCAGGATGGTCCTCGCCGAGCTCGACCTGACCATGGCGCTCTGCGGTTACACCGAGCCAGGTCAACTGGCCCCAGATGCGCTTGCCCCCGGCGGCGCATAGGTCGGCTCAGAGGTCGCGCCGGGCGAACACTGCGGTCGCGGCGACAAGCACACCCACGGTGTAGGCGAGCGCCCAGGCGATCAGCCCCGGGCCCGCCGCTTCGGAACCGCCGAAGGGACCGAGCTGGAGCACGACGCCCGTCAGGCCGGAGGTGTCTGAGATCAACGCGTGCAGGCCCGCCGCGTAGAGACCCTCGAAGGGCAGGGCCCAGCTCGCGGTGCGGCCGATCGAGTGCAACGAGTCGGAGCCGATCGCGTGACCGATCTGGGCGAGCAGGCCCGCGGTTAGGCCCGCCCCGTAGACCATGAAGACGACGATGCCCTGGGCCGTAACCGAGAGCACCGTTGACGCAAGCAGGGAGAGCGCCGCGACGATCGCCACGGCAAACGCGAGGGCGAGGGCGGGCCCGACCAGGTGGTCAGGCGCCCAGTGCCCGGTCTGCCAGGTGATCGCGAGGGCGGCCGCATAGACGGCGAGGACGTAGCCAGCCGAGAGTCCGGCGGCGGCGAGGAAGCGTGAGACAAGCAGGGTCGTGCGTCCGATCGGCCGCACGACGAGCGGCTGCAGCAGGCCGCTTTCGGCGTCGCCCCGCACGATCCCGAGGGTGAGGAAGACGGCGAGGACCGAGCCGAGGAAGAGCGTCGTGAACATCGCCAGGCCGAAGATCGTCGCCCCGGTGAAGGCCTTCGGGTCGAGGATCTTCGCTTCGCCGCTGGCGAAGCTGTTGGCGTCGCGGAAGGCGAAGTGGGCGCCGACGCCGTAAAGGGCGAGGAACGCGACCGAGAGGACCAGGACGGCGAGGAAGACGCGGCGGCGCAGTCCCTCGCGCAGGGCATAGCCGATCACGGTTGAGACGGAGCGTGCCATGGCGCGGCGCCTCAGCCCGTTCGCCCCTGCACGGCGTCGAGGTAGACCTCCTCCAGCGAGCTGCGCAGCACCTCGACGCGGTGGATTCGCTCGCCTTCGGCGACGAGGCGGGCGACGATCTCCGGCGCCTCCTCCCGGCCGGCGCCCTCGAAGAGCCTCATCCCAGAGGCCGTCTCGACCTCGACGCCGCGCGGTCGCTCCAGCTCGGCCGGCCGCCCCTCCTTGACCAGCTTGCCATCGGCGATGATCGCGACCCGGTCGCAGACGAGCTCGACCTCACTGAGCAAGTGCGAGTTGAGCAGCACCGCGACCCCGCGCTTGCGCATCTCCTCGAGCAGTCCTCGGACGATGCGGCGGCCGACCGGATCGAGGGCGCTGGTCGGCTCGTCGAGTAGCAACAGGCTGGGAGAACCGACCAGCGCCTGGGCGATCCCAAGCCTCTGCTGCATGCCCTTCGACATCGTCTCGACGCGCGTGGCGGCGGCGGCGTCGAGCTCAACCAGGCCAAGCAGCTCGGCTCGCTCGGCCGCTCCCCCCGGCGATCCGCTCAGTCGCTGGTGCAGTTGCAGCAGCTCGTCCGCGCTGCACCAGCCCGGGAAGCGGAAGAGCTCGGCGAGGTAGCCGATCGCCGCACGGGCGGGCGCCGATCCGGCTGGCTTGCCGAGCACGTCGACCCGACCGGCGCTGGGCCTGACCAGCCCACAGGCGATCTTCGTCAGGGTCGACTTGCCGGCGCCGTTGGGCCCGAGGAGGCCGAGCAGCTCGCCCGGGCCGACCTCGAGCGAGACGCCCGAGAGCGCCACCTTGCCGCGATAGGTCTTGCGCAGTGCGCGGGCGGCAAGGACCGCCGCCATCAGGCAGGCGCCTCGATCTTGGGGAAGAGCGGCGGCACGCGCTCGACGCTCTGGCCGCCGGGGCGGGAGCCGAGCTCGGCGAGGGCGCGGGAGTCTTCGCCGAGGGTGGCGAGCAGCAGCTCACTCGTCCGCGGCAGGTAGGGGACCAGCATCAGCGTCGTCACCCGCAGGCCCTCGACCAGGTTGTAGAGGACCTCGTCGAGGCGCTCGGGGTCAGCCTCGTCCTTGGCCAGCTCCCAGGGCCGCGTCTCCTCGACGTAGCGGTTGAGCCGCCGCACCAGCTTCCAGGCCTCCTCCAGCGCCTGGGTCAGCTCGGCCCGGTCGAGCAGATCGCAGAAGCGCGGCAGCACCCCCGCGAAGTCCTCGGCGAGCACGGCGTCGAGCGCCGCCGTTGGCACGACGCCGCCGCGATAGCGGTCGACCATCGCCAGGATGCGGCTGGCCAGGTTGCCGAAGTCGTTGGCCAGCTCGGCCTCGTAGCGGGCCTCGAAGCCGGCCGTCGAGATCGAACCGTCCTGCCCGAAGCTGACCTCGCGGAAGCAGTAGTAGCGCAGCGCGTCGGCGCCGAAGCGCTCGATCACCTCGAAGGGATCGAGCACGTTGCCGAGCGACTTCGACATCTTCTTCTCGCCCATCAGCAGGTAGCCGTGGATCGTCATCCGTCGCGGCGGCTCGAGGTCCGCGGCCCAGAGCAGCGCCGGCCAGATCACCGCGTGGAACTTGAGGATGTCCTTGCCCAGCACGTGCAGCGAGGCCGGCCAGTAACGCTCGGTCAGGTCCTCGCCCTCGCGGGCAAAGCCGAGCGCGGTGACGTAGTTGAGCAGCGCGTCGAACCAGACGTACATCCGCTGGTCGGGGTCCCAGGGCAGCTTCATCCCCCATTTCAGCTTCGGCCGCGAGAGCGAGACGTCTTCGAGGCCCTGCTTGATGAAGGAGACCGCCTCGTTGCGGCGGAAGTCGGGGACGACGAAATCGGGCCGCTCCTCGTACAGCCCTTCGAGCTGGCCCTGGAAGGCGGAGAGGCGGAAGAACCAGTTCTCCTCTTTGACCCGCCCGAGCGGGATCTCGTGGATCGCGCAGGTCTGCCCCGGACCGAGCTCACGTTCGGTCTTGAAGTCGGCGCAGCGCGGGCAGTACCAACCTTCGTAGGTGCCCTTGTTCACCCAGCCGTTGTCGTAGACCCGCTGCATGATCTCGCCGACCTTCTCGGTGTGGCGCGGGTCGGAGGTGCGGATGAAGAAGTCGTTCGAGGCGTCGATGATCGGCATCAGCGCTTCGAACTTCTCCGCGTTGCGATCGGCCAGCTCCTGGGGCGAGATCCCCTCCCGCTCCGCCGCCGTCTCGATCGGCTCGCCGTGCTCGTCGGTGCCGGTGAGGAAGAAGACGTCCTCGCCGCGCTGGCGCATGTGGCGGGCGAGCACGTCGGCAGCCAGCGTCGAATACGCGTGGCCGAGGTGCGGCTCGGCGTTGACGTAGTAGATCGGAGTGGTGACGTAGTAGCTCACGTGCGAGTGACTGAGGCTATCTGCGCGGCTCGCGGCCTGTGAGCGCCCGGTAGAGGTCGTTGGCCCGGGTGCCGGTGAGAGCCGCGACGACGCTGGCGGCGGCGCGGGGGCGGGCGCCGGACTGGACCAGGTGGCGCAG
>JASLIG010000077.1 GCA_030152805.1 Solirubrobacterales bacterium
CAGTTACGGGCACCTGTCGATCATAAGGAGAGGGGGAGGGGCTCGGCGGAGCCTCCCCGCTGTTGCTCCGCCGAGCCCCTCCCCATCTCCTTATGATCGACAGGTGCCCGTAACTGCCAGCTTCCAGGAGCGCATCTCCGCCTGGGAGGAGGAGTTCCTCGTCGAGGCGGCCACCCGTTCCTATCCGGCGCAGCGCCAGGCCGAGGAGGCCGACAGCCCGCTGCGCACCCCCTTCCAGCGCGATCGCGACCGCATCGTCCACAGCAAGGCCTTCAGGCGGCTCAAGCACAAGACCCAGGTTTTCGTCGCTCCCGAGGGCGACCACTACCGCACCCGCCTCACGCACACGCTCGAGGCCTGTGGGATAGCCCGCACGGTGGCCCGGGCGCTCGGCCTCAACGAGGACCTGACCGAGGCGATCGGACTCGGCCACGATCTCGGCCACCCGCCCTTCGGCCATGCCGGGGAGGAGGCACTCGACGCGGCTCTGCGCGAGCGCTGCGACACGCGCTTCAAGCACAACGAGCACTCGCTGCGCGTGGTCGAGGTTCTGGAGCGCGACGGACGCGGCCTCAACCTGACCGAGCAGGTGCGCGACGGCATCCTCAACCACACCGGCTCGCGCAAGCCGGTGACGCTGGAGGGGCGGATCGTCAAGTTGGTCGACCGCGTCGCCTACATCAACCACGACATCGACGACGCGCTGCGGGCGGGCGTGCTGCGCCCCGACGACCTGCCGTCGGCCGAGATCGAGCTGCTCGGCGAGACCGGCTCGGCGCGGATCGACACCCTGGTGCGTGACATCGTCGCCTGTTCGCAGGCCGAGGGCGACATCGCCCAGAGCGAGGAGATCGGCGGCGCAATGCTCCGCCTGCGCAAGTTCATGTTCGACCGGGTCTACCTGGGACCAATGGCGCGCGGCGAGCATGAGCGCGTGAAGCGGGCGATGCGCGCCCTCTTCGACCACTACATGGAGCACCCGGACGAGGTCCCCGAGCTCGATCCCCGCGCCGACCCCGTTCAGCGCGTCGCCGACTACCTGGCCGGGATGACCGACCGCTATTGCATCGCCAAGTACGCCGAGCTGACGATTCCCGAGGAATCGCTGTGGCACTGATCTCGAGCGAGAGCCTGGAGCGGGTCAAGCAGGCCGCCGACATCGTCGAGGTGATCTCGGCCCACACCGACCTGCGCCGCCAGGGCTCGCGCTGGGTCGGTCTCTGCCCCTTCCACGAGGAGCGAACGCCCTCGTTCTCGGTCGATGCCCAGGAAAAGCTCTACCACTGCTTCGGCTGCGGGGTCGGCGGCGACACGATCAAGTTCATCGAGGAGAAGGAGGGGCTGGGCTTCGCCGAGGCGGTTGAGCTGCTCGCCGACCGCTACGGGGTGGAGCTCGAGCGCGAGCGCGAGGACCCGCAGGCGGAGGCGAAGCGCCAGCAGCGGCGGCGGCTTGGCGAGCTGCTCGACCGCACCGCTGGCTTCTATGCCACCTATCTTTGGGAATCCGAGGAGGCGGCGAAGGCTCGCGAGTACCTGGCCCAGCGCGGACTCGGCGAGGAGGTGCTGAAAGCGTTCGCGGTCGGTTACGCGCCGAGCGCCTGGGACAAAGTGCTGCTGCGCGGCCAGCGGGCCGGCTTCAAGGTCGAGGAGCTGCGTGGGGTGGGGCTGGTGCAGCGGGGACGGGGCGGCGGCGAGTACGACCGCTTCCGCTCGCGAATCATGTTCCCGATCCGCGACCGCCGCGGCCGCACGCTCGGCTTCGGCGGCCGGGCGATGCGTTCCGACCAGGGCGCCAAGTACGTCAACACGGCCGAGACCGACTTCTTCCACAAGAGCCGCATGCTCTACGGCATCGACCTCGCCAAGGGCGCAATCGCGCGGGAGGGGCGGGCGGTGGTGGTCGAGGGCTACACCGACGTGCTCGCCCTGCACCAGGGCGGGATCGAGGAGGCAGTGGGCGTGATGGGGACCGCGATCACCGACGAACAGGTCGCCTCGCTATCGGGCATGGTCGACGAGGTGGTGTTGGCGCTGGACGCCGATGCGGCCGGGCAGGAGGCGATGCTGCGCGCGCAGCGGGTCGCCGCGGGGCGCAAGATGCGTTTGCGTGTTGCGGCGATGCCGGCCGGCGAGGATCCGGCCGAGATGATGGCGACGGAGAGCGGGGCGGAGCGCTTTCGGGCCCTGCTGGAGGGCGCGGTCGAGCTGACCGAGTTCCAGGTCGGCCTCGTGCTCGATCGCACCGACGTCTCCTCACCGGCCGAGCGGGATCGCGCGCTCGGCGAGGTGGCGCCGATCCTGGCCAGCCTGGGGGAGAGCATCAGCCGCGACGATCTGGTGCGCCGCGTGGCCGAGCGGCTCGACCTGGAGCCGGCGATGGTGATGGGCCGCGTGGTCGCGGCGCAGCCGCTCAGCGGGGGGGCGACGGCGGATGTCGCGGCACCGGTCGCGCCCGGGCAGGCGCCGCAGCGAAGCGGCGAGCTGACCTCGCGCGAGCGGCGCGAGCGGGCGCTGCTGGCGATGTGCATCGCCCTGCCCGACGAGGCCAGGGATTACCTCGGCCGCCTCACCGAGGAGCATCTCTCGCCGCTGGGCTCCCGTGCCGCGAGCTGGCTGCGCGAGCACCCCAGCGACCCGGCGTCGGACCTGCCCCGCGAGGACGCCGAGCTGGCCGGCTTGATCACCGAACTCGTCATCACCGCCCACGACGAGCCGGCCTCCTCGGAGGCAATGGAGCTCAACTACCTGCTGCTCGAGCAGCGCCGCATCGAGACGGAGATAGCCTCCGCTGGCGAGCGCGACGACTACGAGCGCCGCGCCGCCCTCAGCCGCGAGCGCGCCGCTCTGGTCGAACGCATAGCCCACACCGAGCGCGTAGGCAACTGATCAAGTAGACAAAACGCTTCGTTTACCGTCCGCGCCAATCAGCATCATGCCCGGCATGGACAAGGGGTTTCTGGAGGATTGCCTGGCAACGGAGATGTCACTCGACACGATCGGCGAACTCGTCGGCAAACACCCTTCGACAGTCAGCTACTGGCTGAAGAAGCATGGCCTGAAGGCGGCACATGCCGAGCGTCACGCTCCCAAAGGATCAATCGACGGGCAGCGATTGCGTGAGTTGGTAGCGCAAGGCCTCCCGATCCGGCGGATCGCGAAGGAGCTCGGCCTGAGCTACTCGACCCTTCGCTATTGGCTCAAGCGATTCGGTCTCGCAACGGAGCGATCCATTCGTCGCAGGGAAGGGGACGCCGCAAAAGCGGCTGGGCTTCGGAAGGCGTCTCTGCGCTGTGCGGTTCATGGCCGCACCACCTTCTTTCAGCGGCCCGATGGTGGGTTTCGCTGTCTCCGGTGCAGCATCGAGGCGGTTTCAGAGCGACGGCGAGCGGTCAAGCGCCAGCTCGTCGAAGATGCCGGCGGATGTTGCCGCATCTGCGGATTCAACGAGCACCAATCGCCCCTTCAGTTTCACCATCGAGATCCGTCGACGAAGGCCTTTCAGCTGAGTCAGCGTGGCATCACCAGGGGCATCGCTCGCATGCGTACGGAGGCTCGGAAGTGCGTGCTGCTGTGCGCGAACTGCCACGCCCTCGTTGAGGCCGGTGTCAAGGAGGTGCCTGTCGAAGCGCGGTAAAGTTATCCGGCTGCCGGGTAATCCTTGGTAGCGCAAATCGGTCCGGGGTAGCTCAATTTGGCAGATGCGCTCGGCTGTTAACCGAGAGGTTGTGGGTTCGAGTCCCACCCCCGGAGCTTTCAAGGACGGTTTGCCGCCGGGCGTTTCAGGCCGCGGCTTGGGGTTCTGAGCGTCGGCGGTCCAATGCCAGTTGCTCGACCAGCTCCGCGCCGCGCCCCGAACCGTCGTTGCTCTCGGCCCATGCCGCCAGTGCCTCGGCGCACCGCTCGAAAGACCTGTCCTCCAGCAGCCGGCGCACCGCCCAGCGCAGTGGGCCGGGCCGGGAGAGGCGCCAGGGCAGCGAGAGCCCGCACCCGGCCCAGGCGACCCGCATCGCGGTCTCGCTCATGTCGCCGATGATCGGGCAGATCAGCAGCGGTGTACCGGCGGCCAGGGCGCGGGCGGCGGTACCGTGCCCGCCGTGTGAGATGACAAGTGAGGCGGCTGGCATCAGCTGGCTGTAGCTGAGCCAATCGACGAGGATCGCGTTGGGCGGCACCTCGATCGGGGTCTGGGGCGCGACGCGATTGGTGGTCGCGACCACGCGAACCGGCTCGTCGGCGAGCGCGGCCAGCGCCGTGCGCACCAGATGGTTGTCGGAATCGTGCGCCGTGCTCGGCGCGACCAGGACCAGCGGCGCATCGCCGGGTGGCAGCTCGATGTCCGGGTGTGAGATCTCGAAGGTCATCGGGCCGGTCACCTCGACTCCAGCAGGCCAGCGCCGTGGGTACTCGAGCTGGGGAAAGGTTCCGACGAGAGCGAGTTCGGTGCTGATGCCGCCGTGGAAGCGATCTATCGGAGGCAGATCGAGACGAGCGCGCTGGATGTTCAGATCGCGGCGACCCTGCTCGAGCCCGATGTTCAGGGCGTGCTGACCCGCCCGCCAGACCGCCCGCCCGATCGGCGTGCGCGGCGGCCTCAGTCCCACGGCGAAGAAGGGCAGGCCGGGCTCGACGACGGGATAGATGTGGGGGATCAGTGTCGCCAGCGGAATACCCGCCTTCTCGGCCGCCAGCGAGGGCGCCAGGGTGAGGATGTCGCTGACCACGGCGTGCGGCCTCAACTCCTCGAGCAGAGGCAGCAGCGCCCGCGCCGCCTCGGCCGCGTGCGCGCCCTCCGCCGAGTTGGGGTCGGGAGGGGGGAACATCCGATATTCCTCGGCGGCGGCGAAGCCAAGGCCGGCCCCCTCGACCGCGGCACGCCGCTCCTCCCAGGTCTCGATCACGACCTCGTGCCCGCGCGCGCGCAGCGCCCGCCCCAGCGCGATCGCCGGGAAGACGTGCCCCGCGTCGCCGAATGCCGCGACGAGGAAGCGAAGGCTCTCGTCGCTTCCGCTCACCGGGTCCTAGGGAGTGTCGAGTCCCTCGCCCGGGCGGGTGAAGACAATCTCGGGAATGTGGCAGTTGCGCGAGACGCGCAGCAAGAAGCGGACCGCCTCGCCAAGGTCCTCGGGGCGGATCATTTCCTCACCGGGGACCCGCCCCTTGGCGAACTCGGTCATCGGCGTGTCGACGAAGCCGGGGGCCAGCGCGGTGCACTGGATGCCGACGCTGCCGACCTCGCGGTGGGTCGACTGGGTGAAGTTGATCACCGCGGCCTTGGTCGCGGCGTAGATCGAGAGCCAGGCCTGGCCTCCCTTGCCGGCGATCGAGGCGGTATTCACGATCAGAGCCTTGCCGTGCTCACCCCCGGCGGCCTTCAGCATCGGCAGGCCCTCGCGGGTGCCGATGATCAGCGCCCGCAGGTTGACGCCGAGCTGCATGTCGAGGTGCTTGGTCTGGATCTCTTCCATCGGTGCGCCGATGCCGACGCCGGCGTTATTGACCAGCACGTCGAGGCGGCCGTAAGTCTCACGGTGCTTGGCGAAGACCCCGACGACGTCGTCCTCGTCGGTCATGTTGGCGGCGACGCTCTGCACCTCGAGGCCGTCGGCGCGCAGGCCCTCGCCGGCGCTCTCCAGCTTCTCGGGGCGCCGCGCAGAGACGGTGAGCGCGTAACCCTCCTCGCCGAGAGCCCGCGCGATCGCCAGTCCGATCCCACTCGACGCTCCCGTAATCAATGCCGCTCGCTCTGCCAAGACCCTCTCCTTCCGCTCTCGTATTACCTCGGACCCTATCTCCCGTCTGCGAGATGGGCTCCGGCGGCGCTGCAGCGGCGGGTTCGGCGTGAATAACATGCCGCCGATGCGCCCTCGCCGAGCCCTCGCTGCCGTCGCCTGCCTGTTTGCGATGGCGCTCGCGGTGGGTTGCGGAGGAGGGTCCGACAGCACCACTAGCTCCTCTTCGACCACTGCGGAAAGTCGGCCGGCGCCGCCGAAGGGCGATTTCCCGAGCGCCAACGGAAAGACGCTGCGCGAGGTGCTGGAAGCCGCCGACAGTCCCTCCGACCTGGTGGTATCGCCAGCGGCCCTGGTCTTCTACACCGGCGAGAACCGCTATCCATTCGGCGTCTTCGAACGCGACCGCACCCAGGTCGCCGACGCGGACGTCGCGCTCTACTTCGCCAAGGTCCCCGGCAAAGCGCCGCAGGCGCAGGGCGACAAATTCGGCGCCGCCGGCTCGGCCAGTGGCAAAAAGGCCGAAGAAAGAGCGCTGGACGAGCCCGCCGTCGGTCCCTTCCCGGCCTACGTCGAATCGCTGCTGACCCAACCCGCTTTCCGTGCTCAGACGACGACCAGCGACCCTGATGCGGCCAGCGTCGTCTACGCGACCAAGGTCGACTTCCCCAGCACCGGCGAGTGGCGGATTGCCGCCCTGATCAGGAAAGACGGCGAATTGAGCGCGGGGCTGCTGCCGAGCGCGGTCGTCGGCGCCTATGCCAAGGTGCCGCGGGTGGGCCAGAAGGGGCCGTTGATCCACACGCCTACGCCAGCCGACGTCGGCGGCGACCTGGCGAAGATCACCACCCGCATCCCGCCCGACACGCAGAACAAGGTCGACTACGCGGACGCCTACGGCGTCGAACCGATCGTGCTCCTTTTCGCCACGCCGCAGTTCTGCCAGAGTCGCGTCTGCGGGCCGGTCGTCGACGTCGCCGAGCAGGTCAAGCAGCTCCACGGCGACGATGCCGCCTTCATCCACATGGAGATCTATAAGGACAACGATCCGAACAAGGGAGTGCGGCCGCAGGTCAGCGCCTTCCACCTGCCGAGCGAGCCGTGGTTGTTTGCGATCGGCCGAGATGGAAGGATCAAGGCTGAGATCGAGGGCGCCTTCGGCGTCGAGGAACTTACCCGCGTCGTGAAGGGACTGAGCGGAGAATGAGTGAGAAGACCACGAGCACCGACGGCGAGTTGCTGGCCTCCTTCGCGGAGGAGGCCAAACGCCGCTGCGACGTGATCGCCGCTGGCCTGGCCACCGAGACCACCGACTTCGAGACGATGCGAATCGAGGCGCACGCGCTCAAGGGTGCTGCCGCCGTCATCGGCCTGCGCCGCCTCGCCGAGCTCGCCGGCCTGATGGAATCCGACCTGGCCGAAGCGAAGAAAACCGGCTCGATCCGCGGCGGCCGCACCCACCAAGTCGCCGACGCCGCCAAAGCCATCGCCGAGGGCGCCGCAGCGGCCGCCAAGGGCGAGGAAGAGCCCCCCGACGTGGGCCGCTCCCTAGCGCAGCTCTTCTCCGCCTAGCGCTACGCTCCCCAGCCAACGGGGCGGTAGCTCAGTTGGTCAGAGCAGCGGACTCATAATCCGTCGGTCGAAGGTTCGAGTCCTTCCCGCCCCATGAATTGACTCGTCCGCCGCAAAGTTGCGCGACAACCGCGTGACTCTGCGCGTCATAGGTGCGCTCGATCCACCTAGCGTCGTGCCCGATGGCTGGTACGCCGCTTATCCTCCTGCTTCCGCGCGTCGAAGACCCGATCCCCGACACAATCGGCGTGGACTTCATCTTCAGCGTGGCTGGAGCTGGAGGCGTCGTCATGCTCGTCATCGGAACAATGCTGCGCCTGTCTGCGGCAGAGCTCGACGCATGGGCTCGCCGTGGTGTCAGCATTGGATTTGCCGTGGGCACATTCTTTTATGCGGCTGCGCTGGTGGGGCAGGTACTATGAAGACAATGCACCGCACTTCGACAACCGGTCTTCTAGTCGGCTCTGTCCTTGTGGCCGTGAGTGCAATCGCACTCACGGCCTTGACGGGGACGGGCGCTGGCGGCGCCTATGTCTTCATCGTTGGCGGCCTGGTCGTGTTCAGCGTTTTCCTCCTTTGGCCCGAACGAAAGCGCCCCTTTCGTAGGGATAGCAGTCGCCGAAGCATGCGGCGCCAACTGCGGTAAGACAGCGTTTCTGTGGACACCAGCCGAGGGCTTTCGCGATGGCATTGTCGCTTGCTCTGCATAGCGCCCTCTTTCGATTAGCCAATAGCCAGGATCGCGATGAGGGCTAGTGCCCATCTTTGCCTCTGCGGATGCTTGGCTCCCGCCGAAAATTCGAGGATTCGAGCCACCCGGGGAGCTGCGGCTCGAACAACAATTGCAACCATGCACCGACGAGGATCATCGTGACGACAATGAGGCGGTCGACGGAGCCGCCAAAGTCAGCAGCGGTATCAGCGCTACTGCGATTTGAAAGAAGGCCCGTTCTCCCATATGAGTATTTTTGCTTTGCCAGGCGGTCACGATCCACGAATCGCTTTGACGCTGCGTCTTCTTCAATTCCCAGGCAAGAAGCATCAAGGGAGATGGCCGACGAACAGCAAAACTTAGTCCCGAAATTTGTCCCCGACTCCACCGAACTCCTCGGAGTGCACCCCTTCAGGCACGAATCTCCGCTACGGACAGCTTCCAGCCCGACTCATAATCCGTCGGTCGAAGGTTCGAGTCCTTCCCGCCCCGTGAAGAGGTGCCATCGACTGGCCGCTTTCAGCGGGGCCAGCAGAAAACCTCGACTCGGATCCCGTCGGGGTCGAAGACGAAGAGCGCGTAGTAGCCGGGCTCGTCGCTGTCCTCCTCCGGTGGGAAGTGAACGTTTGCGCCGCTCGCGAGACAGCGTGCGTGCGCCTCGTCTACCTCCTCACGTCGATCGACCACGAAGGCGAGGTGCTCAATTCCAACCCCGTAGTAGCGATGTGCGCCGCCATCCGCCGGGCGGATCCCAAGCATCGAGGAGTCCGTCCCGGGCTCTCGGGACCCTGCCGCCGCGTCCTTGAGGTACACCACCTCCTCGGTTCCCCTATAGCTCGGATACCGCACACTCTCTTCCCAGCCGAGTGGGCCGAGGAGATCGAGATAGAAGGCGAGGGACCGCTCAACGTCGGCGACGGCCAAGTCGACGTGATGGATTCCTCGCGATGGCATCGCCCTGCGAGTCTATTCGCACCGGCGTGCGAGCCAATAAGGGCGGGTGAGGTCAGACCCTGGCAGACTTGGTCCACGCCCGTATCAAGTCGTCCGCGCCGAGGTGAGTCGGCGTATCCGACCGCGTAGGCTCGGCTCTAATGTTGTGACATGCCCGAGCCGGCCAAGCCCGAGGAGTTCGAGTCGCTGGTCGCCGATGCGATCGATGCATTGCCGCAGGAGTTTCAGCGGGTGTTGGAGACGGTGGCCGTAGTTGTCTCGGACCTTGGGGCGAAGGAGCATGCCTATGGTCAGTACTACGGCGACGGCGTGGCGAGGGAACGATACGAGGATCGGATCGTCATCTATCAAGACACGCTGGAACGGGATTTCGGGCACGACCGGGCGCTGCTGGCTCGCCAGGTCGAACAGACCCTGCGGCACGAGCTGGCTCACCACCTCGGTTGGGGCGAGCGGGGGGTGGGCGGTCTCGGCCTCTGAGTCGCCGCCGTTCTATGCCAGCCGCACCGGCAGCGCCTTCAGCTGATTGAGGAAGGCGGACTCGGTGAATTTGGGGCGGCCGGCCAGCTGCATGTTCGGGTAGCGAGCGAGGGTCTCCTCGAAGAGGATCTTCAGCTCGAGGCGGGCCAGGGCGGTGCCGAGGCAGAAGTGGCGGCCGCCGGCGCCGAAGGCCTGGTGCTCGGGGTTGCGGAGGACGTCGAAGCGGTCGGCGTCCTCGTAGTGGCTCTCGTCACGGTTGGAGGAGGCGTACCACATGACCACCTTGTCGCCCTCTTTGATTTCCTGGCCGTTCAGCTCGGCGTTACGGGTGGCTGTGCGGCGGAAGTGGGCAAAGGCGGGGTACATGCGCAGCGACTCCTCGACCGCACCGGGGATCAGCGAGGGATCGTCGAGCAGGAGCTGGCGCTGGTCGGGGTGCTCGATCAGCGCCCGCATGCCGCTGCAGTAGGTCGCCTTGGTGCTGTCATTGCCGGCGGCGACGAGGAGAAAGAAACCCATCACGATCTCGTGCTCGGCGAGCCTCTCGCCGTCGACCTCGGCGTGGACGAGGAGGCTGGTCAGGTCGTCGGTGGGGTTCTCGCGCCGGGCAGCGATCATCTCGTTGCAGCGGGCGAAGATCTCCGCCACGTTCTTCTGGATCGCGGCTTCGAGACCGGCGGGGTCGACGCCCTCGGGGTTGAGGTCGGGGTCGCCGGCGCCGAGGGTCGAGTTCATCAGCTCGGCCCAGGCCGCATCGTCCTCCTCCGGGATCCCCATGAAGCTGCCGATCACGCGCGCCACCGCGGGCTGGGCGACGTCGGTGACGAGGTCGCATTCCTCGCGCCCATCGAGTCGGTCGAGCACACGGGTGACGATCTTGCGGATCTCACCTTCGTGCGCCGCGATCCGCTTCGGCGTAAAGCCGGCCTGGAAGAGCGCCTTGATGCGATCGTGCTTGGGGGGGTCCATGCCGATGAACATCGCCCGCGAGAGCTCGATCGGGAAGACCTCTGTGACGAGCGTGATTCCGCCGAGTTCTGAGGAGTAGGTCTCCCAGTCGCGGCTCACCGCGTGCACGTCGTCCGCTGCCGTCACCGACCAGTAGCCGGGAGATTGGGGGAACTCGCTGATCCGCGCAGTCCAGTGCACGGGACACTCGCCGCGCAGCCGTTTGAAGACCTCGTGGGGCGGACCATCGGCCCAGAGCTCGCGCTCGGTGACGAGCAGCTCGTCGAGGCTCGTCTCCTCAGAAGTGATTTGCTCTGGTGGCTCCACCGTGGGTGGCCGATCCTACTGGCTGGTCAGCCAGTTTCAAGTCCCGCTGCCGCTTGGCGCGCCTTTCTTCGCGCGCAGCTCGCGGCTCTTCTCCTTCGCCTCCGCGTAGGAGGACTCGACCAGCTGCTTGCCGCCGGACCAGCCGAATACCCAGCAGACGAGCAGGACGGCGAAGATGACGTCCCAGGCCGAGATGATCAGCTGCTGGCCGATCGAGTAGGCGGTGGCGGTCTTGGCCGAGGTCGATCCGGCGAGGGCAGCCGAGTTCATCGCCTGCGTGACTCCGACGCCGCCCGGTGTGGCCGAGACGCTGTTGGAGACCGAGTTGGAGGCAGTGACGGTTGCGACGTTCTGGAAGGTGACCGGAATCGAGTAGGCGCCGAGGAAGACGGCGACGATCGCGAGTCGCGCGGCGTAGCTGCCGAGCACGGGCAGGAAGAGGCGAGTCGCAGCCCGGCGCGGCTCGCGCAGGATCGCGCCGCCGCTGAGCAGCTGCTGGCGCAGTTTCGCCAACCGCTCCCAGAAGATCCTGGCAAGGAGGATGAGGAGGACGATCGCGCCGGTGAGGAGCGCGATCACCAGGCCCGTGTGGTCGGCGAGGAAGCCGAGCTTGATCGAGAAGGAGCCGCTGACGGTGAGGAATAGGTAGAGGTAGAGCGCGACGTTGAAGACCGTGAAGGGAATCTTCTCGACGATCAGGCCCGAGAAGACGAGCGGAAAGGTGGCGCCGGCGATCAGCGTTGTGAACATCGCCAGCATCACGAAGGTGCCGATGTTGGCGGGCAGGAAGCCGTTGAGGGCGACCGCCACGGCGTAGGAGGCGAGGACGAGGCGGAACGGCAGAGCAGCGCGGGGGAGGGCCGCGCCGAGGATGCCGTACCAGGCGAGCGCCGCCAGGCTGGTCTGGGCCGTCTCGAGCAGGACGCCGCCGGCGACGGCCCAGGCCGGGACCTCGCTGACGCGATCGAAGAGATCGCCGATCCACTCGAACGCCGGTACGCCGAGTAGATCGAGCACGCCGAGCAGCGCGGCCACGCCGCTGACCCAGAGCCCCGTGCGCGCAAGCCGTCGAATCACAGCGGCAACCTAGTCGCTCGCCGAACGCCGTGGTTAGTGCGAAGATCGCCTCAATTCCCTGCGACTGAGAGGAGTGGAAGTGTCAGGAGAGAGCTCGAGCCGGAGGAGAGCGCGAATCGCCCGCTTGCTGCCGTTGCTGGCGGCGATGGGGATCGCGGGTGTGCTGGCGGCTGGCTGCGGCGGCAGCAGCGACAGCGACAGCATCTCCTCCGAAGCTCAGAAGCGCATCGAACAGGGCGGCGAAGAAGCGAAGAAGGGCATCGAAAAGGCCAAAGAAGAAGTGAAGAAGGGCTTCAACGAAGCCAAAGAAGATGCCAAGCAGGGCGTCGAAAATGGCAAGGGCCAGGTCAACAAGACGATCGAAAAAGCCCAGAAGGAAGCCGAAGAAGGCGTAGAAAAGGGCCAGGAAAAAGCTGAAAGCGCGATCAAGGAAACCGAAAAGCAGGTTGAAAAGTACGGCGAATAAGCGTCGCTCAGCGGACCTTGCAATCGCTGGGCAGGCGGCTGACGAGCCGTGTGCCGCCGGCGAAGGTGAAGGTCGCCTTGGCGAGCTGGTAGATGGCGCCCGGGAAACCTGCAGGGGCGGCGCAGCTGGCGCTGATGAAGCTGCGCCGCCGCCCTTCATAACGGTACTTGCGGCCGATCGTCAGGTCGATGTCCGTGACGTATCCCAAATCCGAAGCGAGCTGAGGGAGGTGCGTTGAAAAGACGGTGCCGTAGGCGCCCTTCTCGTTGCGGGAGATCCTGAAGGGGAGCACGAACGCCGCTCGCACCGGGCTGGAGCCATAGAGATGGAGCAGCAGGCTCATCCGCTCCGGCGTCGAGCTGTTGAAGATGAGCACGGTGCCGCTGGCGGGAAACGTGGTCGCGCCCGGGAAGTCGACGTTAGCGGCGAAATGCCCGCGACCGACCAGGGCGCCCCGGCACTGCGCCAGCGCCGCTTCTGTGCTGGTCTGCTGCAGCTGCGGCGCGGTGCACCTGGGCAGCCCGGCGACGGAGACGAGGCCGGCCCGGTTCATCGCGATCGACATCTCGCGTAGCTGCGGCGGCCGGCTGCCGTCGGTGGTGCGCACCGAGCCGTCGAGGCGCACCGTGACCGGCGCCGCCCGTTCGCGCGGCAGCGCATGGGGCAGCAGGCGGGCTTCGAAGGCAACCCGCAGGGTGCCCTCCTGGACGAACTGGCGCGCCGCGGCCCCGGCCACCGGAATGCAGACGGCCAGCAACGCTATGAGGGCAAGACGGCGCATGTCATCTCAAAGTCTAGGTCCGGCCGGGTTGGCGTCCGGTTAACTGACGCGCGGGCTAGGGTTCGGCAATGTCCGGGTCGGCTCACGGGATCGAGCTTTCCGACGGCGACGAGTTCGCCGGCTACCGGGTCGAGCAGCGCCTCGGCCGGGGCGGAATGGGCGTGCTCTACCTGGCGGTGGAGCCGGGACTCGAGCGCCGCGTGGCGCTCAAGCTAATTGCCCCCGAGGCGGCCGCAGACGAGGTCTTCACCAAGCGCTTCGCCGAAGAGTCGAAGATCGCCGCCTCGATCGAGCACCCCAACGTGGTGCCGATCTACGCTGCCGGCGAAGAGGGCGGCGTGCCCTACATCGCGATGCGCTTCGTGCCGGGCGCCGACCTCGCCAGGCGCCTCGCCCGGGAGGGAAGGCTCACGCCGCCGGTCGCGGCGGAACTGATCGCCCAGATCGGCAACGGGCTCGACGCGATCCACGCCGCCGGCCTCGTCCACCGCGACGTCAAGCCGGCCAACGTCCTGCTCAGCGGCGGCGATGGCGCCGAACACGCCTACATCACCGACTTCGGCGTCGCCCGCAACGTCGCCACCGAGTCGGGCCTGACCCAGACCGGTCGCTTCGTCGGCACGCTCGACTACGTCGCTCCCGAGCAGATTTCCGGCGGCGCGATCGACGCCCGCACCGATGTCTACGCCCTCGGTTGCCTGCTGTTCAAGCTGCTCACCGGCGAGGTGCCCTTCCCCAAGGAGGGCGAGGCGGCGCGTCTCTATGCCCACCTCCACGACCCGCCGCCGGCTCCCTCGCTCTACGTACCCGAGGTATCGATGGCGCTCGACGACGTGGTGATCCGGGCGATGTCGAAGGACCCCGACGATCGCTATCCCTCGGCGGGCGACCTCGGGCGGGCGGCTCAGGCGGCCCTGACGGGAGAACGCCCTCAAGTTCCCGAGCGCACGGTTGCAACCGGCGCCGCCGCGACGCAGACGGCGGAGACGGTGTCCCCCGTGGGCGAGCGCACGACGACACCGGCGACGGAGCCCACCCGCCGGCTCACCGGTGAGGCGTCACAGGGCGCGGCCTCACCGACCCCGACCGAGAGGGCCGGCCGCAAGCGGCGCTGGGCCATCGTAGGCGGCGCCGCGGCGCTCCTCGTGGCAGCGGCGGCGGCGCTCGCCATCGTCAGCGGCGGCGGCGACTCGAGCCACGGTGCCCTCGAGGAGGCCAGCTCGACCCCCGGCGCGCCGTCCAAGCCGAAGGCAAAGCCCAAACCGAAGCCGCTGACCAAATCCGAGCTGATCGCGAAAGCCGACGCGATCTGCGAAGACAGCAAGAGCACGTACACGAGCGTGCGCTCGCCCGAACTCGAAGAAGTCCCGGAAGTGGCCTATGCCGCCACACTCGCGGGCATCTCGCAGCGAGGTGTCAACGGTCTCCGCCGCCTTGACGCTCCGCCCGCGCTCGAACCGGAGTTTCGCAAGTACGTGAAAGCCCAGGAACGAGTCATGCGGTACGACCGGCAGGCCCTGAAAGCGGCCCAGGCCGAAGACGCCAACGCCTACGTCGCCGCCCGCGATCGCCGCGACGCCGAGGCCCTCGAACGCTACGAACTGGCTCGCGAGATCGGCCTCGATCAATGCAGCACCAACCGCAGCTGAGGAGGAGTCAATGAAGTCGCATACGGCCTACATGACCTTCAACACCCCCGAGCGGCGCGAACTGATCCGCATCACCGAGGAAGTGCAGGCGTCGGTCGACGAGGCCGGGATCGAGGAGGGCATGGTGCTGGTCTCGGCGATGCACATAACCGCCGGGGTCTGGGTCAACGACGACGAGCCCGGCCTGCACGAGGACGTGCTCGAGTGGCTCGACAAGGTGGCGCCGCCCAGCTGGAAGCCGGCCGCAAACGACGTCGCCTCCGACCTGCTGCCCGACCCGGGCGACTACCGCCACCACGGCGGCGGCGAGGACAACGGCGACGCGCACCTGAAGAACCTGCTGGTGCACCACCAGGCGATCGTCCCCGTCACCGGCGGCCGCCTCGATCTCGGTCCCTGGCAGCAGGTCTTCTACTGCGAGTTCGACGGAGGCCGTCCGAAGCGCCTGGTGATCAAGGCGATTGGGGAGTAGGGACCGACCCCGAACAACGCATCCGACTTCGACCCCACCCCAATGGGGTCGAAGTCGGATGCGCCTCAGTCGTCGTCGCGATCGGCGAGGTGCACCACGCGTTCGGCCCGCTGGCGCATTTCTTCGGCCGCCTCGCGGGTCGCCGCGGCCGCCTCCTGCTGGACGGCGGCGACGCCCTCGCTGGGCTTGCCGCCGACGATGTCGCGGAAGGCGTTCTTGAAGCGCTCTGTGTGGCGGTCGGGTGGGAAGCGCGCTTCCGCCCTCGCCAGCTTCTCGGGGTTGCGCTCGCGATAGCGCTTGCGGGCCCATGCCGAGCCCGGCTTGCCCAGCCGCGAGGCGCCGTAGATCGCGATCGGGAATACGAAGAAGCCGACAGTGCCGTGCAGCACCCGTCCCTTGGCGAAGCAGACGGCGACGAGCCCGAAGACGAAGACGGCGCTGAGGATGCTGCCGATGACGGCGCTGGCAGAGCCGGTTTCGATGCTGAACGGAGTGAAGCCGAGCAGGATCAGCCCCATGCCGGCGGCAGCGATCACCGTGGCGTCGATCGAGCTGCGCCCCTCCTCGGCCCAGTAGACGTCGTCGAGGTAGACCCAGAGGGCGAACTCGTCGATCGTCAGGCCGGCGCCGATGCCGAAGGCGAAGGCGCAGATCTCGGTCCAGGGGCTGTTGCCGAAGGCGAGGAAGCCGAGCGCACCGGCGGCCATCATCGTGACGATGCCGAAGACCAGGTGATGCAGGTGGACGCCGCTGTCGCTGACCACGCTGCCCGGCCACCAGGGCACCTTGGGGCTGCGCATCAGCCGCGTGCTCATGCGGATGAAGGCGAAGGAGAGGATGAAGCCGGCGAGGACGAGGAATAGCCCCTGCTCGTCGTGCTTGGCGAGTTTGTCCCAGAAGTCGGTGAAGATCGAGGCGACGATCACGGCAACGGCTTCGAGTGTAGTTCGGCCCCGCCGCCCTTTTCACGGATCCGGTCGACGGTGAGCAGCACCGCGGCGACCGCATAGAAGGGGGTGAAGGCGACGTTGGCGAGCACGTCGGCAAGCCACTCGCAGATCAGTTCGCTGCCGAAGATCCCGTGGGTCGCGTCGGTCGCGAGGTTGGTCAGCGCGTCGCCGAGGAGCTCGATCGGGATCAGCACGAGCGCGACGATCCAGAATTTATGCCGCACCAGCTCGACGCTGCGTCGGAAAGCGGCGCGAATGCCCCGGTGCTCGATCTCGACCACCGGGGCCGAAAGGCCGAACCAGACGAAGACGAAGACGCCGGGGAAGAAGAAGAGGATGAGGCCGATCGCGACCATCAGGCCGTAGAGGAGGTCGATCGCGATCAGTGGTCCGTACTTGATCATGCCGGCGATCTCGCGCAGCGAGGGTGGCCGCCCTTTGTGGGGATGGGTGAGCAAGATGGAGACCGCGCCGGTATAGAAGACCTCGCCGACCAGGCCGGTGACCGCAAGCACGAACACGGCGCCGACGATCGCCAGCAACACCAGGCTGCTGCCGAAGTCAAACGAGCTGAGATCAGCCTCGAGCGTCAGCGCGTGGACCAGCCCGAGCGGGACGAAGACGACGAGGGCGAGGATCAGCAGCGAGGGCGCCCAATGCCAGTAAGTCCGGCCGATCCGCGCGTAGATCGAGGTGAGCTGGGCGCGGCGGCTCACGTCAGCGGTGCCGACGGCGGCCGGAGGGACGGCGGCCGCGCTGCTCCAGCTTTGCCTGGGCTGACTCAGATGTTGAGACGCGCCGCACGTCCCCGAGCTCTCCAACCAGCAATTCTTCGGCGCAGCGCCGGTGCCAATGGTGATGTTCGGTCCCGCCGAGCCTGAAGACGTACTGGACGACGACGTGCTCGCTGCCGATCTCGATCTCACCGTGACAGGCCGGGCAGCGGTAGAGCTTGCGCGAGATGCCGCGGATCAGCCAGGCCTCATCGCCCTCTTCGGTGATGCCGCGCAGGCTCCAGCGTTTGTCGGGCAGCCCGTCGAGGTCCGCCAAGGCGGCTACCTCCTCGAGAGCCAGGCGAACCCCGCGGCCATTGCCAGATTGGCGACGCCGGCGAGGCGGAGACCGAGCTTTGCGCCTGGGCGGCTGACAGCGGGGGACTCGGCCCAGATGGCGTCGGTGGCGATCTCGGTGCCGCGCAGCCAGGCCAGGGCCCACCAGTCGCGCTGCTCGCCCCGGCGGGCGGCAAGCGCGTGTGCGGCGGCGAAGGTGAGCCAGATCGGCGCGGCGCGGCGGAACAGGTGCTCGGCGTCGGGCGAGGGATGCTCGTGGCCAAGCACCTTCAACGTCGTCGCGGGCGCGAGCAGTGCGCCCCCGCCGAGGAAGAGGTCGAAGACGATCATGTTGCGGTTGGTGAGGCGCAGCGCCTCTTCGAGCGTCATCGCAGTGTCCATCCAACCAGAAACCAGCGCCGTCGGCGCTGGTGGGAAGGGAAAGCCGGGGGTCCGACGAATTGGACGCCGTGACCAAGACCGCGACCAAGACCAAGCCGGGCACGAGCCCTCAGCTCAAGAGCCTTTCCGAGTACATCCAGGAGCGCTTCGAGGAGTTCTCGCGCTCGCAGAAAGACGTCGCCCGCTACATCGTCGATCACCTCGACGAGGCAGCCTTCCTCACCGCCGAGGAGCTGGCCAGGAGAGCGAGCACCTCGTCATCGACGGTGGTGCGCTTCTCCCAGGCCCTCGGCTTCGAGGGTTATCCCGAGCTTCAGCAGGCGGCGATCGAGGAGTACCGCACGGCGGGCGCGGCCGCGGCCAGCTCGGCCAACTCCGGCGCGCTCTTCTCCTTCGATCACTCCGAGCTGGAGGGTTCGCTGGGAGCCGACTACGCCAATCTCGAGGAAACCGCCAAGAAGCTCACCCGCGAGCAGGTCGACGGCGCCGTCGCCGCACTCGCCGAAGCCCAGCGCGTGGTGATCGTCGGCGTCGACCAGATGGCCTTCTTCGCCAGTTACCTGCGGCACACGCTCAGCCTGCTCGACATCCGCGCCGAGATCGTCGCCTCGACCGGCGGCGAGTCGCTGCAGCGACTGGGGCGGATCGACGACGAGACGCTCGTCATCGTCCTCTCCTCAGGCCGCGCTCACCCGCTGTTGCTGCGCGCGATGAAGCTCTCCCTGCACCGCGGCGCGCGCACCCTGGCCGTATCCGACGCCTCGATGTCCGAGGTCGGCGAGCACGCCGAGCTGACGCTCTATTACTCCTCGAACAGCCCTTCATTCGCGCGATCCAATACCGCTCTGATGGCTCTTGTTCAGGCGTTGGCGCACGGTCTCTACGCGCGTGACGAAGACACGCACAAAGACCGCATCCGCGCTTACAAGCTCAAGTAGCCACGCAGTCGAGGCCCGCGGGTCGCGTCCCCGTAATATGCGGGTCCGATGACCGAGCGAGCGACATTTCGGGTCAAGACCGGCCTGGCGGAGATGCTCAAGGGCGGGGTGATCATGGACGTGGTCACGCCCGAGCAGGCGCGGATCGCCGAGCAGGCGGGTGCTTGCGCGGTGATGGCGCTGGAGCGTGTGCCGGCGGACATCCGCAGAGACGGCGGCGTGGCGCGGATGTCGGACCCGGCGATGATCAAGGGGATCCAAGAGGCGGTGACGATTCCGGTAATGGCGAAGGCGCGGATCGGCCATTTCGCCGAGGCCCAGGTCCTGCAGGCGCTCGAAGTCGACTACATCGACGAGTCGGAGGTGCTGACCCCGGCCGACGAGCGCAACCACATCGACAAGCTTGCCTTCGACGTCCCCTTCGTCTGCGGCGCCACCAACCTCGGCGAGGCGCTGCGGCGGGTCGGCGAGGGGGCGGCGATGATTCGCTCCAAGGGCGAGGCCGGCACCGGCAACGTGGTCGAGGCGGTCCGTCATATGCGGGAGATCGTCTCCGGGATCAAGCGGCTCGCCCAACTCGGCCCCGAGGAGCTCGCCGGCGCCGCCAAGGAGCACCAGGCGCCGCTGGAAGTCGTGCACGAGGTGGCCAAGCGCGGCCGCCTGCCGGTGCCGCTCTTCTGCGCCGGCGGGATCGCCACCCCTGCCGACGCGGCGCTGATGATGCAGCTCGGCGCCGAGGGCAACTTCGTCGGCTCCGGCATCTTCAAGAGCGGCGACCCCGAGCGCCGCGCCAAGGCGATCGTCGAGGCGACCACGCACTTCAACGACCCCGAGCGGGTCGCGGCGGCTTCGATAGGGCTGGGCGGGGCGATGCCGGGACTCGAGATCGCCGAGCTGGCGGCGGCCGACGCGCTCCTCCAGGACCGTGGTGCCTGAGCTGCGCCTCGGCGTGCTCGCCATCCAGGGAGGCTTCGAAGCTCATATGGCGATGCTTCGCGAGCTTGGGGCCGATGCGCGCGGGGTGAGGCTTCCGGCGGATCTGGTGGGCCTGGATGGACTGGTGATCCCGGGTGGCGAGAGCACCACCATTGCGATGGGGATCCAGTCGGCAGGGCTGAAGGAGCCGATTCGCACGCTTCACAGCGCTGGCGGCACCGTCTTCGGCACCTGCGCCGGGATGATCGTCTGCGACTCCGCTCACCTCGGCCTGATCGACGCGACGGCGGCGCGCAACGCCTTCGGCCGGCAGCTGCAGAGCTTCGAGGCCGATCTGGAGATCGAGGGGATTGGCGACGAGCCGCTGCGCGCCGTCTTCATCCGCGCCCCCTGGGTCGAGCGCCGCGGTCCCGGTGTCGAGGTGCTGGCCTCCTACGACGGTCATCCGGTGGCGGTCCGCGAGGGCCGCGTGCTCGCCTGCGCCTTCCATCCGGAGCTGACCGACGACTCCCGCCTGCACGCGCTTTTCATGGCCATGACAACCAGCTCGCAGCGCGAGCGCGAGGAGGCGGAGACGTGAGGGACCCCAGAGCGGAGAACCTGGCGAAGATCCTGGTCGGCTACTCGACCAAGGTGAAAGCGGGGGAGGTGGTCTCGATCGACGGCGAGGTCGGTGCCGAGCCGCTCCTGCGGGCTATCTACGAGGAGGTGCTGAAGGTCGGCGCCCACCCGATCCTCAACGTCGGCCTCGACGGCCTGGCAGCGATCTACTTCACCCACGCCTCGGAGGAGCAGCTTGACTGGATCTCGCCCCTGATGGAGTGGACGGTTGACAACGCCGACGTGCGGATCGGGATCGGCGCCAGCGCCAACACGCGCGAACTCTCGGCGATTCCCCCCGAGCGCCAGACCCGCCGCCAGGCGGCAACCGGGCCGGTGCTGGGGCGGATGATGGAGCGCAGCGCCGCCGGCGAGTTCCGCTGGTGCTACACGCTCTACCCGACCAACGCTTACGCCTCCGAGGCCGAGATGAGCCTCAGCGACTACGAGGACTTCTACTTCGGCGCCTGCCTCGCCACCGACGCCGAGCCGCTCACCGCCTGGGAGCGCGCCTCGGCCGAGACCGTGCGACTGGCGGAGTGGATCGAGGGCCACGAGGAGGTGCGGGTGACGGCGCCGGGAACCGACATCAGGCTCGGCATCGCCGGCCGCAAGTTCATCCCCTGCACCGGCAAACACAACATGCCCGATGGCGAGTTCTTCACCGGCCCGGTCGAGGACTCGGTCGAGGGCGAAGTCTCCTTCCACCTGCCCGCCGTGATCGGGGGGCGCGAGGTCTCCGGCGTCAGGCTGCGCTTCGAGTCCGGCGTGGTCGTCGACGCCAGCGCCGAGCGTGGCGAGGAGTTCCTGGTCAAGCTGCTCGACACCGACGAGGGTGCCCGCCGCCTCGGCGAGCTCGGCATCGGCACCAACTACGCGATCGACCGCGGCACGCTCGAGGTCCTGCTCGACGAGAAGATCGGCGGCACCGTCCACATGGCTGTCGGCAAGGCCTATCCGGAGTCCGGCGGCGTCAACGACTCGGCCGTCCACACCGACCTCGTCTGCGACCTGCGCCAGGGCGGCAAGATCGAAGTCGACGGCGAGGACTTCCAGGTCGACGGCAAGTTCGTCGTCTAGATGTAGTTCCTAACCAGGTTGTTCCCGATTAGCTCGTTGAGACGAGCAACTGGCGGGCGATGGCCGAGGGAGCCGTGCTTTCTGCGGTAGTTGTAGCGCTCGAGCCAGCCACCTAGCGCCAGGCGGCGTTCGGTCGAGCTG
>JASLIG010000064.1 GCA_030152805.1 Solirubrobacterales bacterium
TGGGCTGTGTGGCCTAACAATACCCCAGGCACCACCCACCTGGCAGCCGTGGTCTCGGCGCGCGGGCCCTGTCGTGGGGCCGGGGGGCCTGCGGGCAGTCCACGGGCTGTCCTCGACCCCCCTGCCCCACGCCACCCGCGCGAGGAGGCGCTGGTCAGTCCGTCGGATGCCCAGAGGAATGCCAGGACCGCAGCCGGAAGCGTGAACATAGCTGGGGGCTCGCTGTAGAGAGCGCCTACGGAGTGGATGAAGGGGGGGTAGACGGCTACGGCGAAGGCGGCGAGGAGGCCTGCGGGGCGGCAGGCGATGCGGCGGCCTAGGAGGTAGACGGCGACGATGGTCGCGAGGCCAAGGAGGAGCTCGACGATCCGGGCTGTGCCTTCGCGAGCTGCTCCTGTGGCGTAGAAGCTGGCGGCGTAGAGGAGGGGGGCGCCCGGGGACCAGTCGCTGGGGTCGTGGAAGCTCGGGCCGCCGAAGCTGCCTTCGGTGTAGAGCGACTTGGAGAGCGCGTAGTAGGCGTGGGCATCGTCGCCGGGCGTCGGCAGCGGCTCGACCACGCGGTAGGCGCGCAGGCCGAAGCCGAGCAGCAGGATCGCCGCGAGCAGGATCAGCGTCCTGCGCCCATGCCGCTCGGGGAGCCCGTGGGCCCATCGCCTCAGCGAATCCATCGCGGCAGGCTATCCGGAGGCGCGCATCCGACATTCACCACACTGGAGTGGGGTCAATGTCGGATGCGCCGTTTCGCCCAAGCCTGCGCTTCGACCACGCCGACGCCGGCGAGTGCGGCGACCAGCGACATCATCACGAGCACGCGCCGGGGCGAGGCGACCAAGAGCGCGCTGATCGCCGTGATCGCGACGAGGATCGTCGCCAGCATCAGCGCCTCCCAGCGGCGCCGCAGCGCCAGCACGATCAGCCCCGCCAGTCCGAAGGCGACGAGCGCCCAGTGCAGCAGCTCCCACCCGGGCTGCCGCATCACTGCCCGCGGCCCGTGCGACCAGATCCGTCCGACCTTCGTCGCCACGAACCCCGCGTACTCGAGCGGCTCTTCGCTGACGTCGTTCCAAAGCTGTTCCCGCCCCATCCTTCCCAGCGCCTTGTCCGTTTCCAGCCCCGGATACCGCTGCTCCGCCAACCGCGCCAGGATCTGCTCCATCCGCAGCCGCTGCAATGCGTGCGGCCCAAACAACTCGGGATGCCGCTCGACCACCTCCGCTCCAACCTTTTCCGGATTCCCGTCCGAAGGCAGGTACGTGCCCGCAAACAACACCTGCCCGCCCCCCGTAGAGATCGGCACGAACCGATCAAGCGCAACCGCATTCCGCACGGTCCAAGGCACCACCACGATTGCAACCCCGACCAAGAACACCAACCCCCGGCTCACCCCAACCCGCCACTCCTGATGTCGCATTTCCCTCCGTATGCCGGCGGAATCTGCGACGCCTGGCTGTTGCTCCATGGCGCCTGCCCGTTGCGGTCGCAGTCCCCACCGCATACCGGAGGCAAGTGCGACCGCAAGCGCGATGAGCAAGGCCACGGCTAGGTACTCGGGGCGGACCAGGGCCAAAAAGCCGAACAAGGCCCCCGGCAAGAACCACCTCCCAGGTCCTCGCGAGTCGGTTGCCCAGAGGATCGCCAGGACGCCACCAGCGAGTAGCGCTGCCGCTGTCGGCTCGCCCATGAGCATCCCCTGGTACTCGAGCAGCGCCGGGTAGATCGCGATCGCGCCTGCCCCGACCAGTCCCGCGGTGGGTCCTGAGAGTCGTCGCCCGATCAGGTACGAAAAGAGCACGCTGAGCGTGCCGAGCAGGGCGAGGACGAGCCGTGCGGTGCGTTCGTGGACTCCACCGGTGATCTTGTAGGTACCTGCAACGAACAACGGTAGGCCCGGGGAGTAATTGCTCGCCGGCTGGGTCGCCGAGGGTCCCAGGGTAAAGCCGCGCCCTTCGTCGAGGTTTTGGGCGATCGCCGCGTACGCCGCTGCATCGAAGACCGGCGAGCGCCCGCCCCAAGCTTCGTTGACCCGCAGCCCCAACCCGAGCAGAAGGATGAGCGTCAGCAGGATCGCGTTGACCTGGCGCCTTCCGATCTGGTTTGGTTGATCGCGCAGGTTGATCTGAGGAACCATTCGAACGGGGAGGCTCATGGAGTCAGCTGAGGAGAAGCCGCCGCAGTATTGCGACATCGTGATGAAGGGCGGGATCACGAGTGGGGTCGTCTACCCACTCGCGGCCGTCGAGCTGGCGGAAACGTACGGCTACAGCTTCCGCAACGTCGGCGGCACCTCCGCCGGGGCGATCGCGGCCGCCGCGGTGGCGGCGGCCGAGTTCGGCCGTCGATCGGGGTCCAATCCAGGGGCGTATGGGCGCATCGCCGAGCTGCCGGACGAGCTTGGCACCACCCTCACCTCGCTCTTTCAGCCAAGCGGCCGCATGCGTCCTCTCTTCAAAACCATGCTCGCCAGCCTCGGTGGCGGTATCCCAAGGAAGCTGATCGCTCCGCTGCGAGGCTTCTGGCTCGAGGCAATCGTCGGCGCGATCCCCGGGGTCGCCCTGATTGCGATGGCGGTCCGGCTGGACGGTGAGTCGGCGCTGCGGATCGCCGTCGGCGCGGCCGGCCTGATCGCGCTTGCCGTCGGCCCGTACCTGGTGCTCGCCCTGTCGGCTCTGATTCGACTGAGGGGACTGCCCGCTCACTACTTCGGCATCTGCCCCGGGAACGATCGCGGCGGCGGCGCCAAGAACCCGCCGCTGACCAGGTGGCTGGCCGGCCTGATCGACGAGCTGGCCGGCAAGGACGAGGGGCCGCCGCTCACCTTCGGCGACCTCTGGGCGCTCGAGCCCGGCGGTGAGGACGGGGGCGAGGGGCGCGGGATCGACCTGCAGATGATGACCACGAACCTCAGCCAGGGCCGTCCGTACTCGCTGCCCTTCGAGGGTGGTGAGGAGCTCTGGTTCGACGAAGACGAGCTCCTCGACCTCTTTCCCCGCCCGATCGTCGAGCACTTGGTCGCGCACGCCGGCGACCGGACCGATACCTGCGGCAGGACCCTCCACAGACTGCCGGAAGCGCGGCACCTGCCGGTCGTCGTCGCCGCCCGGATGAGCCTCAGCTTCCCATTGCTGATCGCCGCCGTTCCTCTCTACATGCTCAACGACGCGCCCAAGGTCCCCAGCACCGTGCCCGAGCGCTGCTGGTTCTCCGACGGCGGCATCACCAGCAATTTCCCGGTCCACTTCTTCGACTCGCCGATCCCGCGCTGGCCGACCTTCGCGATCAATCTGATGCCGCTCGCTCCCGACCGCAAGCTCTGTAAAGGGGACGAGGGGAAGAACGTCTGGATGCCGGCCGACAACCTCGAGGGCGTCAAGGAGGCCTGGGTCGGCTGGGAGGGCAAGGCGAAGCGCAAGCAGATCCTCGCCTTTGCCGGCTCAATCTTCCGCACCGCGCAGAACTGGATCGACAACCGCCAGATGCGCGGTGCCGGCTATCGCGACCGGATCGCCCACGTCCGCCTCTCCAAAGACGAGGGCGGCATGAACCTGAGGATGGAGCCGGAACAGATCAAACGGCTCGCCGCCCGCGGGGCCAGCGC
Source organism: Solirubrobacterales bacterium (assembly GCA_030152805.1). GTDB lineage: Bacteria > Actinomycetota > Thermoleophilia > Solirubrobacterales > 70-9 > VRUE01. The sequence continues at coordinate 3,596 of JASLIG010000064.1, forward strand.
CGCCTCGATGCTGGCGGAGCGCTTCGCCCCCGACCCGCCCGCCGACGCCACGCTCACCTGGGACAACCAGAAGTGGATCCGCTACCGCGCCTACCTGGATCTGCTCGAGCGCAAGGGCCTCGAGGCTCGTCGCGGCTTCCGCGACGCCAGGCTGGGCACGCCGCTGCCCGAGCTGAGCGCCAACCCTCCCGGCTTCCCCTGGGAGGGCCAGGCGCAAGCCAATCTCGCGCTGCCGGGGACCTGGGCGCTCCTGACCCTGTTCTGGGCTTGGGACGCATTCGGCGTCGACTTCTCCGACGGCGCCCCGATGCCGCGCACCGAACCCTGGTCGATTCCCCGTGTCTGAGGGGGCACGTCGCACCGGTCCGCTACGCTGCCGCGACCTATGCGCGTTCTCATTCTTGGGGGCGACGGCTACCTGGGCTGGCCGACGGCACTGAGGTTCTCGGCCCGCGGTCACGAGGTCTCGGTCGTCGACGACTTTTCCCGCCGCCGCTGGCACGACGAAGCGGGCACCGGCTCGCTGACGCCGATCGCCGGTCTCGACGAGCGCATCGCCGCCTGGAGGGAGCTTTCCGGCGAGGAGATCCGCAATTTCGTCGGGCCGGTCCAGGACGGCGACTTCCTCGACGGCGTCGTAGCCGAGACCCTCCCCGAGGTGATCGTCCACTACGGCCAGCAGGCCTCCGCGCCCTACTCGATGGCCTCGCGCGAGAAGGCGGTCGAGACCCAGTACGCGAACGTGATCGGCAACCTCAACCTGCTCTTCGCGATCCGCGACCACGTCCCCGACTGCCACCTGGTCAAGCTCGGCACGATGGGCGAGTACGGGCAGCCCGAGATCGACATCGAGGAGGGCTACATCGAGATCGAGCACAAGGGGCGCAAGGACACCCTGCCGTTCCCCAAGCTGCCGGCCTCGCTGTATCACTGCTCCAAGGTCCACGACTCGACCAACATCCACTTCGCCTGCCGCACCTGGGGGCTGCGCGCCACCGATCTCAACCAGGGCGTCGTCTACGGGATCGAGACCGAGGAGACCGCCCGCGACGAGCGGCTGATCACCCGCTTCGACTACGACGAGATCTTCGGCACCGTGCTCAACCGCTTCTGCCTGCAGGCGGTGATCGGCCACCCGCTCACCGTCTACGGGGCCGGCACGCAGACGCGCGGCTTCCTCAACATCCGCGACACGCTCGCCTGCGTCGAACTCGCCGCGACCAATCCTGCCGAGGCGGGCGAGTTCCGCGTCTTCAACCAGTTCACCGAGCAGTTCTCGGTGATTGAGCTGGCGCATCTGGTCAAGCAGGCCGGTGGGCACCTCGGCTACTCGGTCGAGATCCAGCACTGCGAGAACCCACGGGTCGAGAAGGAAGAGCACTATTACAACGCGGTCCACACCAAGCTGCTCGACCTCGGCCTGCAGCCGACCCTGCTCGGCGAGGAGCTGGTCGAGTCGATGATCCATATCATCGAGCGCCACAAGGCTCGCGTGATCGAGTCGTCGATAGACCCCCGCACTCGCTGGAAGCCTGGCGAGCCCGTTCAGCTCTAAATCGCCTGCATTGCAGCCAGGGGGCCGCTGGTAGCATCGCTCTCCAGATGAGAGCAGCGGACGCACTGATGCAGAGCCTCAAGGCCGAGGGCGTGGAACACGTCTTCGGGATTCCCGGTGGGGCGAATCTGCCTACCTACGATGCGCTGGTCGATGCGGATTTCCGCCATATCCAGGTGCGCCACGAGCAGGGGGGAGGCCACGCGGCCGAGGGCTACGCCAAGGCCTCGGGCAAAGTCGGGGTCGCCTTCGCGACCTCCGGCCCCGGAGCGACCAACCTCGTCACCGCGATCGCCGACGCGATGCTCGACTCGGTGCCGACGGTCTTCATCACCGGCCAGGTGCGCACCGAGCTGATCGGCACCGACGGCTTCCAGGAGGCCGACATCCTCGGCGCGACCCTGCCCTTCGTCAAGCACTCCTTCGCCGTCACCGACCCGCGCCAGATCACCGAGTACGTGCACGAGGCCTTCCACGTCGCCTCGACCGGCCGGCCCGGCCCGGTGCTGCTCGACATCCCGCAGGACCTCTCGCGGGCCGACATCGAGTACGAGCCGCGCGGCGAGCCGGTCGAGCTGGCCGGCTACAAACCGCCGACGGCGCCCAACGTCAAGCAGGTGCGGATCGCCGCCAAGGCGATCGCCAACGCCCGCAAGCCGATCCTCTACACCGGCGGCGGCGTGATCAACGCCAACGCCTCCGAGGAGCTGCGCGAGCTGGCGGCGGCCGACCGCTTCCCGATCACCTCGACCGTGATGGGGCTCGGCGCCTACCCCGCCTCCGGCGAGCAGTGGCTGGGCATGCTCGGCATGCACGGCACGCGCACCGCCAACTACGCGATGGACGAGGCCGACCTGATCGTCGCGATCGGCGCCCGCTTCGACGATCGCATCACCGGCAAGCTCTCCGAGTTCGCCCCCCGCGCCAAGTTCATCCACATCGATATCGACCCGGCGGAGATCTCCAAGAACGTGCCGGCGCACATCCCGATCGTCGGCGACGCGAAGCTGGTCCTGCCGGCGCTGACCCGCGAGTACCGCGCGTTGCAGACCGACGCCTCCCGCCTCGACGGCTGGTGGCAGCAGATCAAAGCCTGGCAGGACGAGTACCCGCTGCATTACGAGGAGGGCGCCGACGGCGAGATCAAGCCGCAGTTCATGATCGAGGCGATGCACCGCGTCACCGGCGGCGACGCGATCGTCACCTCCGACGTCGGCCAGCACCAGATGTGGGCGGCGCAGTACTACGGCTTCGAGCGGCCGCGCCGCTGGATCAACTCCGGCGGGCTCGGCACGATGGGCTTCGGCCTTCCGGCGGCGGTCGGCGCCAAGGTCGCCTGTCCCGACGAGACCGTGGTCTGCCTCGCCGGCGACGGCAGCCTGATCATGAACTGCCAGGAGCTGGCGACCTGCGTCTCGCAGGACATCCCGGTCAAGGTCTTCCTGATGAACAACGGCTACATGGGCATGGTGCGCCAGTGGCAGGAGCTCTTCTGGGACCGCCGCTACAGCTCGGTCGAGATGGGCCCCAGCCCCGACTGGGTGAAGCTGGCCGAGGCCTTCGGCGCCACCGGCCTGCTCTGCGAGGACTCCGGCGAGCTCGAAGGCACGATGGCGAGGGCGCTCGAAACCGACGGCCCGGTGCTGGTCGACGTGCGCGTCTCCCCCGAGGAGAACTGCTTCCCGATGATCCCCGCCGGAGCAGCGGCGAGAGACATGGTGGGCTGATGGAGGCCGGGACGCCACAGGTGGTGAAGCTCGAGGAGCTGCGCGTTCCCGGGCAGCTCAGCGGCCGCAAACACATCCTCTCGATCCTGGTCGAGAACAAGCCTGGCGTGCTGGCCCGCGTCGCCGGCCTCTTCTCCCGCCGCGGCTTCAACATCGACACGCTCGCCGTCGGACCGACCGACGACCCGAGCATCTCGCGCATTACCCTCACGCTCGACGGCGCCGTCCACCCGATCGACCAGGTGACCAAGCAGCTGCACAAGCTGGTCAACGTGCTGAAGATCCGCGACATGGAGCCGGAGGAGACCGTCGCCCGCGAGATGGCGATGTTCAAGGTCTCGGCGGCGGTCGAGAACCGCTCCGAGATCATCCAGTTCGCCGAGATCTTCCGCGCCAAGATCGTCGACGTCTCCCGCCGTGCCCTGACGATCGAGGTCACCGGCTCCGCCGAGAAGATCGAGGCATTCGAGCGGATGATCCGCCCGCATGGCCTCATGGAGATGGTCCGCACAGGCGAGATCGCCATCGCTCGCGGCGGCGACTGAAAATGACGGCCCCAGACGTCGCCATGCGGCGTCCTCAGTCGCCCGAATAGCGCTGCTATTCGGGCTCCCTGCGTCCTTGCCTGGCAACGTCTGGACCTCGTCATTTCCGGGTCTCCGACCGACGATCGAGCGCGCCCTCTCTCGGGGGCGGACGACTCTCGTAAGCATCACCCGCCCGCTCGAAGGGGTCGACCCCTGCGCGGCTGTCTTCGCCTCGCGGCGTGCCTCCGATCGTTGGTTCTGCTGGGAGCAGCCGGATCGCGAGTTCGCGCTCGGCGCGATCGGCGTCGTTCGGGAGACGACCTCGCGCGGGCCCGGGCGGTTCGACGACGTCGCTCGCGAGTGCCTGGCGAACGATGCGGCCTTCGACGAGCCACCGGGCCTGCCCGCCGGCGCCGGCGCCGTTTGGGTCGGCGGCTTCGCCTTCGACCCAAACGGCGGTTCGACCTCGCCGTGGTCCTCGCTGGCGCCGGCTTCGCTCGTCCTGCCCGAGCTCTCGATCTGTCGCAGCGGTGAGGCGACGTTTCTCACCGTCAACGCCCTTGTTCGGCCGGGCGACGATCCCGAGGAGAAGACGGACGCGCTCACCTCCCGGATCGCGTCGCTGCACGACGACCCCCTGCCGCTGCTCGATCCCCACCCGACGGGGCGGGTCGAGATCGCCAGCGTGCGACCGCCCGGCGACTTCGAGCGCATGATCGCCGCCGCCACGGACCGGATCGCCGCGGGGGGGATGTCGAAGGTGGTCCTGGCCCGCGAGGTGACGGCCACCGCCGCGGCCGCCCACGACCCGGCCGCCGTCTTTGGCGCGATGCGCGAGCAGTTCCCGTCCTGCTTCTGCTTCTGCTGCGGCACCCCGGAGGCCGCCTTCATCGGCGCCAGTCCGGAGCTGCTGCTGCGGCGCTCCGGCGCCAGCGTCTCGACCGTCGCCCTCGCCGGGTCCACCCGTCGCAGCTCCGATCCAGCCGTCGACGATCATCTCGGCGAGCAGCTCCTGCGCAGCGACAAGAACCGCCGCGAGCAGGCGATCGTCGCCGAGCGCATCGCCCGCACCCTGCGTCCGCACGCGGTCTGGGTCGAGGCGGCGCCCGAGCCCGAGATCGTCAAGGTTGCCAACATCCAGCACCTCGCCACCCCGATCGTCGCCCAGCTCGCCGAGCCCCGCTCGGCGGTCGAGCTGGCCGGACTGATGCACCCGACCCCGGCGGTGGGCGGCGAGCCCTCCGCAGCCGCGGCCGCCGCGATCGCCGAGCTCGAGCGGATGGACCGCGGCTGGTACGCCGGGCCGGTCGGCTGGATGGACGCGACCGAAGACGGCGAATTCTGCGTCGCCCTGCGCAGCGCCCTGCTCCGCGACCGCGAGGCCCACCTCTACGCCGGCGTCGGCGTCGTCGCCGGCTCGGACCCGGCGGCGGAGCTGGCCGAGACCGAGATCAAGCTCGAGGCTCTGCTGCCGCTGCTCGCCGAGTGAACGCGAGCATGGGTACGGTTCCGCGGGTGGAGGTGCGCCGACCCTTGCTGATCGTCCTGCTGGCCCTGTTCGTGCCCAGCGCGCAGGCCGGCGCCGCGGTTCCCCCTGGCGGTCCCCGCCTGGCCTACTTCGCCTCCCACCCCTACCCCAACGCCGGCAGCGAAGTCGCCACGGTCGGGCCCGACGGTGGCGGCGCGCTCCGGCTCAGCGGCGGTTCAAGCTTCAGGGCGGTCCAGCCGCTGAGGGTCACCCGCCCGAGTTGGTCGGCCGACGGCGGCCTCCTTGCCTTCGCTGGCGCCGGGGCCGGGCAGCCAACCGTCTTCACCGTCCAGGCCGACGGCAGTTATCTCCGCCCGGTCCGCGCCGCTCGCAGGATCCTCTTCGATGGCAGCCCGGTGCTCTCCCCCGGCGGCCGCTCGGTCGCGCTCTTTCGGCTCGACGTGGTCAGCGGTCACTTCGAGCGGCCCGGCACGCCACCCAGACCCGCCAAGGAGGATGAACCGCTCAAGGTGCGGACGGCGATCTGGGCGCTGAACACGGAGGGCGGCGGGTTGCGGCCGTTGACTCCATGGACGCTCAACCGCCCGCTGTCCCCCAGTTCCTACTCGCCGGACGGCAACGCCCTGGCGGCGACCGAATGGAGATGGCCTGGCGGTCCCAGGGCAGTGTCGATCGATCTGCGCAGCGGTCGCAGCGCGTTGCTCGCCCGCAACGCCAAGGAACCGATCTACGCGGCTGACGGCAGGGTCGCGGCGGTCCGCGACCACCTCGAGGTCGGCGGGCCGCCCCTGTACGAAGAATCGATCACGAGCTCCGACCTGCTGGTCGGAGCTGGGCCCGGGAAGCCGCTGGCCAAGGTGCTCACCATCCGCCACGGCTTCGCCTGGCCCAGCTGGGACCCGTCGGGCCAGCGGATTGCCTTCACGACCCTGAACAGAACCCAGCCCCTGGGGCTGCCCGAGATCAATTCGGTCATGGAGGTCAACGCCGACGGCAGCTGCTTGACGACCCTGCCTTCGCTCGAGCGCGGCCATTTCGGCGGCGTCGCCTGGCAGCCCGGTCCCGATCGCGGCGCCGGCCGGATCGCCTGTTAGCCGATCGCGGCCGAAACGCGATTGGCCAGGCTGCGGTGGAGCTCGACGTTGGCTTGACGATCGGTCTTGACCTCGATCAGGCCGGTTCCGGCTGAGAGCGCGCCCGGGAGGTCGGCCAGCGCGTCGAGCCGTCGGTGACGCAGGCCGAATAGCGCCGCGGCGCCGGCTGTGTCGAAGCCGCGCGGCGTGCCGAGCAGCGCCTCGAACTCCTCGTCGCCGAGCGCTTTCTCCTGCGGCAGGAAGCTGAAGATGCCGCCGCCGCCGTTGTCTATAACGACGATGCGCACGGGGGTGGTGACGTCGCGGAGCGCGGCTAGGCCGCCGACGTCGTGGAGGAGGCCGAGGTCGCCGCTGATGATCGTGGTCGGCCGTCCACTGGCGTGGGCGGCGCCGATGCCGGAGGAGATCAGACCGTCGATGCCGTTGGCGCCGCGGTTGCAGAGGAACAGCGCGTCGCTCTCGGAGGGGGGCAGAAAGGCCTCCTGATCGCGGATCGGCATGCTCGACGCGGTGTAGACGAGATCGCCGTCGCGGTGGGCGCGACCGAGGGCGAGGTGCAGGGCCGGCTCGGAGATCTCCTCCCCGGCGAGCTCGGACTCGAGCGCCTCGCGGGCGGCGCGCTCGGCCCCGAGCCAGCGCTCCGGCGCGCCGCGCTCCTCCTTCTCCAGGCGAGTAGCCCAGCCGGCGGCGAGCTCGGTCGGGTCGGCGCGCAGGATCGCCGCCGCGCGGTTGGTCGGCTCGTTCCAGCCGCCGTAGGGGTCGATGACGATCTCCGCGGCGTCGCTCGCCGTCAGCCAGCCGCGCAGCGGCTTGCTGGCCGGCATCTCGCCGAAGCGCAGCACGAGGTCGGGAACGACGGAGCGGGCGAAATGCTCGTCGCGCAGCAGCAGGTCGTAGGTCGAGATCACGCGCGAGCGGTCGTGCGGCCCGCGGCGCAGCTGCGAGGTCGGCTCGGCGAGGATCGGGAAGCCCGAGGCGCGGGCCAGGTGGGCGAGCGGTTCGCGCAGCTCCGGGTCGAGCTGGCGTCCGGCGACGATCACGCCGGAGATCGCGTCGCCGATGTGCCCGGCCATCTCGTCGAGCAGGAAGGCCGAGGGCTCGAGGTCGATCGCGGTGACCGCCGTCAGCGGTCGCTCATCGCGCCCCTCCAGCGCCAGGGGGTCGTTGGCCGTCACGGCACCCTCGACCGGGGTCGGCGCCAGCGGCTCTCGCCAGGGCAAGTTGAGGTGGACGGGACCGGGGCGCGGCTCGCCGCGCGCCGCCGCCAGCGCCCGACAGGCCACCGAGCGGTAGTGCAAGAGGCCATCGTCGTCCGCGACGTGCGTTCCGACTTCACAGAACCAGCGCACCGCGTCGCCGTAGAGCTTTACCTGGTCGATCGTCTGCCCGGCGCCGATCCCGCGCAGCTCGGGCGGGCGGTCGGCCGTCAGCGCGATCAGCGGCAGCGCCGACTCGTCCGCCTCGCAGATTGCCGGGTGGTAGTTCGCCGCCGCGGTGCCCGAGGTGCAGAGCATCGCAACGGGAGCGCGCGTCGCCTGCGCCGCTCCGAGCGCGAAGAAGGCGGCCGAACGCTCGTCGACGATCACGCTCACCTCGATCTCGGGCTGGCGCCAGAGCGCCACGGCGAGCGGGGTGGAGCGAGAGCCGGGAGAGACGACCGCGTGTCGCATCCCGCCCCGCGCCAGCTCCTCGACGAAGGCCGAAGCAAGCGCTGTGTTGCCGTTGGTCGGGTCCATGCGGGGAGACTATGGCGACTTACCTCCCTCGATAGGGAGGTAAGTCGCCACACCCCGTCAGAGGCGATGGGCGGCGAGCGCCTCCTCGTCGATCTCGACGCCGAGGCCCGGGCCGGCGGGCGGGTGGAGCATGCCGTTACGGACCTCGCACTCGACCGAAGCGATCGTCGAGGAAAAGAGGCGCTGGGTGGCGAGGCCGTGAGCCAGGCCGGGGTCGCCGCCCGAGGCTGCGAGGGTCTGGGCGACCTGGGCGGCAGCCGCTATTCCGACGGGACCGTCGAGGGCGCTCGAGATGTAGGCGGGCAGTACCTCGGCGATCTCGATTGCCAGCTCCGGGCCACCGACCTTGGATAGCTTCACTCCGGCCAGGGCACAGGCGCCCATCGTCGACGCCCGCTCGGCATCATCCTTGCTCTCGATGCTCTCGTCGCCGGCGATTGGGATGGAGGTCGAAGCCGCCACCTCGGCTGCCTCCTCCAGCGTCGCCACGGGCTGCTCCGCGAGCTCCACCTCCAGGGGCTCCAGGGCCGCGAGCATCCGCTTCGCACTCTCGACGTCCCAGGTGGCGTTCGCGTCGACGCGGATCCGCGCTCGCGGTCCGACTGCCTCGCGCACCGCGTAGGCCTGGCCAAAGTCGTCGCCGGCACCCAGCTTTAGCTTGAAGGTCTGGAAGCCGTCCTCGGCCCACTTCGCCGCGTCTGCGGCGACCGCCGCTGGATCTCCAGCGACCAGCGTTGCGTTGCACTCGACCGGCCGGGGCTCGGCCGGCGAGGCGGAGCCATCCGCCGCCGCCCTGCGGCCACGCAGGTCGAGCAGCGCGGTGAGGGCCGCGCAGCGGGCGGGGGGAGAGAGGGCGACCGCGTCGCCGCGCAGCGTCGCCTCGTCGAGGCTATCCCGACCTTTGAGCCGTTCCAGCTCCTCGACGACCTGCGCCAGCCCGAGCCCCCCGCGCATCGAGAGCGGTACGGCTTCCCCCAGGCCGACCAGCCCGTCGTCGCCCCGGAGTCTCAGCAGCACCATCTCCCGCCGATCGAGCCGGCCCCGTGCTGTCACATAGGTCTCGCGAAACGGCAGCGCGTACGGGATGACCTCGACCTCGGCGATTTTCATACACGTAGGTCTACGCTAACTGCACCAAATTCTCTACTTGCCAACTTGAGAATTTGGTGCAGTTCGCCTCAGCTGGCGAGCAGCAGCCCAGCCGAAACCAGCAGGCTGAAGGCCGCCAGCAGGGCGCCCGTGGCGGCCAGCGCTCCATTGAGGGACGGGCCATCGGTTCGATTGGTCATCGTCCGCATCGGCCCGACCGCCAGCGGCAGGGCGAGCAGGCCGATCAGGGGCAGCCAACTGCCGCCGCCGGCGAGCAGCGCCAGCGGCAGCACGAGGAAGGCGCCGAGCACGAGCGAGCGGTAGAGGACGACCGCGTTGTGGCGCCCCATCCGAACCGCCAGGGTCATCTTGTCGGCCCGCCGATCCGTCTCGATGTCTCGCACGTTGTTGACGACCAGGATTGCGGTGGCGAGGAAGCCGACCGCGATCGAGAGCCCCAGCGGCAGGGCGTCGAGCCGCTCCAGCTGCACGTAGTAGGAGCCGTTGACCGCGACCAGGCCGAAGAAGAGGAAGACGAAAACCTCGCCGAGGCCGGCGTAGCCGTAGGGGCGCGGCCCGCCCGTGTAGAGGACGCCGGCGGCGATCGAGACGGCGCCGATCAGCAGGATCACGATGCCGGCCACGACCGCGAGGTAGATCCCGCAGGCGACGGCGACTCCAAATGCGATCCAGGTCGCGTTGAGCACCCGTCGCGGGGTCACCAGTCCGGCCGAGGTCACCCGCACCGGCCCCAGCCGGTCCGCCGTGTCGGCACCCCGCCGCGCGTCCGAATAGTCGTTGGCCAAATTCGTGCCGATCTGGATGAAGATCGATCCAACCAGTGCGGCAACGAACGCCCCAACCCTGGGAAGCTCCCCAGCCCATTCGACCGCCGCAGCCGTCCCGACCAGCACCGGAGCTATAGCCGCCGGCAGCGTCCGCGGCCGAGCCGCCATCACCCAGATCCTCATAGAGCAGCTCCGAACAACCGAGGGGCGCGGGCAGGGGGTGGAGCGTCTTGTACTTTTTCGGCACGACCTCGTGGCGTCAGCATTCGCACTCTCCACCGAAAAAGTTAAGCGGAACCCCCTGCCCGCGCCCCTCGGTGCTCACGGTCGCCTCGGGAACTTCGAGAAGTCCGGCCGCCGCTTCTCCTTGAAGGCCTCGCGGCCCTCGCCCGCCTCCTCGCTGCCGTAAAAGAGCAGGTTGGTGTCGTGGGCCAGCTGCTGGATCCCGGCGTAGCCGTCCTCGTGGGCGTTGAAGCTGGCCTTGACCAGGCGCAGGGCGAAGGGCGAGAGCGCGAGCATCTCGCGGCACCAGGCGACCGTCTCCGCTTCGAGGCGGTCGAGGGGCACGACGGCATTGACGAGTCCCATCTCGAGGGCCTCCTCCGCGTCGTACTGCCGGCAGAGCAACCAGAACTCCTTGGCCTTCTTGGTGCCGACCAGGTCCCGCAGCAACGAGGCGCCGAAGCCGCCGTCCCAGGAGCCCACCCGCGGCCCGGTCTGGCCGAAGACCGCGTTGTCGGCGGCGATCGTGAGGTCGCAGCAGACGTGCAGGATGTGGCCGCCGCCGATCGCGTAACCGGCCACCATCGCCACCACCGGCTTCGGCAGCCGCCGCATCTGCACCTGCAGGTCGGTGACGTGGAAGCGGCCGAGGGAGGCACCCTCCGCGACGTACCCGGTATCGCCGCGAACCTGCTGGTCGCCACCGGAGCAAAACGCCTTCTCTCCCGTGCCGGCGAGGATCACTACGCCGACCCCGGTGTCCTCGCGAGCCAGCTCCAGCGCGGCGGAGACCTCGATCAGCGTTTGCGGCCGGAAGGCGTTGAGGACCTGCGGCCGGTCGATCGTGATCTTGGCGATCCCTTCCGCGACCTCGAAGCGGATGTCGTCGTACTCGGCGGCGCTCCGCCACTCGATTGGCGCGTACAGGTCCGCCTCGGGCGGAGCCTGCTTGTGACGTTGGGGCATGATGGGCACGATATCCCGCCGATGAAACTCGACGACTGGTTGGCCCAGAGATCGCAGAGCTGCCCCGAGCGCACCGCCCTGGTCGCGGACGGCTCGGAGGTCACCTACGCCGAGCTGGAGGCGGAGGCGACCTGGGTCGCTCGCCGTCTCGCCGCCCACGGCGTGCGCCGCGGCTCGATCGCGGCGATGACGATGCACCCGCGCCGCGAGCAGGTCGTCCTCGTGCACGCGCTGATGAAGGCAGGCGCGGTCCTGCTGCCGCTGGGCACGAGGCTCTCGGCCGAGGAGCGCGCCGCGGTGATCGCCACCGAGGAGCCGGCGATCGACCTCGACGACGCCGGCGAGCTGACCCAGACCGAGGCCGACTGGCCGCTGCTTGGCGAGCACGACATGGACGAAGTCGCCTGCCGGGTGATGACCAGCGGCAGCACCGGCGTCCCGGACCCGGTCGGGCTCACCTACGGCAACTTCCTCTGGAGCGCTGTCGGCTCGGCCTTCAACATCGGCGTTGAGCCCGACGACCGCTGGCTCTGCTGCCTGCCGCTCAGTCACATCTCCGGACTGGGGATCGTGATGCGCTCGGTGATCTACGGTACGGCGGCGGTGATCCACGACGGCTTCGACGTCGACCCCGTCGCCGAATCGCTGGAAGGCGACGGCATCACCGTGGTCTCCCTGGTGACGACGATGCTGACGCGCCTGCTCGAGGCGGGCGCCGATCTCTCTGGGCCGCGCGCGATCCTCGTCGGCGGCGGGCCGGTGCCGGAGGATCCGCTGGAGGAGGCGCTCGGCCGTGGCGCCACGGTCGTGCAGACCTACGGCCTGACCGAGTCCTGCTCGCAGGTGACGACGCTCGCTCCGGCCGACGCCCGCCGCAAGCTCGGTTCCGCCGGGCGGCCGCTGCTCACAACCCACCTACGCATCCAGGACGGCGAGATCCTCGTCCAGGGGCCGACCGTCGCCCCGGGTCGCGCCGACGCCGACGGCTGGCTGCACACCGGCGACCTCGGCCGCATCGACGAGGAGGGCTTCCTCTATGTCGAGGATCGCATCGACGACATGATCGTCAGCGGCGGCGAGAACGTGGTGCCGGCCGAAGTAGAGAAGGTGCTGCTGCGCCACCCCGAGGTCGCCGACGCTGCCGTCGTCGGCCGCGACGACCCCGAGTGGCAGCAGGCGGTGACCGCGATCGTCGTCCTCCAGGACGGCTCCGAGGTCAGCCCCGACGAGCTGCGCCGCCACTGCGCCGAGTCGCTGGCCGGCTTCAAGGTGCCGAAGCGGGTCGAGCTGGCGGCGGCGCTGCCGCGCACGCCCTCGGGCAAGCTGATGCGGCGGGCGCTCCGATAGCCTCCGCCGCATGCCCAAGGACATCTTCTACGACTCAGACGCCGACCTCTCGCTGCTCCAGGGAAAGACCGTTGCCATCCTCGGCTACGGCTCGCAGGGGCACGCACACGCTCTCAACCTGAAGGACTCGGGGGTCGACGTGGTCGTCGGCCTGCGCCCGGACTCCTCCAGCCGCGCCAAGGCCGAAGAGGCCGGCCTCGAGGTGCTCGATATCGCCGAAGCCGCCAGCCGCGGCGACGCGGTGATGATCCTGCTGCCCGACGAGAAGCAGGCCGAGGTCTGGGAGACCGAGATCGCCGACGGCATCGCCCCCGGCAACCTGCTGCTCTTCGCCCACGGTTTCGCGATCCACTTCGAGCAGATCGTGCCGCCGCCCGGCGTCGACGTCGGCATGGTCGCCCCCAAGGGCCCCGGTCACCTCGTCCGCCGCCAGTACGAGGAAGGACGCGGCGTGCCCTGCCTGATGGCGGTCCAGCAGGATGCCTCCGGCAATGCCCATGACCTCGTCCTCGCTTACGCCTCCGGTATCGGCGGCGGTCGCGCCGCGGTGATCGAGACCACCTTCAAGGACGAGTGCGAGACCGACCTCTTCGGCGAGCAGGCGGTGCTCTGTGGCGGCGCCTCAGAGCTCGTCCGCGCCGGTTTCGAGACCCTGGTCGAGGCTGGCTACGACCCGCGCCTCGCCTACTTCGAGTGCCTGCACGAGCTGAAGCTGATCGCCGACCTGATGTACGAGAAGGGGATCCAAGGCATGCGCTACTCGATCTCCAACACTGCGGAGTACGGCGACATGACCCGCGGCAAGCGCGTCATCGGCGAGGAGTCGCGGGCGGCGATGAAGGAGATCCTCGGCGAGATCCAGTCGGGCGAGTTCGCCCGCGAGTGGATCGCCGAGAACCGGGCCGGCGGCGAGAACCTCTCGCGCATGCGCGAGGAAGGCAAGAATCACCAGGTCGAGGGGGTCGGCAAGGAGATGCGCGACAAGATGCCCTGGATCGACCAGGAGTTCTGAGCGCCGTGGTGGGGCGGACGGCGGTGCCCCTATCTGGGAATTGACACCCCACGCGCTGCGCGCGTGGGGTGAATGTCGGGCGCGGCTATCGCCGCGCATTCACCAGATTGCATTTCCGCCGCTTCGCGACATTCCCAGATAGGGGCACCGCCGTCCGCCTCTCGATAGTCCTGAATTCCGGCCGAGCCCGAGCAGCTTCCGCTGAAGCTCGGGCGCTCGGCAAACTCGAGCTGGCACAAGCTTCGGGAAGCTTGGAGCGCTTGGAGCTTGGGTCGTCCCGGCGAAGGAGCCTGGTCGGTCTCCAGGCGAATGTCGCCGTAAGGCGGCCGCTGCACCCGTGGTTCGAAGCGCGGCGTAGCCGCGCTCTCAAATTGTCGCTAAGCGCCCGCAAGGCGGGCGCGTGCGACATCAATTCGACTGGAGACCGACCGGGCTCCTCCCCGGCCGGAAGCTCAAGCCCCTGGCGGTCCGTCTGCCCCGAACCGCGTCTCGCCCTCCGGCAGTTTGCCGTCCCGCCCGACGTAGCCGTCCTTGCCGCCGACGATCACGTAGACGGCCTCCTCGGTGTCGCTGAGGTTGCGCAGCTTGCGTACGGTCGAGGCGTCGACCCAGGCGAGACCGCCGGGCTCGAGCTCGTGGCTGCTGCCGTCGCCGAACTCGATCGCGATGTGGCCGCGGTGGAGGAAGTACAGCTCCTCCTGCTCGTCGTGGTAGTGGCCCCCGGTCGAGTAGGAGGGCGGCAGCACGATCGCGTTGACGCCGAACGCGGTCACGCCAAGGCCTTTGCGGATCTTGCGGAATCCGGGGCCCTCGCCCAGGTCGCTGAGATTTGCGACGGCGTAGCCGTCGCCTTTCGTCACCTGCTCTGTCGTCTCGCTCATGGCCGGCAGCTTACGTGGCGATCGCCAGCGATGGATCGTCGCCGGCGGGGGATGTCGGATCCGCGGAACCCAATAGTCTGCGAGCACTTGGCAGGGGTTCCGCCAGTCCACTGAAGCGACGCACGAGGAGAAGCCATGACTTTGGAGACATTTCCGCTGCTCGATCGCGAGTCTCGGCGGCGGACCGAGACCGACCAGGAGATGAGCTTCGGCCTCTATCTCGTCCTCTCCTTCATCACCTTCGGCATCTACGCGATCTACGCGCACTACAAGCTGATTCAGCGCGAGCAGGATCACTTCGGCCGCATGGCCCGCTTCAACGAAGACCTCTACAAATTGACCGAGGAGCAGGCCGAGGACACGGGCAGGGCGGGCGAGGTCGCCGCCGAGCTGACCGAGCTGAGGGGCATGAACGAGGACTTTCAACGCCTTCAGACCGGCAAGGAGAGAAGCCCGGCCCTCTGGACGATCATCAGCCTCATCACCCTCGGCCTCGGTTATCTCTACGTGTATTACTTCCTGCATGCGGACCTGATCGAGCACCAGCGCGCGGAGGCCGAGTTCATCGAGAAGTCTTCGCTGCTGCTCAACAAACTCGGCATCGGCAAGCACCCGATTGCCGTGGAGCAGGTCGTGGGCGGCCGCAGCTACGCTCTCTATCTGCTGGTCTCGATCGTCACCTTCGGCCTCTTTGGCATCTACTGGAACTACACGTTCTTCAAGGACGGCAATCAGCATTTCCTCGAGCATCGTCGCTTTGAGGATCAGCTGATGAGCATCATCCGCACAGCGGCGTAGACGCCGAAGCCGGCCAATCCCGGTCCACCCGCGGCGGTCAATAACCTGTCGCCTCCCGTGACCGCGATGACGACCGCCCAGATTCCCGCCGAGCTGAAGCCCGCCGACGGACGGTTCGGCTGCGGGCCCTCCAAGGTGCGCCCGGAGGCGCTGGAGAGATTGGCCGAGCGGTCGGAGCTGATGGGAACGTCGCACCGGCAGAAGCCCGTGCGGGACCTGGTCGGACGGGTGCGCTCCGGGCTCGCCGAGCTCTTCTCGCTGCCCGACGGCTACGAGGTCGCGCTCGGCAACGGCGGCACGACCGCATTCTGGGACGCCGCCTGCGCCTGGCTCGTGCGCGAGCGCGCCCTCCACCTCAGCTACGGCGAGTTCTCGCAGAAGTTCGCCAAGGCGACGGCGGGCGCTCCCTTCCTCGGGGCCTCGATCGTCGTCGAGGCCGAGCCCGGCGATGCGCCGGCGCCCGTCGCCGACCCGGCCGCCGACGCGATCGCCTGGGCTCACAACGAGACCTCGACTGGGGTGATGGTGCCCGTAGTGCGTCCCGCCGGCGACGCGCTCGTCCTCGTCGACGCCACCTCCGGGGCGGGTGGGCTGCCGGTCGACGTGAGCGATTCCGACGCCTACTACTTCGCCCCTCAGAAGGCCTTCGGCGCCGACGGCGGCCTCTGGCTGGCGCTGCTCAGCCCGGCGGCGATCGCGCGGATCGAGGAGCTCGACGGCACCCCCGGTCGCTGGCAGCCAGGCTTCCTCTCGCTGCAGACCGCGCTCGAGAACTCGCGCAAGGAGCAGACCTACAACACGCCGGCGCTGGCGACCCTGCTGCTGCTCGCCGACCAGGTCGAGTGGATGCTCGCCGGCGGCGGGCTCGGCTGGTGCGTCGAGCGCACTTCGGCCTCCTCCGTTCACCTCTACGGCTGGGCCGAGGCGAGCGATTTCGCCGTGCCCTTCGTCGCCGACCCCGCCAAGCGCTCGCTCGTCGTCGGCACGATCGACTTCGACGATTCGGTCGACGCCGCCGCCGTCGCCGCGACGCTGCGCGCCAACGGGGTCGTCGACGTCGAGCCCTACCGCAAGCTCGGCCGCAACCAGCTTCGTGTCGGCATGTTCCCGGCGGTCGAGACCGCCGACGTCGAAGCGCTCACCGCCTGCATCGACTGGGTGGTCGAGAACGGCGACGGGGTTCGCCGATGAAGGTCCTGGTCAAGGAGAAGATCGCCGACTCCGGCGTCGACCTGTTGCGCGAGAACTTCGAGGTCGACCTCGGCCTCGAAATGTCCGACGAGGAGCTGGCCGGGGCGATCGGCGAGTACGACGCGATCCTGATCCGCTCGGCGACGAAGATGACTCCGGAGCTGATCGAGCGGGCGAGCAGGCTCAAGGTGATCGGGCGCGCCGGCACCGGCGTCGACAACGTCGACATCCCGGCCGCTACCCGCCGCGGCATCGTGGTAGCAAACGCGCCCGAATCGAACTCGGTCGCCGCGGCGGAGCACACGATCGCCCTGATGTTGGCGCTCTTCCGCAACGTCCCCCAGGCCCACGGCGCCCTCGTCGACGGGCGCTGGGACCGGGCCAAGTTCAAGGGCGCCGAGCTCTACGGCAAGACGATCGGGATCGTCGGCTTCGGCCGCATCGGCCAGCTCGTTGCCAAGCGGGCCCGGTCCTTCGAGATGGACGTGATCGCCTTCGACAAGTTCGTCTCCACCGAGCGCTTCCGCGAACTCGGCGTCGAGGGCGCCGAGACGCTGGAGGACCTCTTCGCGCGCGCCGACGTGATCACGGTGCACGTGCCGAAGACGCCGGAGACGGTCGACCTGATCGACGCCGAGGCGATCGCGGCGATGGTTGACGGCGTGCGGATCGTCAACTGCGCCCGCGGCGAGCTCGTCGACCTCGACGCGCTCGCAGCCGGCCTCGAATCCGGCAAGGTCGGCGGCGCCGCCCTCGACGTCTTCCCC
Source organism: Solirubrobacterales bacterium (assembly GCA_030152805.1). GTDB lineage: Bacteria > Actinomycetota > Thermoleophilia > Solirubrobacterales > 70-9 > VRUE01. The sequence goes on from JASLIG010000064.1 coordinate 20,785, forward strand.
TCGGAGCCCTTCACCGACCACCCGATCTTCGCCCGCGCCGACGTGGTCGTGACTCCGCACCTGGGTGCATCGACGGCGGAGGCGCAGGATCGCGCCGGGGTCGTCACAGCCGAACAGGTCACCGCCGCCCTCACCGGCGCGGTCGTCACCAACGCGGTCAACATCGCCGCCGTGCGTCCCGAGGAGATGGAGGCGCTCTCGCCCTTCGTGCCCCTCTGCGAAAAGCTCGGCCGCCTGGCCGAGGGGCTGGGCCAGGGCTCGGTCGACCGCGTCGCGGTCGAGTTCCGCGGCAAGCTCGCCAACTACGACACCCGCCTGCTCGGCATCGCCGTCCTCGTCGGCATCCTCTCCGGCCACACCGAGGAGCCGGTCAACCTCGTCAACGCTCCGCAGATGGCCGAGGAAAGGGGAATCGAGCTGGTCGAGGCGAAGGAGTCGAGCTCAGATGACTTCACCGAGCTCGTCACCGTGCGCCTCCGCTCCGGCGGCGAAGATGTCGAGGTCGCCGGCACCGGCGTCGGCCCCCGCAACGAGCCCTATCTGGTCTCGGTCTGGGGCGAGAGCTTCTACCTGCCCTTCGCCGAGCACATTGCCGTCTTCCGCTACGCCGACCGCCCCGGCATGATCGGCCGGGTCGGCACGATTTTCGGCGAGGAGGGCGTCAACATCGTCTCCGCGGCGGTCGGCGCCGAGGAGGACGGCGAGCGAGCGGTGATGGCCCTCACCACCGACGCCGCGGTCAACGAGCAGACGATCGGCAAGATCCTCATGCTCGACGGCTTCTCCGTCGGCCGCTCTGTGGACCTCTGAGCGGCGCATAGCTGCGTCCTCGGTCGCTCGCGTGCGGAGCACGCCACGCTCCCTGCGTCCTGGCTCTGCTTGCCCAGATGTCCACAGGACATAGTCTTAGCGTCAGGTGAAGGCGCTGGTGCAGACAGGGAACGGTGGTCCGGAGGTGCTCCAGGTCCAGGAGCGGCCCGATCCTCCCGTCGGCCCGGGCGAGGTGCGCGTGGCCGTGAGGGCGGCCGGGATCAACTTCGCCGACACGATGGCCCGCCTCGGCCTCTACCCCGACGCGCCGAAGACGCCCTGCGTGATGGGCTACGAGATCTCCGGGACGGTCGAGTCCGTGGGAGAGGGCGTCGGTGACTTCTCCGTCGGCGATCGCGTGTTCGCCGGCACGCGCTTCGGCGGCCAAGCCGAGCTGGTCTCCGTTCCCGCCGACCAGGTGCTGCCGCTGCCCGAGCGACTCAGCTTCGAGCAGGGCGCCGCCTTCCCGGTCAACTATGGCACCGCCTACGCGGCGCTGATCGTGATGGGCAGCCTGCGTGGAGGCGACCGGGTGCTGATTCACGCGGCGGCGGGCGGGGTCGGGATCGCCGCAACCCAGATCGCCCGCAACGCCGGTGCGGCCAAGATCCTCGGCACCGCGTCCCCCGGCAAGCACGATGCGATTCGCGCCCAGGGCGTCACCGATCCGATCGACTATCGCAACCTGGACTTCGAGGCCGAGACGATGCGGATCACCGACGGCGAGGGCGTCGACCTGGTCATCGACGCGCTCGGGCCGACCTCCTTCCGCAAGGACTACAGGCTGCTGCGCCCCGGCGGACGGATGGTCATGTACGGGCTCTCGGAGGCCACCAACGAACGTGGTCGCGACATCCCGGCGGCGCTGAAGAGTTTCTTCAAGATGCCGCTGGCGACGATCCCTTGGTGGAAGAGCCTCAATCTGATGAACGAGAACAAGGGCGTCTTCGGGCTCAACATGCTCAAGTGGTGGGAACGTGAGGGCAGCCTCGACCGGGTCACCGAGCCGCTGACGGCGGACCTCGAGGCTGGCCGGCTCGAGCCGGTCGTCGCCGAGGCGTTCCCCTTCGAGCGGGCCGGCGAGGCGCACGAATTCATCGCCCAGCGCCGCAACGTCGGCAAGGTCGTGCTGTTTCCAAGCTAGGCCCCTGTCAGCGACACGGGGGCGTTCCTGATGAAGAAGGCGATTTTGATCATGCTCGCGATCCTGGCGGCGCAGGCTCCGGCGATCGCGCGTGCCGAACCCACCTACACGGTCGTGCTCGCGGGTGGCACGACGGAAAGTCGGATCCACATCTGGCTCACGCCGGACGGACGCAGCTACGTGATCGACTCGGTAGTGCCGCTGGAAGTCGGCGGCAACGTCTGCGAAAACACGCCGGGCGTTCCCAATGAGCTGCTCTGCAAAGCACCTCTGGTCGCCGGCTTCGAGGTCAACGCGGGCGGGGACGACGATTCCGTCTCGACCGCGCCGACGGTGATGGTGCCGGTAACGATGCGCGGCGGCCCCGGTCGCGACACCCTGGTCGGAGGTGGCGGTGCCGACAAGCTAATCGGCGGCGATGGCAACGACAAGCTTTCCGGACGCGGGGGCGACGACCTGCTCTTCGGCGGGCTCGGCAACGACGAACTGCTCGGCGGCCCTGGCGACGACGTCCTCCGCGGCGGCGCCGGGCGTGACCAGCTCTTCGGTGGCAGTGGCACGAACGAGGTTCGCGCGAGGATCTGAGGCATGGACGAGGCTCCTAGGCCGCGGCGCCGGTGGCGGGCCGCCGTCCCAGGAGCCGGCCGCCGACGAAGAAAAGTGCGATCAGGAAGCCAACCAGGGAGAGCGCGGCGTCTAGCCTGAAGGCCGCCTGGATGCCCTCGACGAACGACCCCTGTGCGGAGAAGACGGTCGTCGTCAGTCCCAGCCCGATCGAGCCGCCGGCGATCTGGAACATGTAGACGATGCCACCGGCGAGGCTCGTCTGCGATTCGTCGACCGAGGTCACGCCCGCCGTCGTCGCCGTCGGGTAGAAGCTGCCGATCCCGATCCCCAGCACGATCATCCCGACGATCAGCGAGCTGTAGTGGGAGCCCTCGCCGACGAGTGAGAAGACGAAGGGCGCGATCGTGATGCAGAGCGCGCCGACGGAGGCCAGCAGCTTGGGGCCGAGCCGCTCGTAGAGCGGACCGGCGACGAAGGAGATGCAGGCGAAGGTGGCGAGGAACGGCAGCATGCCGAGTCCCGCCTCCAGCGGCGAGTAGCCGAGCTTGTGCTGCATAAACTGGGGCAGGTAGAGCAGCGCCGCGAAGAAAGTCGCCGACATCAGCAGGATCGCCAGGCAGGAGGCGCGGAAAGTCTCATTCGCCATCACCGCGCGCGGCACCAGGGCACTCGAGCCGGCGCGCCGCTCGATCGGCACGAAGGCGACGAGGAGGATCGCCGCCAGCGCCAGCATCGCGATCACGCGCGGATCGCCGAAGCCCCAGTCGTCGATCTGATCCAGGGCTACGAGCAACGAGACCAGCCCGATCGAGATCGCCGCGATGCCGGCGTAGTCGATCCGCTGCTCGCCCTCTTCGGGCTCGGTGACCTTCACCAAGCGGTAGGTGACGAGCACGGCGAAGATCGAGATCGGCACGTTGAGGAAAAAGATCCAGCGCCAGCTCAGCGCATCGGTGAGCACGCCGCCAATCAGCGGTCCGATCGCGTTGCCGAGGCCCGCCGCACCGATGATGATCCCGCCCGCAAGTCCGGCCTTGTCTTCGGGCAGCAGCGCGTAGGTCATGCCGAGGATCGCCGGCCACATCAGCGCCCCGCCGATCCCCATCAGCGTCCGCGTCGCGATCAGCCAGGTCTCGGTCTGCGCCGCCCCGCCCAGGGCCGACATCGAGGCGAAGATCGCCGTGCCGAGGAAGAAGGCGTTGCGCCGCCCGAACATGTCGGCGAGGCGACCGCCGGTGACGATCATCACGCCGAAGGTCAGCGCGTAGGCGTTGACCACCCACTGGATCGTGTTGACGTTGGTGTGGAAGTCCCTCTCCATCGTCGGCAGGGCGACGTTGATCGCGGAGAAGTCGTTGGCGATCACCACCACGGCGACGCCCATCGCGAAGAGGGCGAGCCAGGTCGAGCGGGGAATCGAGCTTGCAGATGCCTCGCTTGCGATGGGCGCAGCCTACGCTAAGCTGGGGCGACCGAATGACGCACCGGTTCGACAGCCTGGCGCTTCTCCTTCTCCTCCCCCTCCGGGGGGAATAGCGCTGGGCGGCGCGATAGCCGCGAGAGACAAGGTCATTCGAGCGAAGTAGAGAAGGAGGAGGATCCAGTGGCACCAGTAGACGACGCAAACCGCGTCCACATCTTCGACACGACGCTGCGCGACGGCGAGCAGTCGCCCGGCATCTCGCTCAACACCGCGGAGAAGGTCGAGATCGCCCAGCAGCTCGCTCGCCTGGGCGTCGACGTGATCGAGGCCGGCTTCCCGATCACCTCGCCTGGAGACTTCGAGGCCGTCGAGGCGATTGCCCGCAACGTCGAGGGCCCGACGATCTGCGGCCTGGCGCGCACCCACAAGGCGGACATCGATGCTGCCTGGGGAGCGATCAAGGACGCCGATCGGCCCCGCATCCACACCTTCATCTCGACCTCCGACATCCACATCGAGCATCAGCTGCAGACCGACCGCGAGGACGTCAAGGGGCAGGCGCGGGCGGCGGTGACCCTGGCTAAGTCCTACTGCGAGGACGTCGAGTTCTCGCCAATGGACGCCACCCGCGCCGACGTCGAGTTCACCGCCGAGGTCTGCGCGATCGCGGTCGACGAGGGGGCCACCGTGATCAACATCCCCGACACGGTTGGTTACACCACCCCCGAGGAGTACGTGGAGTACTTCCGGCGGCTGTACGAGCTGGTGCCATCGCTGCACGACGTCGAGCTGTCGGTGCATTGCCACGACGACCTGGGCCTGGCCGTCGCCAACTCCTACGCCGGTCTACTGGCCGGCGCCCGCCAGGTCGAGTGCGCGGTCAACGGCATCGGCGAGCGGGCCGGCAACTGCTCGCTGGAGGAGATCGTGATGCTGGTCCGCACCCGCGAGGACGTCCACGGCCTCACCACCGGCATCAACACCCGTGAGTTGGCCCGCAGCAGCCGCATGGTCTCGCGCCTGACCGGCTACGCGATCCAGCCCAACAAGGCCGTCGTCGGCCGCAACGCCTTCGCCCACGAGTCCGGCATCCACCAGGACGGCGTGCTGAAGGAGCGCACCACCTACGAGATCATGGACGCAACCGA
>JASLIG010000101.1 GCA_030152805.1 Solirubrobacterales bacterium
TTCTACAACTTCGACCGCGTCCACCACGGCCGGCTGACAGCCGGCCAGATCCCCGCGGACATCGTCTACGGTGCCCGCAAGATGGAGGTCAGATGAGCCGCCGGGGGTGTCGGCACATCTTGGAGTCCGTGCACTCTAGATCAGAGTCGGAGAGGCGGAAGGTGCACCTGTCAAGGAGGCTGCACAGGCTCTTTACGCCCGGCTCTCCGACGTAGCGGTCCAGCTCCACGCGCAGCGCCTCCGGATCGATCAAGTCGCGCTTGTCTGCCTCGTTGACTGCGCGCTCGACTCTGATTGGCGCGAGTTCGGTGGAAAGATCGACGAGCGTCTGCACCGGGGTCGTGACTGGAATGCCGTCATGTGTCGTGACCCTCTCGGCCGCGAGCGATGGCCGACCGCGGACGCGCAAACCCTGCCGCTTCAGTTCGGCACGACGGGTCACGCTGACGTCGATCGCCCCTCGCTTCTCCGTCCCGATCTCCCAGAGGGCTGCGGCGCTGCGGTGGCTCAACATCGCCCCCTCTCCACTTGCGAGAACGGCCGCCATCCAGCGGCGTTTCGGCGTCATCCGCGGCCATCCCACGGCGTAGATGCCGCGGGAGACGAGGTGCAGACGGCGACGCTCGATTCGGTGTTCGATCGACCTCTTGCCGAACCCCAGCGCCAAGAGTTGCTGCCGTGTAACTACCCCGTGCTGCCGTCCCGCCAGCTCCCAGGCCCGCCTACTCCGCTCCTTGTCACGCGCATCCGACATTGACCACACCTGACTGGGGTCAATGTCGGATGCGCGTGACTTCTCTCCCCTCAATACCTCTGAATGGCCTCGTTCACGCCAATTTGGGGGAAGGATCGGACGGTTTCGGGTTGAAACGGCCCGCATGATCGAGGTCGCGCGGACGCTGATGAAGTCCGAGCCCGAGCTCGCCGAGCTGGTCGCTGAGGTCGAGGGCGTCGAGGTGACGATGGCCGAGAAGGGTTTCGGCACGCGAGTGGAGCTGCGTGCCGCGGAGGGTTCCGGCCTCGCCGAGGATGACCTCGAGCGCCTCCTCGACCGACTCGCCGAGCCGCAAAAGCAGCCGTTCGGCGGCGCCTGAGGTCAGTCGCGCGATTCGCGTCGTTGCCGCTGCGCCTCGCGTGCGGCGTACAGCGCCGGCAAGGCGGCGGTGTCCTTGGGGCGCCCCAGCTTCTCCTTGGAGGCGATCACCTCGTCGATCGTGATCACGCGTACTGAGAGGTCGCCCAGCGCGAGTTCGATCGTCGCGACGTCTTCGAACCCGCCGATGGCCGCCGCGTTCGGGACGACATCGAGGGGACCGGCGTCGGTGTCGAATCGCTGCGTCTGCCAGCCGAGGAAGTCGGCGCCTTCAAGCTCCACCGAGGTATCGCTGCCCAGGGGGCGGGCATCGAGCGAGTTGAGCGCCGCGGCGAGCCGCTCGGCGTTGTCCAGGCCGCACCGTGGCATCACGTCGAGGTCGAGCGTCACCGCTGGGCTTCCCTGCAGCCAGGCGGCGACCGCGCCGATCACGCAGAACTCGACTTCGTGCTCGACGAAGGTGCGCAGCAGGCGCTCGGGATCCAGCTCACCCATCTCGCGCCTCCGCAGCGAGGCCGCGCAGGCGGGCGTAGCGGGACAGGGCGCGAAGGCGCTGCAGGGGCGTGAGTTCGAGCATCCGCGTGGCGAGCTCGACGTCATCCGGGTCGGCCGCCACCTCGGTGCCGACCTGCAGTCGCCTGCCGCACGCTCCCGTGAGCCGCTCGAGCGTTCCCCAGGAGGGCGACGACACGCCGCTCTCATAGCGGGCGATGGCGGGCTGCGAGGTGCCCGCGCGTTTGGCCAGAGCGCGCTGCGAGAGCCCGGCACCGACGCGGGTATCGCGGATCAATGCTCCCAGCGATTCCACGTATTCATGATACCTAACTAGGTATCGTTTTACAGGATCGCGGATAGCTCCTTCCGCAACGGTGGATAAATAGACTCCCGCGCCCGATGCGCGAACGCAATCCGGTCAGCCACGAGGAGAAGCTCGCTTACCTGCGCGAGCTGCGCGACGCCGCGATCCACTCGGCCTCCGAGGAGGCGGTGGAGAAGCAGCACGCCAAGGGCAAGATGACCGCTCGCGAGCGGGTCGAGAAGCTGCTCGACCCCGGCTCCTTCGAGGAGCTCGACACCTTCGTCCGGCACCGCACCTACGACTTCGAGATGCAGAAGAAACGGCCCTGGGGCGACGCCGTCGTCACCGGCCACGGCACGATCGACGGCCGCACCGTCTTCGTCTTCTCCCAGGACTTCACGGTCTTCGGCGGCAGCCTCGGCGAGGTGATGGCGGAGAAGATGTGCAAGGTGATGGACCTCGCCGCCCAGGTCGGGGCGCCGGTGGTCGGCATCAACGACTCCGGTGGCGCCCGGATCCAGGAGGGCGTCGTCTCGCTCGGCGCCTACGGCGACGTCTTCGCCCGCAACGTCAAATGCTCGGGCGTGATCCCCCAAATCAGCCTGATTATGGGCCCCTGCGCCGGCGGCGCCGTCTACTCACCGGCGATGACCGACTTCATCTTCATGGTCAAGGAGACCTCGCACATGTTCATCACCGGTCCCGAAGTGATCAAGACGGTGACCGGCGAGGAGCCGACTTTCGAGGAGCTCGGCGGGGCGATGACCCACAACACCAAGTCGGGGGTCGCGCACTTCGCCGCCGAGAACGAGGACGAGTGCCTGGAGGACGTGCGCTACCTGATGAGCTTCCTACCGCTCAACAATCTCGAGAAGCCGCCCCACTTCGAGCCCGCCGACGATCCCGAGCTCGAG
>JASLIG010000042.1 GCA_030152805.1 Solirubrobacterales bacterium
GCTGGATGTGGGCGGTTCCGAGGCGGCTCCCGGCGCGCGCGCGCGCAAACTCGAGGAGGAGCTGGACGAGATCGACGCCGGGCTCTCGGCCGCCACCGACGGCCTCGCGGGCCCGCTCGCTCGCCTCGGCGGAGCGGGCGCGGCCGAGGCCGTCGGTGGCGGCCGAGAGCCCGGCGTCGATCTCGTCCAGCTCCTCCTCGAGTTTGCGCGCGCGCGCGCCGGGAGCCGCCTCGGAACCGCCCACATCCAGCGTCAGCGGGCCGACCTCGGCGCGCAGCTCCTCCAAGCGGGCGGAGATCTCACCCTCGCGGTCAACGAGCCCGGTGGCTCGGACCGCGATCCGCTGCTGCTCACCGCGCAGCTTGGTCAGCAGACCCCAGGCTTGGGTGCGCTCCCGGTCACGGGCGGCGAAGCGCTCCTCGGCGGCCCGGCGCTGCTCGCTTACCTCGGCCAGCTTCTCCTCGATCGCGGTGCGCTGTGCGCGCGCCTCCGCGGCCGCCTTCTCCGCCGCGGCGGCGCGGTCGGCGCCGAAGCGCAGTTCCTCGGCGACGAGCTGGCCGCGCAGGCCGAGCTCCTCGCGCTCGATCCGGGCGCCCAGCTCCGCCGCCTGGGCCTGGCGCTTCAGCGGCCGCAGGCGAGCCCGCGCCTCGCGCTCGAGGTCGAGCGCGCGGTCGAGGTTGTCGCCGGCGGCGCCCAGCTTCAGTTCGGCGCGGCGGCGGCGTTTGCGGTGCTTGCCGAGACCGGCCGCCTCCTCGACCAAGAGGCGGCGCTCGCGCGGTTTGGAGTGGACGATCGACTCGACCCGACCTTGGCTGATCACCGAATGCATCTCGCGACCGAGATTGGTGTCGGAGAGCACCTCGGTGACGTCGACGAGGCGGCAGCGGGCGCCGTTGAGCCGGTAGCTGCCATCGCCGCCGCGGTCGAGCGTGCGCTTGATCGCGATCTCGGAGAGTTCGGTTGCGGCACGGCCCTCGGAGTTGTCGATCGTCACCTCGACTTCGGCGGCGCGGCGCTGGCCGACGCCCTTGCCGCCGGCCGAGATCACGTCCTGCATCGAGGCGCCGCGGATCGCCCCCGGGCTCTGCTCGCCCAGCGCCCAGAGCACCGCGTCGGTGATGTTCGACTTGCCCGAGCCGTTGGGACCGACGATCACGCTTACGCCGGGCGAGAACTCGAGCTTCGCCCGCTCGGGGAAGGACTTGAACCCCTTCATCTCGATCGATCTCAAATACATGCGTGGTCTCCTCGGCGGCGGTCCCCCGACCCCCGAACGGCAAGCCTCGCGAGCGAGTCGGACGCGATCCTCAGCACCTAGTCCCCAAGCCGTTTCAGCGCTTGCTCGGCGGCGGCCTGCTCGGCCGCCTTCTTGCTCCGACCCTCGCCTTTGCCGACCGGCTCGGAGTCGACCAGTGCCGCCACCTCGAACGTGCGCCGGTGCGGCGGCCCGGATTCGGCGGTCACTTCGTAGCTTACGCGGGCGCGCCGCCGCGCCAGCAGCTCCTGCAGCGCCGACTTGAAGTCGATCCGCGTCTCGGCGGCGTGCTCGATGCGAGGCTCGAAGGCTGTCGCGACGGCCGCCGCGACGCGTTCGAAGCCGAAGGCAAGGAGGCAGGCCCCGATCAGCGCCTCGGTCGCCTCCGGCAGCGGGCGCTCGCCGCTGAGCAGGACCTCCGCCGGGATGCCGACCGGCATCTCCTCGGGCTCGTTGTCGCGCAGCATCTCCGGCACGCCGAGCTCGCGGCCGACCTCGGCGCAGGAGACACCGCTGACGGCTTGGTTGTGGATCTTGGTCAGGCCGCCGGCGTCGACCGCGGGGAAGCGCTCGACCAGGTCGCGGGCGACGGCGAGGGCGAGCACGCTGTCGCCGAGGTAGGCGAGCCGCTCGTAGGAATCGGTTCGCTCCTCGGTCCAGGAGGAGTGGGTCAGAGCCTGGCGGCGCAGGCCCTCCGGCAAATCGGCGATCAGCTCGGCGAGGGTCGTGCTGCTCACGCCGGCGCGTGCTCGAGCACGAACTCGACCGCGTCGCCGACGGTCGCGATCCTCGTTGCCTGCTCCTCGGAGACCGTAATCCCGTAGGTGTCCTCGAGCTCCATCACCAGCTCGTAGAGATCGAGCGAGTCGGCGTCGAGGTCCTCCTTGAAACGGCTCGACTCGCCGATCTTCCCCGCATCGAGCTCGAGCTCCTCGGCGAGGTGGTTGCGGACGAGGGTGAGGACTTCCTCGCGGGTCATCGCCGGGTTCCTATCACGCCCCGTCCTCCACGACACGATCGGCGAGCTCGCCGCGCCCGGCGCCGCCCTCGCGCAGCAGCGCGGCCGTGCGGCCGACCGCGTCGACTTCGACGCAGCGCGCGCCGAGGCGAATCGCGTTGGCGATCCCCTCGGCGCCGGAGCTGCCGTGAGCGACGACGGCGATGCTGCGCAGCCCGAGCAGGATCGCGCCGCCGGTGGTATCCGGATGCAGCTCGCGGCGCAGGCCGCCGAGCGCCGGCCGCATCAGCAGGCCGCCGAGGGCGGCGAGCGGGTTTGCGCGAGCGGCGTCGCGGATCGCGCCGGTCACGGCCTTCGCGGTTCCCTCCATCAGCTTCAGCGCGACGTTGCCGGTGAAGCCGTCGGTGACGACGACGTCGGCGACGCCGTCCGGCAGGTCGCGGCCCTCGACGTTGCCGGCGAACTCGATGCCGCTCACTCCGGCGAGGACGTCGTGGGCAGCGACCACCTCCTCGCGCCCCTTGCCCGACTCCTCACCGACGGAGAGCAGCCCGACGCGCGGGCGCTCGACGCCCAGCACCGCTTCGCTGAAAGCGGCGCCGATGAAGGCGAACTGGACGAGGTGCTGGGCGCGAACCTCGACGTTGGCGCCGACGTCGAGGAAGAGCACCGGCTTGCCGGGCACCGGCAGCTGCACCGCCAGCGCCGGGCGCTGCAGGCCCTTCATCCGCCGCAGGCCGAAGGTGGCGGCGGCCATCGTCGCCCCGGTCGAGCCAGCGCTGACCAGCGCCGCCGAGCTTCCCGCGGCCACGTCGGCGGCGGCGCGCGCAATCGAGGCCTCCTTCTTGGCGCGCACCGCTCTCACCGGGTCCTCGTCGTTGCCGATCGACTCCTCCGTCGGAACGACCTCGATTCCGCCGACTCCCTCGAGGCCCAGCTCCTCCGCGGGACCGAAGACGCGCAGGCCGATGCCCTCGGCCGCAGCCAGGCGCGCTCCTTTCGCGAGCACGCCGAAGCCCTGCTCCGCCCCGAAGCCGTCCAGGGCGACGGTGACGCCCTCGGGCACGGCTACTCAGCGTCTGGCGAGGCGGCGGCAGTCGGATCGGCGATCGTGTGTTTGATCACCTCGCGCCCGGCGTAGGTGCCGCAGGTCGGGCAGACCCGGTGCGGCAGCCGCGGGCTGTGACAGCGCGGACACTGGTTCAAACGCGCCTTGCCGGCCTTGTGCTGGGCGCGCCGCTTGTCGCGGCGAGCACTGGAAGTTCTCTTCTTTGGGACGGCCATCGGTCGCGGGATGGTAGCGGCTAATCGAGCTTTAGCTCTCTCAGCTTGGCCCAACGGGGGTCAGGACTCACGTCGTGTTCGTGGGCGGCGGGATCGGCGTCGTTGAGCGTCTCGCCGCAGACTGGGCAGAGGCCGGCGCAATCGGGGCGGCAGAGGAATTGGGCCGGAATCGCCAGCACGGCGGCGTCGTGCGCCCAGCGGCCGAGGTCGAGCTCATCGTCGGAGACGTAGGGGCTGAGCAGGTCCTCGTCATCGGTGTTTTCCTGCGCCACCTCACGAGCGTCCACCGCGGCCTCCAGGGCGGCGTCCTCGAGGCAGCGCATGCAGGGTCCTTCGATTCGCAGCGGAAAGCGCAGGCGGAAGGCGTAGCCGCCGCTGGGACGCGAGACGTCGAGTCGAACCGCGACCGAATCGGGCGCGACGTAGGCCTGGCCGCCGAGTTCGAGCGGCTCCAGCCGCACCGGCAGCTCGAGCCGCCGGCCCTCGCCGTGGGACAGCGACAGCCGCGTGAGGTCGATGATCGTTGACGCTTGATCCATTGGCGCTCCTCCGCTTCGGCCGGGCTTACGATGGCCTGCAACGAGATTACGGAATGGGTCAATTCGACTGGACACCCGAGGTCTACCTGGAGCGGATCCGCGCCCAGCTCCCCCGCTATGACGAGCTGCAAGAGCAGGCGATTGCGGCGATCCCCTTCCCGCCCGAGCGAGTGCTGGAGCTCGGCATGGGGACCGGCGAGACGACGCGGCGCCTGATCGAGGCCCATCCCGACGCCTGGGTGATCGGCCTCGACTCCAGCCCCGACATGGTCTTCCGCGCCCGCCAGACCTACGACGACGTCCAGCTGGCCCGCATGGAGGACCCCCTCCCCGACGGCCCCTGGGACCTAGTCATTGCAGTCCTCTCCCTCAACCAACTGAGCGACGACCAACTCCAAGCCCTCTGCCGCCGGGTCAAGGAGCACTCCCGCTCCTTCGTAGTCGGCGACGTCTTCGAACCAAGCAAGCTACAAGCGCTACGTGACTGGTCCGCTGGCCAAGTCACCTGGCAGGCCGACGATCTAGCCGTAGTAGCAGCGACGTATTAAGACGAGGGGTCGAGTACCCCTCCGAACGGCTTGTACTTTTTCGGCAATACCTCGTGGCGCCAGCGGCACCACTCTCCATCGAAAAAGTTGAGAGAGGAGGGGTACTCGACCCCTCGCCCTTCGCCGCTACTCCTGCTCGTCTAGATCGGGCACCGGCTGCTGCTCGTCGTCCCTGCCAGCCAGTCGATCCCGCCCCCGCTGCACAGCAGCAAGGAACTTCTGCAAGTTGACCTCGAGCGTGTTGAGGATCTCGTCGGCGTAATCCTCGGCGCCAAGACGGATCTCCCTCTCGCGCGCCCGCGCGTCCTCGACGATCTCGTCGGCGGCCCGCTCGGCCTGCTTGGTGACCTCCTCGTCGGAGATCAGGCGGGCCTGCTGCTCGCGCGCCTCGCGCACGATCCGCTCCGCCTCGCGTTTGGCCTCGGCGAGCATCTCCTGACGCTCCTTGACGATCCAGCGCGCCTGCTTGATCTCCTCCGGGATCGTCGCCCGCATCTGGTCGAGGATGTCGTAGATCTCGTCCTTGTCGACGCGAACCTGCCCGGTCATCGGGACGAGCTTGGCGTTGTGCACCAAGTCGTCCAGCTTGTCGATGAGTACGAGGACGTCCATAGCAACCCTTCAGTTCGCTAGCGGCTCAGCTCTTCCTTCAACCGTGCCGCGACCCGCTTTGGGACCAGATTCGGCGGCACGATCGACGAACTGGTCCCA
>JASLIG010000056.1 GCA_030152805.1 Solirubrobacterales bacterium
CCGACCAGCAGGACGACGACGCCCTTGAAGATGAAGAAGGCGGAGCGCAGCGGGGTGAGGAAGGAGCTGCCGCCGGCGCGCTCGAGCATCTTCACCGGCACCTCCTCGACCCGCAGCCCCTGGCGGACGGCGAGCTGCAGCGACTCGATCTCGGCGAAGTCGGGCGAGTAGTTCTCGCTGAAGAGCGCCATCACCCGGCGGTTGGCGGCGCGCATGCCGCTGGTCGTGTCGGTGAAGCGCTGGCGCGTCGCCAGGGTGAGGAAGAAGCGGAAGACGCCGGTGCCGATGCGGCGCGAGAGCGTCGGCTTGTAGTCGTCGCTCTCGGCTTTGCCGGGGTCGCGGTAGCGCGAGCCGATCACCAGGTCGGCGTGGTCGCCGTAAATCTCCTCCAGCAGCCGCGCCACCTCCGCCGGCGGATGCTGCCCATCGGCATCGAGGTGGGCGCAGGCGTCGTAGCCCTCGCGCAGCGCGTGCAGGTAGCCGGTCTGCAGCGCCGCCCCGAGCCCCTGGTTGAAGGGCAGCTGGGCGACCAAGGCGCCCGCCTCGCGCGCCCGCTCCGCCGTCGCGTCGGTCGAACCGTCGTCGATCACGAGCAGGTCAGCCTCGGGCAGCGACTTACGCACGCCCGCGATCACCTCGGCGATCGGGCCCTCCTCATTCCAGGCTGGGATAAAGACCAGTGTCCGCACCGAACGATTCTCCCATGCCGCCCGGTCCCCCGCCCCCAGGGGCGTGTCTGACTTTAAGGGGCCACATGGACTCCTAGGGTCAGACACGCCCCTGCTGGCGAGGCGTTTGTGTTAGTAACTGCTCATGAGGCGAATAGGCATGCGACTGTGGTTGGCGGGCGCCTTTGCGGCGGTTTCGCTGATCACCGCCTTCGCCGTGTACCTCTTCGGCGACAACCGCCGCGCCCTCGTGGTCGCGGTGCTAATTGGCGTCCTTGCTGGCTTCCTGATCGCCGTTGCGATCTCCCACCGGGTCTCGCGCCTGGCGCAGGCCGCCGGCGAGATGGCCGCCGGGTCCTTCGACGCTCCGCTCGCGGTCTCGGGGCCGGATGAGATCGGCGACCTCGCCCGCGCCCTGGAGTCGATGCGGGCCTCGCTGAAGGAGAGCTTCGGCGTGCTCACCGCCGACCGCAACAAGCTCGAGGCGATCTTCGACGGCCTCAACGACGCGGTGATGGTGGTCGACGACGAGGGCCCGGTGCGCTTCTCCAACAGCGCCGCCGTGGAGCTGCTCGACGGGGGTCGTCCGCCCGAGGCGATGCTGCCGCAGCTCGCCCGCGCCGCCGAAGTCGGCTTTGCCGCCCACCCGGCGCTGCGGATCGGCGATCGCGCCTACGCGATGCAGGCCCGGGCGCTGCCCGACGAGCGCGCCGTGCTGGCCGTCGTCCGCGACCGCACCGAAGAGATGCGGCGCGAGTTCGCCGAAGCCGACTTCGTCTCCAACGCCGCCCACGAGCTGCGCAACCCGCTGGCCGGGATCTCCGGCGCGATCGAGGTCCTGCAGAGCGGTGCCAAAGATGACCCGAAGGCGCGCGACCACTTCCTCTCCCGGCTCGGCGAGGACGCCGAGCGGATGAACCGCCTCACCCAGGCGCTGCTGACCCTGGCCCGGGTCGAGTCGCTGGGGGCGGGGGAGACCGAGGTGGTCGACGTGCCGATCGCGATCCGCGACGTCGTCGCCGCGGTCGAGCCGCGCAAACACGTCGACCTCTACGTCGAAGCCGAACCCGACCTGGCGGCCAAGGCCGACCCGACCCTGCTGCGCCAGGTGATGATCGGCTTGCTGACCAACGCCTTCAAGAACACGCCGCCCCCCGGCGCCGTTACCGTTCGCGGCCGCCGCGACGGCGCGGCCAACGTGATCATGGAAGTCATCGACACAGGAACCGGGATCCCGGCGGCGGAGATCGAGCGCGTCTTCGAGCGCTTCTAC
This sequence comes from Solirubrobacterales bacterium, assembly GCA_030152805.1. Classification (GTDB taxonomy): domain Bacteria; phylum Actinomycetota; class Thermoleophilia; order Solirubrobacterales; family 70-9; genus VRUE01. The sequence goes on from JASLIG010000056.1 coordinate 1,942, forward strand.
CGCCGCAGCGAGACGCGCACGCAGGAGGGCTTCGGCCTCGGCCTGGCGATCGCGCGCCGCATGGTCGACGTGATGGGCGGCGAGATCGGCGCCACCTCGGTCGAGGGCGAGGGCAGCACCTTCTGGGTCCGGGTCCCGATCTCGCAGCCGACCCCGACCCCGGTGGCATGAGGACGATGGGCGGGGGAGGGGGGCGATGAGCAGCGGCCGCATACTCGTCGCCGACGACGAGCCCTCGGTCCGCGAGTCGGTCGGCTACGCCCTCGCCCAAGAGGGCTTCGACGTCGACGTCGCGGTCGACGGCGACGACGCGGCGGCGAAACTCAGCGGCGACGGGATCTACTTCGACCTGCTGATCCTCGACATCATGATGCCGGGACCGAGCGGCCTCGACATCTGCCGCGACGTGCGCTCGCGCAGCGCCGTGCCGATCATCGTCCTCACCGCCAAGGACGCCGAGGTCGACAAGGTGGTCGGTCTCGAGGTCGGCGCCGACGACTACGTGACCAAGCCCTTCTCGGTGCGCGAGCTGCTCGGCCGCGTGCGCGCCCAGCTGCGCCGCCGCGAGCTCGACCGCGGCCCGCTCAACCAGGCGGTCAAGATCGAAGCCGGCCCGGTCGCGATCGACCTCGTCCGTCACGTCGCCACCGTGCGCGGCGAACCGGTCAGCCTCACCCGCTCGGAGTTCCAGCTGCTCCGCCTCCTCGTCGGCCGCCCCGGCGAGGTCTTCCCCCGCCGCCAGATCATGGAGGAGCTCTGGCAGACCGAGTTCGACGGCGACGAGCGCGCCTGCGACGTCCACATCTCCAACCTGCGCCAGAAGGTGGAGCGCGACCCTCAGCGCCCCGAACTGGTCGTCACCGTGCGCGGCGTCGGCTACAAGTTCGACGGCCAGGGCGTTTAGTCAGGGACGCTTGTCTACTAAGACATAGTTGTGAAAGAATCGCCGCCCATGGAGGGAGCGGGCGACGACGGACTGCGAGGCCGTTGGAAAGCCTGGGCGGAAAACACGCTCGGCGGCAGCGAGACGCAGATCGAGGCGGCGACCGAGGCGGTGATGAGCGCGATCCGCGCCGGCGCCAGCCAGGAGGAAGCGGTGGCGCGGGCACGCGCCGTCTGGGATGGCAGGGAGCCTCCGCCCGCCCCAGCCGAGCCAGCGGCCCCGCCGGTCCCAGCGAGCGCGGCGCCCGCGCCGAGCTCCGCGCCGCGGGCCGGCGCTCCGGACGCCGCGATCACGGGCCGGGTTGTCGGCTTCCAGGCCCGCAACGAGATGTACGCACGCACCTACATCGTCGTTTGGGACTTCAGGATCGAACGGCCTGGCGCGGCGCCGATCGCGGTGGAGATGCGTGGCTTCGCCTTCGACGGAGCGGTCGCCAACGGCGATGAGGTGCGGATCGCGGCGACTCAAGCCAAGGGAGGCATCGTCCACGTGAACAGTCTCGAAAACCTCACCTCCAACGCGACCGTTCGCGTCACGCGGGGGCCGATCTCGATCAGCAAGGGGACGGGCAGGGCGATCCAGGCGGTCTTCGTCGTCTTCTTCCTGATCGTCCTCGCCGTGGGGGCGATCACGGCATTCAGCGGCGGCGGGCCGTAGGGGTGAGCGACTTCCCGGACTTCTCCCAGCCGTCGTCCCCTCCGCCGCCCGATCCACCGCCCCCACCACCTCCGCCCGATCCACCACCGCCTCCACCTCCGCCGGACCCGCCCCCACCACCTCCGCCCGTGCCGGAGCCGCCGCTTCCGCCCCCGGAGCCGCCCCTACCCGATCCACCGCCTCCACCCATGCCCGAGCCGCCGACGCCGCCTCCCATCGACTCCTCGATGCCTCCGGCGCCGATCGAGCCGCCTCCAACCAGCCTTCCGGAGCCACCACCACCCGAGCCGCCCCCCTTCGAGCCTCCCAGGGAGCCCGTCCCCGGTCCCCACGCCGAACCCTTCGCGAACCCACCCGCTTCCCAGCAGCCGCAGGAGGCCGGTCTGGCGGCGCCTGACAGGGCTCATCGGGGGCCCGAGGAGATCGCCATCGATCCGCGCACGGGCCAGCCCTTTACGCGCGAGGTCGAGCCTCCCGGGGACGATAAGCCGTAGAGTCGCGCCCCGATGCAGGCGCCCTCCCCTGCCCGTGCCCGCGCGGATTCGGTGGTCCGCCCGCGCGAAGTGGCCCGCTCGGTGACGCCGGTCGAGCTCTTCTTCGACCTCGTCTACGTCTTCACGGTCAGCCAGCTCTCGCGCAACCTGGTCGAGCACGTCAGCGTGCAAGGCATGGCGCAGACGCTGGTGCTCGCGCTCGCCGTGATGTACGCCTGGTTCATGACGGTCTGGACGTCGAACTGGCTCGACGTCGACCGGCGGCGCGTTCAGCTGGTCCTGCTCGGCCTGATGTTCGCCAGCCTGCTGATGGCGACCTCGGTCGCGTCGGCCTTCAGCCCGCCGTTCGAAGAGTTCGGGGTCGGCGAACGGACGGGTCCGGGCCTCTTCGTGATCGGATACCTGGCGATCCAGCTCGGCCGCACCGCCTTCGCCGTCTTCGCCTTCCGCGGCCATCGGCTCCACCAGCACTTCACCAACGCGCTGGTCTGGGAGATCGGCACCGGCGCGATCTGGGTCGCCGGGATCTACGTCAGTGGCGATGTCCGCCTGGTGACCTGGGCGATCGCGGTGCTCGTCACCTACGGCGGCGTGATGGCCGGCCACCCGCTGCCGGGCAAGCGCAGTCCCTTCAGCTCCGACAGCCAGATCTACGCCGAGCACCTGCTCGAGCGCTTCCGCCTCTTCTTCCTGATCGCGCTCGGCGAGACCGTGCTGACGATCGGCAACGCCTTCGCCGGCGGACCGGTGGAGACGGAACACCTGATTGCCCTGGGGGCGGCGTTCGTCGGCACCGTCTCGCTCTGGTGGTGCTACTTCCACCGCGCCGAGCGGATCGGGATCGACGCGGTCGGCGGCATCGCCGACGCCTCGCGCCTCGTCGCCGTCGGCAACTACACGCTGATCGCGATGGTGATCGGCATCGTCGCGATCGCGGTCGGTGACGAGCTGGCGATCCTCACCCCCTCCGCCGACGGCACCGCCACGACGACCGCGCTGATCTTCGGCGGCCCGGCGATCTTCCTGCTCTCCCAGCTCGTTTTCATGCGCCGCGCCTCGGGCCAGGCTCCCCGTGCGCGCATCGGCGGCTGCATCGCCCTCGCCGCCCTCGCCCTGCTCACCTCCTCGCTGAGCCTGCTCCTCGCCGTCGTCGCGGCGAGCGCCGTCCTGCTCGCCGTCGCGATCGCCGACACCGAGGCCGAGTCGGGCGCCGGGACCACGACAGCCGTCTCCCCCTAGGCAGAGCCGACGCCCGGACTTGAACCGGGGACCCCTTCATTACGAGTGAAGTGCTCTACCAGCTGAGCTACGTCGGCGGGTTGGCCCATTGTAGGAGGGGGGAGGGGGCCGTGGTTCCGTCGCGGCCGGTCTCGATGATTGGGACGTGCCGAGGTCGCGGACCGCGAAGAAGCGGACGGAGAACGAGATCGAGTTCTCGCGGATCGTCGCCTTCAGCGACGGGGTTTTCGCGATCGCGATCACGCTGCTGGTGCTCAACCTCGGCGTCGAAGAGCACGTGCCCAAGGACGACCTCTGGCCGGAACTGTGGGCGCAGCGCCAGGACCTCTTCGCCTACGCGATCAGCTTCGCCGTGATCGGTCGCTTCTGGATCGTCCACCATCGCTTCTTCGGCGACGTGACCGGGTTCGACGGGCGACTGATCACGCTCAACCTCTTCTACCTCGCTTGGATCGTGCTGATGCCCTTCAGCAGCCAGGTGCTCGGCGACCACGGGGGCGACGAGGCAGCCGTCGTCCTCTACGCGATCAACCTGATCGGCGTCCTCCTCGCCGGCTCGCTGCTGTTCTTCGATGCCCGGCGGGCAGGGCTGAGCCGTGTCACGGTCGCGGAGGCGCGCGCGGGGCAACGGTCCGCCCTCGCCATCGCCGGAGTCTTCTTCGTCTCGATCTTCATCGCCCTCCTCGTCAGCACGGAACTGGCCACCTACTGCTGGCTCGGGCTTTTCTTTATTCCCATCGCCGCCCGCGTGCGCCAAGAGCGATAGTGGGTGGCGGGCTTGCCCCGTGCCCGCCACCGCGTCTACCGCGGCGCCGTCCCTTGAAGCTCTTTGTCGGAGGAGGGCTGCATGCCCCCGCAGACCGGACAGCCCGGCTCCGGAACCACCGGCTCGCGCTCGACGGCCATCGAGCGCAGGTCATAGATGTGACCGACGCCGAGCGTCGAGGGACGCGCCAGCCCGGTCAGCTGGTGCATGATGTCGAGGCCGACCTGGCCGCCGATCATGCTGCACGCCGGGCCCAGCGTCGCCGCCGGTGAAACTTTGCCGCGCTGCTGGCTCACCGCGATGTCGTAGAGCGGGAAGGTGCGCCGGTAGCTGATCTCCTGGCAGGCGAAGCAGCCGGTCTCGCCCGGCACGTACAGCGGCCCGACCCGCGCCACCGGCGGGAAGTGGCTCATCGCGATGAAGGGGATGCGGGCTTTGAAGCAGGCCGAGTTGATCCAGCGCTCGATGTCGTGCGCCGGCCAGTCGCAGGCGTCGATCACCATGTCATAGCCGGCGATCGTCTCGCTGATCTCCGCTTCGCTGCTCAGCTTCTGCACCCGCGACTCGACCTTGATCGCCGAGTTGAAGCCGCTCAGCCGCTCCGCGGCCGCCTCCGCCTTGTAACAACCGATGTCCGCCTCGTCGTAGAGCACCTGGCGGTTGAGGTTGCTCATCTCGACCCGATCGAAGTCGACGAGCAGCATCTCGCCGACGCCGCAGCAAGCCAGGTTGAGCGCGGACCAGCCGCCGAGGCCGCCGACGCCGAGCACGGCGACCCTGGCTTTTTCGAGCCGCGCCTGGCATTCCGACGGGGTTGGCCCCGTCGTGATGTCACTGAAGTAGCGAAGCTGGCGATCGAGTCGCTCGACGACCGCATCTGCGATCAGGTCGTCGTCGGCGGCGTCCTCGACCACGCCGAGCTCCTCGAACTGGGCGAGCAGGTCGGCGACCTCTTCGGCGCCGAACTCCTCGACCAGCTCCTCCCTCGTCCGCGAGCCGTCGAGCGCCGCCAGCAGCCGCCGCCCCTCCGGGTCGGGATCCTCGATATGGACGTCGGCTCCGGCGCTTGGTCGGAGCAGGTACACGTCGCCGCCGGGCACTTCCATCCGCTGCGTCGTGCGCTTCAGTCGCGGTCTTTTCATTTGCTGCCCACCTCCTCTGGGTACGCTTGAGACCGCAGAATTGCTCAGAATAGTTTCAATTAATACTGAGCTTTTGCTAAAGAGGCCCCAAATACGCCCCAAAGCCCCCTTTTTAGGTACGCATCGCGATCTATCTTGGAACTACAAACGACGATGGGGGGACCGTGAAGGGCAAGTCGATGAAGGAACTCAGCGAATGGCCGGGACTCAAACGATTCATCGATCCGAGACTGATACAGGCGCTGGGCCACCCAGTGCGCGAGCACATCCTTGCGGTGCTCAACGAGCGGATCGCGAGCGGTAAGGAAATCGGCAATGAACTGGGCGCCGACGTCAGTTCCTTCTATCACCACATCGAAGAGCTGGAGCGATTGGATTGCATCGAGCGGATCGAAACCAGGCGCTGCCGCGGGGTCGACGAGCACTTCTTCCGCGCAACGCGGACGCTGTTCTTCGATGACGAGGAATGGCAGAGGCTGCCGGATTCCCTGAGATCCGACGTGATGGTCAATGCCTTCCAGCGCGTGGTCGACGACGCTGTTGCCGCGATAGAGGCGGGAACCTTCGTCGCACGCGACGAGACGCATTTGAGCTGGTTGCCGGGGGTCTTCGACGAGCGGGGGTGGAATGAAGCCACGGGTCTGTTGACCGAAGTGCTGGGGCGACTGGCGGAGATAAGGGAGGAGTCTTCGGAACGGCTGGCGGCCAAAGAGGGGACGGATGCAGTTTCGGCGACCTTGGGAATCGTGGCGTTCGAGACCCCGGTGCGTGATGGAGCTACTGCTGCCTAGCGGTATGCGCGGTGGCTTGGCGAAACACGTCGTCCAGCATCGCCTCGGTCAGCCGCCCGGTGAAGGTGTTTTGCTGGCTGGGATGGTAGGAGCCAATCAGGGCCCATCGTCCGATATTGGTCTCGGCACCATGGCCAAACCGTGGCCGGGGACGCGGAATCTCGCCTCCAAGACCGCGAATTGCTCGCAGGGCTCCGTCCCAGGCGAAAGCTCCCAGGGCGATGATCGTGCGGCACCTCTCGAGCATTTGCAGCTCGCGTGCGAGGTACGGCAGGCAGGTGTCGCGCTCCTCGGGGGTTGGCCGGTTTGCGGGCGGCGCACAGCGCACGACCGCGGTTACGTATGCATCGCGAAGGCGCAGGCCGTCGCCGCGATGGATGCTCCCGGCTTGATTGGCGTAGCCGGCCCGGTGTAGGGCCGCATAGAGCCAGTCGCCAGACCGGTCCCCCGTGAACATCCGCCCGGTGCGGTTGGCGCCGTGAGCGGCCGGGGCAAGCCCGACGATTGCCAGCGTTGCATCAGGATCGCCGAAGCCATCAAGCGGTCGTGCCCAGTAGTCGTCATCCCGGAAACGGCGAGGGGGGTCGGAGGCGCGATCCTCGCGCCACTCGACGAGGCGTGGGCATCGCCGGCAGGCGTGAACTTCGCTCGCCAGCCGCGCGAAAGCAGCCTTGTTGGTTGCTTGCTTTGCTTTTGCCATATCGGGACTGAATCATGGCCAAGCAGGTCCCGACAGTGCGTTGGCGGACCGATCCCAAGACCAAGCAAGGGATCGATCCGCCTGTCTAAGCCCATCTCTATCGACCCTTGAGAGTCGACAGCTGCGGAACGACATCGTCCGTTTTTGAAACCTTCACCCTGCCTCACCCCCTTCGCAATCGTCAGCACTTGCGGTTGGGGGTCGCGACCCATCCGGTACGTCGATTTAGACCAATCGACTGCTGGAAAAAGTTCCAGTAATAAATTAAAAGCCTGCAAAGCGCGGTACTTCGGTTTGCAAAGTTGCCATTGCGTCCAATACGATGGAGTGGTTAAAAGCCGCAACAACGATTAGAGGAGTCCCTTTGCCTGCAAAGACCAAGACCAAGACCAAGAAACAGACCGGCATGGACCAGCGGCTCGTGAAGGCATTGGCGCACCCTTTGCGCGTGCAGATCTTGATGATTCTCAACGAGCGGATGGCCAGCCCGAACGAACTTTCCAAGGAGCTCGAAGAGGGCCTCAGCCAGGTCAGCTATCACGTCAAAGTCCTCAAGGACTTCGAATGCATCGAGATGGTCAAGACCGAGCCGCGGCGCGGTGCGGTCGAGCACTACTACCGGGCAACGACCCGAGCATTCTTCACGGATGCCGACTACAAGCACTTGCCGGAATCGATCAAGCCGGGAGCTACCGCCGCGGTCATGCAGATGCTGATGGAGGACGTCAGCACGTCACTCGAAGGCGGAACGTTCACTGCTCGGGACGACATGCATTTGAGCTGGACTCCGGGCGTCGTTGACGAGCAGGGCTGGGAGGAGCTGGTCGATCTCGTCAACGAAACGCTCAATCGCGTGATCAAGGTTCATGAGGGCAGCGCCAAGCGTTTGGCCAAGTCCAGCGAGGAGGGAATCCCCGTAACGGCGGTCCTGATGAACTTCGAGAGCCTGCCGGCCGAGGCCAAGGCCTCTCAGAAGGGCAAAAAGCCCAAGGCGAAGAAACCGGCCAAGGTCTAGAAATTTCAAGTAAAAACGGCTAAAACTCCTCTTATGCTTCGTGCCCGCATATGGGTTCGGAGCGAGTATTTGCCATCAGCGGACGGCGGCGCGGCTTCGGTCGCGTCGTCGTCGTTTTGTGTGCGCTGGCGTTCTTGGCGTTGACGGTCGCGCTTGGCGGTTGCGGGCGGAGCGGCCACGGGGCGGCGACGGACAGCGAAAAGGCGGCCGACGTCGAAGTCCTCAACGGCATCCTCGCCCACGAACTGACCGTGGTCGATGCCTTCTCGCAAGCGCTTCCCCGGCTGCGCGGCGAAGCGCTTGCCGTGGCCCGGCAGTTCCAGGGCCAAGACCAGGCCCACGTCGATGCGGTGACCAAGGCGATCCGGGGCGTCGGTGGCGAGACGGACGCCGAGGCCGAAGAACTCGAAACGCCGGGACCGCGCACTCGCGAGGAGGCGTTGCTGCTCGCCTACGAAGTGGAAAACGCGGCGTTGAGCCAGGCGCTTGGCTCGGCGCTCCACCTGCAGACGGCGGCCCCGAGCATGCTCGGGGCCGCCCTCGCCGCCAGTCACGCCCAGCACGTCGCCGCGCTGCGCCAGCTGCTCGGCGCCGATCTGGCCGAATCGGTGCCGAGCGCCTTCGAGCCCGGCGACGCGCCGCCGCCGGCTCCGGCCGGCAAACGGTCGTCCCCTTCGCCTGGCGAAAAGGATTCCCCCGCTCCGCCTGGCGAAAGGGGATGATGCGGGCGTGACGGGCCCCCTCTACGCGATCGGTCGCTTCTGCGCGCGGCATCACTGGCCGACGATCGCTGCTTGGATCCTCATCGCCGTCGCCCTCGTCCTGATCGGACAGGCCGGCGAGAGCAAGACCAACGACAACCTCACCCTGCCCGGCACCGGCTCGACCAAGGCCACCGAACTGCTCGAAGACGACCTGCCCGAACAGGCCTACGGCAGCAATCCGCTCGTCTTCCAGGCCAAGGCCGGCCGCGCGCTGACCGAGCCCAAGTACGCGCAGGCGGTCAACGAAAGCATCAAGCGCCTGAACGCGCTGCACGACGTCAACTCGGCCGTCAACCCGCTCAGCCCCGAGGGTGCCGCCTTCCTCAGCAAGGACCGCTCGGTCGCCTACTCGCCGGTCATCCTCGGCGTCGGCCCGAGCGAACTGACCGAAGCGCAGGCGCTTGCCGTGCTCGACGCCGGCAAGCCGGCCGAAGAGGCCGGTATCAAGGTCTCGGTCGGCGCCTACGTCGGCCAGCAGCTCTCCAAGCCAGACACCGGGGTCAGCGACGCGATCGGGATCGCCGCCGCGATCGTCATCCTGCTCTTCGCTTTCGGAACGGCGACCGCGATGGTGCTGCCGATCTTCTCGGCGATCCTCGGCCTCGCCTGCTCGCTCTCGATCATCCGCCTGCTCGAGCACGCGGTGCAGGTGCCGAGCGTCGCCTCGACCCTGGCGACGATGATCGGCCTCGGCGTCGGCATCGATTACGCCCTGTTCATCGTCACCCGCCACAAGCTGCAGCTCGGCGAAGGGATGGAGATGCGCGAGTCGGTCGCGCGGGCAACCGCGACGGCCGGCGGGGCCGTCGTCTTCGCCGGCTTCACGGTCGTGATCGCGCTCTGCTCGCTCGCTTTCGCCGGCATCCCGCTGGTCAGCACGCTCGGCTTCACTGCGGCGATCGCGGTTGTGGTCGCGGTCTCGGCGGCGACGACGCTGCTGCCGGCGATGCTCGGCGCGCTCGGGCCGCGGATCAACTCGCTGCGGGTGCAGTTCGGTAAGACCCATCCCGACGACGTGGAACCGCACGGCTGGCGCCGCTGGGCCCGCGGGGTCGCCAATCGGCCCTGGCGCTCGGCGATCGCCGCGCTCGTCGTCCTGATCGTGCTGGCGCTGCCGCTGAGGAAGCTCGAGCTCGGCCAGAACGACCTCAGCGCCCTGCCCAAGTCGACGACCGCGCGCCAGGCCTATGACGGCCTCACCCAGGGCTTCGGGCCGGGGGTCAACGGGCCGCTGCTGATCGCGACCGAATTTGAAAGCGCCGAAGAAGCGAAAACGGTCCTGCCGAAGCTGGAGAAATCGATTTCGGGCGCCGCCGACGTCGCCGAGGTCTCCGAACCGACGCTCGACGAAGCCGGCACGGCGGGTGTCTTCACCGTCATCTCCAAATCGACGCCCTGGGCGGACGAGACCGTCACCCTGGTCGAAGACCTGCGCGACGAAGTCATCCCGGGCGCCCTGCAGGGCACCGGCACGACCGCTTACGTGGGCGGCCAGACCGCCGGCTACATCGACCTCGCTACCCAGATCAGCGACAAGCTGCCGCTGATGATCGGCATCGTCGTCGCGCTCAGCTTCGTCGTCCTGCTACTCGCCTTCCGTTCGCTGCTGGTGCCGGTCAAGGCGGCGCTGATGAACCTGCTCTCGGTCGCCGCCGCCTACGGGGTCGTCACCGCGGTCTTCCAGCTCGGCTGGGGCTCCTCGCTGATCGGCCTCGACCACTCGATCCCGATCGTCAGCTTCGTGCCGCTGCTGATGTTCGCGATCCTCTTCGGCCTTTCGATGGACTACGAGGTCTTCCTGCTGACCCAGATGCGCGAGCACTATGGGGAAACCGACGACCCCAAGGAGGCTGTGGTCGAAGGGCTCGCCAACACCGGCCGCGTGATCACTTCGGCGGCGGCGATCATGGTCTGCGTCTTCACCAGCTTCGTGCTCAACGGCAATCCGATCGTCAAGGAGTTCGGCGTCGGCCTCGCCGTCGCGATCGCGATCGACTCGACCCTGGTGCGCTGTTTGCTGGTGCCGGCGATCATGGTCCTGCTTGGCCACTGGGCCTGGAAGCTGCCGCGCTGGCTCGACCGCGCCGTCCCTCACATCAGCATCGAGGGCGAGTCTTACTTCGCCGCCCGCGACGCCGCCCTCGCCGCCGAAGGGCCAAAATCAGGAAGCATGGTCCGGGACTCGGCCCAGCGACCCCCGGAGGAAGGGGGCTGAGCGGTGTTTCCGCTCAACCTGCCCAATGCGCTGACGCTCCTGCGAATCTTGGCGGTGCCGGTCGTCGTCGTCGCTCTGCTGGGTGAGACGCCCAACGGGGACACGCTCGCCGCCGCCGTTTTTGCCCTCGCCGCCGCCACCGACGGCCTCGACGGCTACTTCGCCCGCTCGCGCGACGCCGTCACCACCTTCGGCAAGCTGATGGACCCGATCGCCGACAAGCTGCTGATCGTCGCCGCGCTCGTCTCGCTCGTCTCGCTCGACCGGCTCGAAGCCTGGGTGGCGATGGTGATCATCGCCCGCGAGCTTGCGGTGACGATGATGCGGGCGATCGCGGCCGAGCGCGGCATCGTCATCTCCGCCAGCTGGCTGGGCAAGCTGAAGACGGTGCTGCAGATCGCCGCCGTCTTCGCCCTGATCGCCGCCAACCCGGCGCCGGCCTGGGTCGACGCCCTCGTCTACCTGGCGGTCGCCGTCACGCTGATCAGCGGCGCCGACTACTTCTTCGGCCTGCGCCGCCGCATCGAGGCCGAGCGCCGCTCCCGCGCCGCGAAGACCACCGCCGGTTAGCACCCTCTGCCACATAGCCGCGCGCTAGCCGTAGCCCAGGGTGCAACGCGTTACACGTTGGGATGGGGAAGTGGTGGCTCAGGTCGCGGGGGACTCGAGCCACTCGCGCATGGTCGTGTGGTGCTGCTGGTGCTCGCCGGAGGCGAGCTCTGCGCGCAGGTCGCCGAGGGTGCCGTAGCGCTCGGCGACGACGTTGTGGCGGTGGATCGTCTCGAGGTTCTCCTGGCGGGCCATGACGAAGGCCTCGGCGGGCAGGTCGGGGTAGCTCTCTACCACGGCGCGGACCATCTCGCGCACGCAGTCCTCGACGAAGCGTGGCTGCGCGTGCGCTTTGGCGACGACGGCGAGCTCGTCGGGGCGCTTCATCAGCTCGTAGATCTCCGAGCTCATCGAGCTCTCGACGATGCGCAGCAGCTCGGGCGCGTCGATCCAGGTCGCGCCGCCCTCCGGGCAGCCCACGTACAGGGTGCCGATGCCCCGCTGGTTGTGGGTGGCGACCGGCACCGCCTCGATCGCCCGCTCGACCTGCTCGGCGTCGAAGCCGGCGTCGGCGAGCCGTTCGCGGCCCAGCTCAGCGACCATCTCCTGCGCGCAGGGGCAAGCGGTCATGCCCTGCGCCTGCACGCCGGTCAGCGTCCGGGCACCGCGTTCGGAGGCGACGGCGGTGCCGAAGAGGCCATAGATCTCCTGGGTAGAATGGCCGCTCGCCGGCGTCTCCACGGTCTCCGGGTAGCGCGCCTCGACCGAGACCTCGGCGCGGCGGCCCCGCTGGCGCTCGCGCACTCGCTCGGCGATGTGGGCGGCGAGGACCTCGGCGCGGAAGGCCTCGCCGAGCACGACCTCGTCGATCGCCTCGCTGACGTCCTCCTCGAAGCGCGACATGTGGACGCCCGCCTGGCGCGGCTCGAGGTCGACGAAGCACTCGAAGTTGGCGTGGTAGAGGTTCTCGGTGCCGTCGGCCTTGACCCGGATCACCTTCTCGACTCCGGTGACGCCGACCCGCGAAAGGCTGACCTGCGTCGCCGGCACCGACGCCTGAACGTCGGGCGCGGAGCGGGCGGGGGTGATCGTCGAGCGGCTGGCCACGGCTTATGAAGCGTAAGCGACACGGCCCCTCGGCCGGTGCCCGCCAGCCTGACCGAACCGATTCCTTCTGCCTATACTTCGACGGGGCCGGAGCGTTGGGGTCGGCCTCCCCGGCCAGGGGGAGAGGGTTGCAGCGGAGGCAGTGAGATCGAACCGTTGGAGACGGTCCCGCGAGGACTGGATCAGGATTCGGATGAACAGCCGTTTACGGAGCCGGAGGAGCTGCGTGGACTGATTGCGCTGGGGCGTGAGCGTGGCTATCTCACCTTCGAGCAGATCGCCTCGACGCTGGAGGAGGTCGAGATCACCAAGGAGCAGATCGCCGGCCTGCACGCGCACCTGACCGAGCAGGGCGTCGAAGTGCTTGCCGAGGAGGGCGTCGACGCCTACAAGGAACAGCGCGCCGAAGAGGCCAACGGCGACGGCAACGGCGCCGCGGCGAAAAAAGCCGACCTGGACCTGACGGTTGAGCCGAGCCTCGACTCGCTGCGGCTCTACCTGCGCTCGATCGGCCAGGTCGACCTGCTCACCGCGGCGCAGGAGGTGGAACTGGCGAAACGGATCGAGCGCGGCGACATGCTGGCCAAGCGGCAGATGGTCGAGGCCAACCTGCGCCTGGTCGTCTCGATCGCCAAGGGTTACCTGGGGCGCGGGCTGAGCTTCCTCGACCTGATCCAGGAGGGCTCCCTGGGCCTGATCCGCGCGGTCGAGAAGTTCGACTACCGGCGCGGCTACAAGTTCTCCACCTACGCGACCTGGTGGATCCGCCAGGCGGTGACGCGGGCGATCGCCGACAAGGCGCGCACGATCCGCATCCCCGTCCACATGGTCGAGAAGCTGAACCGGGTGACGCACGTCGAGCGCCAGATGGTGCAGGCGCTCGGGCGTGAGCCCGAGCCGCACGAGATCGCCGCAGAGCTGCGCTGGCCGCTCGACGAAGTGCGCGACATCCTGCGCGTCTCCCAGCTGCCGGTCTCGCTGGAGAAGCCGGTCGGCGACGAGGACGAATCGGAGCTCGGCGACTTCGTCGCCGACGAAGAAGTGGCGCAGCCCTTCGAGGAAGCGAGCGAGCACCTGCAGCGCGAGGGCGTGCGGCGGGCCCTCGACGCGCTCCCCGAGCGCGAGCGACAGGTGATCGAGCTGCGCTACGGCCTCTCCGGCCTGGAGCCGCTGACCCTCGAGGAGGTGGGCCGCACCTTCGGCGTCACCCGCGAGCGGATCCGCCAGATCGAGACCAACACGCTGAAGAAGCTGCGCGCCCTGCCCGAGGCGCAGATGCTGCGCGAAGCGAGCTAACGCGGCTCGAGCACGATGACCGAGGCCTCTCGGTCGAGCTTCTCCTGGTAGTCGTCGAAGCCGGCGTACTGCTCGTTGTGCTCGCGCCAGAGCCGCTCGCGCTCCTCGCCCTCGGCGACGCGGCCGCGGACCGGGTAGCGCTTGCGCCCGACCTCGACTTCTCCCTCCGGATTGGCCTCGAGGTTGAGCGACCAGGCCGGCACCTTGGCGTTGCCGGCGTTGGTGTTGATCACGACCACGTTGTCGCCGTCGGCGAGGTAGACGACAGGCGCGGTGCGCTGCTCGCCCGACTTGCGCCCGGTCGTGGTGAGCAGGAGGACGGGAGCACGACCCACCTTGCCGCCGATCCGCCCGCCGCTGAGCCGGTAGAGCGGCACGTTCAGCTTGCCCGCCCAGCGCAGCCCGGTGGCGCCGAGGGAGTTGGAGATCCGCGCGAGGGTGTGATCGCTGGGCACGGCGCGTAAGGTACACGGCGATGGCCGAGCCGCACCCCTTCCGCCGCGCCGCCGAAGCCAAGGACCTCGACCTGCTCGCCGAGACGCTGCGCGATGACGTCGAGCTGCACAGCCCGATCCTGTTCCGCGGCTTCGAGGGCCGCGACGTCGTCACCCAGGTCCTCACTCACGTCGCCGCCACCCTCGTGGACCTCACCTACGTCGACGAGCTCCAGGAGGGCAACACCGTCGCCCTTCGCTTCAAGGCCAACGTCGGCGACCGCGAGCTCGAGGGCATCGACTTCCTCGAGCTCGACGACGACGGCCGCGTCGCCGTCCTAACAGTCTTCATGCGCCCAATGTCCGCCCTCACCGCCTTCAACGAGCGGATGAAGGAGCGGCTGGGCGTGACGCCTCGGTAGACGCAGAGTACGCAATTGTGTACACTCTGCCAATGGCAGCCAGAGCAGTTCCCGCACGCGAGTTTCGCGCTCATCTCAGCGAGATGTTGAGCGAAGTCGCCGATCGGCGAAATCATGTACTTGTCACTCGGAATGGCCGCCCCGCGGCAGCTCTCGTCCCGGTCGACGAGTATGAGGCGCTCGAGGAGACAGCCGAGATCCTCTCTGACCCGGAGGCGATGGCCGCCCTCGAGCTTGGTCTATCCGAGTTGTCGAAAGGCGATGTCGTCACTCTCGATGAGCTTCGCCAAGAGCTCGACGAACTCCGACCCGGTTAACCCATGGCGCGAGTTGTGCTCGTCCGGCGCGCCCGCGGCGAGCTGTTGGCCCTTGAGTGGCCACTGATCGACGCTATATCGGAAGCCCTCTTGTTGCTGGAGCGCGAACCGCACGCGGGTCATCTGCTCCGGGGCAGGCTGAAGGGCCTGCGCTCCCTTCGGGTTGGTGCCTACCGCATCATCTACCAGGTGATCGATTCCGATCGAACGGTTCGGGTTGCTGCCATTCGACACCGCTCAATTGTCTATCGCGGTGACCCTCGCTGAGTCTCTCCTGATGTCTGACATTTAGAATGCAATTTCTCTCCTGGGGGAGTGCCTGAGCGGTCAAAAGGACCAGACTGTAAATCTGGCGGCTATGCCTACACAGGTTCGAATCCTGTCTCCCCCATATGGCTCGACTTGACGACCGTGTAGTCGCGATCGCCGGTGTTGCCGGCGGCCTGGGGCCCGTGGTGGCGGAGCGGCTCGCTGCTGCTGGGGCGACGGTCGCCGGGACCGACGTCTCGCCGGAGAAGGTCGATGAGGTCGGCGCGGCGCTCGGGCTGCCGGCGGAGCGCTGGGACGGTCGGGCGGTCGATCTGCTCGACGAGGATGCCGCGCGCGCCTGGTGCGCGGCGCTGCTCGAGCGCTTCGGGCGGGTCGACGCGCTTGCGCACCTCGTCGGCGGCTGGCGCGGGGGAGAGCCTCTGCACGAGGCGCCGCTCGTCGATTGGGACCTCCTCCACAATCTGCTGATCCGCACCGTCCAGCACACCACGCGCGCCTTCCACGACGCCCTGCTTGCCAGCGAGCACGGCCGCTTCGTCCTCGTCTCCTCCAAGCAGGCGCAGGCGCCGACCAACGCCAACGCCGCCTACGCTGCCGCCAAGGCGGCCGCTGAGGCTTGGACGCTCGCCCTCGCCGACGGCTTCGAAGGCACCTCTGCCACCGCCAACGTGATCGTCGTCGACGCCATCCTCACCCCGCGCATGCGCGAGGAGAACCCGGGCGAGGACTTCCCCACCTTCACCCCCGCCGAGGACATCGCCGACGCGATCGCCTTCCTCTGCTCTGACCCGTCGAAAAAGATGAACGGGCAGCGCTTGGCTCTTACGATGAGGGGATGAGCAAACCCGCCAGGAACGGGAGCGTGCCGGCCGAGGGCGAGATGACGATTCACGAGTTGGCCGAGCGGACCGGGATGACGGTGCGCAACATCCGCGCCCATCAGACCCGCGGTCTGCTGCCGCCGCCGGTCGTGCACGGGCGCACCGGTTACTACAACGAGGACCACGTGGCACGGATCGAGCTGACCCGCGAGCTGCAGGCGGAGGGGCTCAACCTGGAGGCGATCCGGCGCATGCTCGAAGGGTTCGACAGCGCCGCCTCGGAAGTCGTCGACCTGACCCGCTCGCTGCGCGCCCCCTTTGAAGAGGAGGTGCCGGAAATCATCGAGATGCGCGAGCTGGCGAGCCACTGGCGCAAGGCGATCGAGGAAGGGAAGGGCCTCGAAATGCTCGAACGGGGGGAAAAACTGGGCATCGTCAGGACCCTGCCGAGCGGCCAGGTCGAGGTGATTAGCCCGCGGGTCCTGCAGGCTGCGGTGAACCTGGCGGACCTCGGGATCGGCCCGGACGTCGTCCTCGGCGCGGCCGACAGACTGCGCCGCAAGGTCGACGACATCACCGAGATCTTCGTCGAGTTCTTCCTCAAAGAGGTCTGGAAGCCGTTCGACGAAGCCGGCCGGCCCAAGGAGGAATGGCCCCGCGTTCGCGAAGCCCTCGACCGCACCCGGCCGCTCGGCGCCGACGTCCTCCAGGGCGTCTTCCAGATCGCGATGGCCGAGGCCACCGATGAGGCGATGGCCCGCACGATCCGCAGCGTCGCCCGCGAGAGCTAGGTAAACCCGCCGCTTCGCCACGCCCGCTCTGCCCGCCGCAGAGCCAAATCCCTATGGGAACGCGCGTGGCCTTGACATTCGCAAACAACTTTGTTCTCATTCCCGCGTAGTTGATGTACGAAATAGTTCAGCTCGCGTAGGGAGCGGGCCGAGCGAAAACAGGGAAATAGAACCGAGCCTCGCGGAAGCCGCAAAGGGAAGCGGCGGGCAGAGGGGCTCACGGGACAAGGAGAGAGATCTAGATGTTCTCGACGCTTCGTACGCGATTCGGGATCCCGGGAGTCATCTCGGTGATAGCCCTAGTCTTCGCA
>JASLIG010000066.1 GCA_030152805.1 Solirubrobacterales bacterium
CTCGGAGAAGGGCCTGGTCGAGCGCTTCGAGGCCTTCGCCGGCGGAATGGAGATCGCCAACGGCTTCACCGAGCTCAACGACCCCGACGAGCAGCGCCGCCGCTTCGAGCAGCAGGCGGAGGAGCTCGCCCGCGGCGACGAAGAGGCGCAGCCCTACGACGAGGACTTCGTCGCCGCGCTCGAGCAGGGCATGCCGCCGACCGGCGGCGTCGGCATCGGCATCGACCGCCTGGTCATGCTGCTGACCGGCGCCAAGAGCGTGCGCGAGGTCGTGCTCTTCCCCGCCATGCGCACCTGAGTTTCCGGTGCGCCTTTATGGGCGCCCTGGGTGCAAAAGGCGCACCGGAGCGGCTGAAAGGTCGCTCTGAGCGTATTTTTGCGTCCCGGGGCCGGGTGGGCGTGCTCGGTATCCTCTAAGGAGCACATAGGCGCTTACCGATAACCGAAGGGCGCCCACCGATACTTACCCAGCCCCGTGACGTTGGGTAGATAGAGAGGCTTTTTGTTCGAGAGATTCACAGAGCGAGCCCGTCAAGTCGTCGTCCTGGCCCAGGAAGAGGCTCGCACGCTGAAGCACAACTACATCGGCACCGAGCACATCCTGCTCGGCCTGCTGCGCGAGGAGGAGGGCCTTGCGGCGCGGGTGCTCGAGTCTCTCGACATCACCACCGAGCGCGTCCGCTCGCAGGTGGTCCGCATCGTCGGCTCTGGCGAGGAGGTCACCTCCGGTCAGATCCCGTTCACGCCGCGCGCCAAGAAGGTGCTCGAGCTGGCCCTGCGCGAGGCGCTTTCGCTCGGCCACAACTACATCGGCACCGAGCACATCCTGCTCGGCCTCGTGCGTGAGAACGAGGGCGTCGCCGCCCGCATCCTGCTCGACTTCGACGCCGACTCGGACAAGATCCGCAACGAGGTGATCCGGATGCTTTCCGGTCCCGGCGGTCGCCGCCAGGGAGCTGGAGCGGGAGCCGGTGGCTCGGGCGAGGGCAAGAAGTCTTCGAAGCTGCTCGACCAGTTTGGCCGCAACCTGACCAAGCTGGCCGAGGAGGGCAAGCTCGACCCGGTGATCGGTCGCGAGACCGAGATCGAGCGGATCATGCAGATCCTCTCCCGCCGCACCAAGAACAACCCGGTGCTGCTCGGCGAGCCCGGTGTCGGCAAGACCGCCGTGGTCGAGGGCCTGGCCGCCCGCATCAACAAGGGCGAGGTCCCCGAGCTGCTCAAGAACAAGCAGATCTACACGCTCGACCTGGCGGCCCTGGTCGCCGGCTCGAAGTACCGCGGCGAGTTCGAGGAGCGGCTCAAGAAGGTGATGAAAGAGATCACCCAGCGCGGCGACATCATCCTCTTCATCGACGAGCTCCACAACCTGGTCGGCGCCGGCGCCGCCGAGGGCGCGATCGACGCCGCCTCGATCCTCAAGCCGGCCCTGGCCCGCGGCGAGCTGCAGACGATCGGTGCCACCACGCTCGACGAGTACCGCAAGTACCTCGAGCGCGACTCGGCGCTGGAGCGCCGCTTCGCCCAGATCAAGGTCGACCAGCCCTCGGTCGAGGACACCGTGAAGATCCTCGAAGGGCTGCGTGAGCGCTACGAACAGCACCACCGCGTCAACATCACCGACGACGCGCTGGAAGCCGCTGCCGAGCTCGCCGACCGCTACATCTCCGACCGCTTCCTGCCCGACAAGGCGATCGACCTGATCGACGAGGCCGCCTCGCGGATGCGGATCAAGTCGATGAGCGCGCCGCCGGTCTACCGCGACCTCGAGGAGGAAATCGAGACGACGCGGCGCGAAAAGGAGGCCGCGATCGAAGCGCAGGAGTTCGAGAAAGCGGCGAACCTGCGCGACTCAGAGCGCCAGCTGACGACTCGCAAGCGCCAGCTCGAGGACGAGTGGGCCGAGGGCGAGAACGGCGAGCGCCCCGACGTGGGCGAAGAGGAGATCGCCGACATCGTCTCGATGTGGACCGGGATCCCGGTCTTCAAACTGACCGAGGCCGAGACCCAGAAGCTGATCCGCATGGAGGAGGAGCTGCACAAGCGCGTGATCGGCCAGGAGGTCGCGATCACCGCCGTCTCCAAGGCAATCCGCCGTTCGCGCGCCGGGATCAAGGACCCCAAGCGCCCGGCCGGCTCGTTCATCTTCCTCGGGCCCTCCGGGGTCGGCAAGACCGAGCTCGCCCGCACCCTGGCCGAGTTCCTCTTCGGGGACGAGGAGTCGATGGTCCGCATCGACATGTCCGAGTACATGGAGAAGCACGCGGTCAGCCGCCTGGTTGGCTCGCCGCCGGGCTACATCGGCTACGACGAGGGCGGCCAGCTGACCGAGGCCGTGCGGCGCAAGCCCTACAGCGTGCTGCTGCTCGACGAGATCGAGAAGGCCCACCCGGACGTCTTCAACATCCTGCTGCAGATTCTCGAGGACGGGCGCCTCACCGACGCCCAGGGCCGCACGGTCGACTTCCGCAACGCGATCGTGATCATGACCTCGAACATCGGCGCCTCGGAGATCGCCAAAAACACCTCGATCGGCTTCACCGTCGCCGATGAGACCGGCATGTCCTACGACGACATGAAGAACCGGATCATGAGCGACCTGAAGAAAGTCTTCCGGCCCGAGTTCCTCAACCGGATCGACGAGGTGATCGTCTTCCACAAGCTGGCCAAGGACGAGGTCAAGGAGATCATCGACCTGATGATCAACCGCGTCCGCGTCCAGGTCGCCGAGCACGAGCTGCAGCTGGAGCTGACCGACGAGGCCAAGGACCTGCTGGTCGACAAAGGCTGGGACCCCTCGATGGGCGCCCGTCCGCTGCGCCGCGCGATCCAGCGCTATATCGAGGACCCGCTCGCCGACGAAGTCCTGCGCCAGGGCCAGATGGCCCCCGGCTCGACCGTGATGGTCAAGCGCGATCCCTCCGGCGACGAGGAGGATCGCCCGCTCAGCCTGACGATCGTCAAGCCGAAGAAGGTGGCGCGGCCGAAGAAGTCGAAGCCGGCGGAGCCCGAGAAGGTGGGCGTCGGCGCCGGCGCGAAGAAGGACGAGGGCGACGATCAGGACGATGGGTCCGAGTTGCCCGAGGGCGACGCTAAGTCAGATCCCAACTAGCCGAATCTCATCCCCCGCCCCGGCGGGCGATCCGGCGATACCGCGATAGGGTCTTCGTCCGATGCGGGCCACCGCGGTCAAGCCGAGCGCTGACGGCTTGCGGTTGACGCTGTTCGTTGCGCTGAGGAGCGCTATCACGGCGTTGATCGTAGCCGTGCCCGCGCTGCTCTTTCTCGCGCCCGGGGCGTCGGCGAGCACCTCGGTATCGATCTCGGGCTCGACGCTCACCGTCGTCGCGGATGACAAAGACAACGTTGTCTCGGTGACCGACCCCGGCGGCGGCAACTACGGCGTCACCGACACCGGGACCGGCGCCACGGTCGCCGTCGGCGCCGGCTGCGCCTCCGACGGTGGCGGCGGGGCGCTCTGTCCGACCGCCGGCCTGACCGCGATCTTGGTCAGCGACTCGTCGGGCACGAACACGGTCACTGTCGTCGGGACGATCGCGCTTCCGACGTCCCTCAGCGGCGGCAGCGGCAAAGACACGCTGACCGGCGCCAGCGGCGCCGACACGATCGACGGCAACGGCGACGACGACACCCTGAATGGCCAGGACGGCTCCGACACGATCCACGGCGGCCAGGGCAACGACTCGGTCGACGCCGGCTTCAACTTCGCCGCCGGCGACCACCTCTTCGGCGACGAAGGCGACGACAAACTGCAGGGCTGGGCGGGGGTCGACGACCTCCACGGCGGTCCCGGCAACGATCTGCTGATGGGGCGCGGCGGCAACGACTCGCTCTTCGGCGACGAAGGCGACGATGACCTGCGCGGCCAGGACGACAACGATGTCCTGCTCTCCGGAGGTGGTGGCGACGACTACATTCGGACCGACGAATGCGGGGTCGAACACCCGGGCCAGGTCGACGTGATCGACGGCGGGGCGGGCTCGAACACCGCCGACCTCAGTGGTCTCGGCTGCTACCCGTACCCGTTCGGCGGTGTCACCGTCAGCCTCGATGGGGTCGCCAACGACCTCGAGGCGGGTGGCGAGGTCAGTCCAGGCGTGCCGAAGTACCCGATGAACGTGCTCAACGTGAGCACGGTGATCGGCTACGGCGGCGGCGCCGACACGATCACCGGCAGTGGCGCCAGCGAGACCCTTGCCGGCAGCGGTGATCGCCCCGATGTCACCGGTGACATCGGCGACCACATCGAAGGCGGCGGCGGCGACGACACGATCAGCGACAGCGGATCGAACGAGCTGCTCGACGGCGGGCTGGGTGAAGACACCGTCGACTTCTCCGGTGCCTTCGCGGCCTGCGCCCTCAGCTTCGATGACGTCGCCAATGACGGTCCTGGGATGCCGGCCAGGCCCTCCAACCTGCTCGGCTTCGAGAACGCCACCGGTTGCAGGGGCAACGGCAGCACCGTCAGCGGCGACGCCGGTGACAACATCCTTCGCGCTGTCGCCGATCTCAGCTTCACCCTCAACGGGATGGGCGGTGCCGACCAGCTAATCGGGACGGGTGCCGAGGACACCCTCAACGGTGGTCCCGGCAACGACCTGCTCGAAGGCTTCGCCGGTAACGACACGCTGCACGGCGACGAAGGCGACGACGCCTTCCGCGGTGGTTCGGGCAAGGACACGATGGTCGGCGACGCCGGCATCGACCGGGCCGACTACGCCGAGATCACCGCGGCGCTGACGGTGAGCGTCGACGGCCTCGCCAACGACGGCCAGGCGGGCGAGGAAGACAATGTGCAGACCGAGGTGGTCCACGGCGGCAACGCCGCCGACTCGCTCAGCGGCGACAGTGGTGAAGAGACCCTGATCGGCGGGCCCGGTGGCGACCAGCTGCATGGCGGCGAAGCCGCCGACACCCTGATCGGGGGCCCGGGCGCCGACCTGCTCGAAGGACAGGGGGGTACCGACCTCGCCGACTACTCCTCGGCAGGGGCGGCGGTGACGGTGACCCTCGACGGTGTCGCCAACGACGGCTACGCGGGCGAGGCCGACAACGCCCAGACTGAGAACGTGCTGGGCGGCGACTTCGCCGACCTGCTCAGCGGCGACGGCGGTGCCAACGCGCTGCTCGGCGGCGAAGGCGGCGACCAGCTGGATGGTGCCGGCGGCGACGATTTCCTCACCGGCGGCACCGGCCAGGACGCGCTGGCGAGCGGCGCCGGCGCTGACACGATGCTGGCTCGCGACGGCGAAGCCGACCACCTCACCTGCGATGTCGCGACCGGCAAGACGATCGAGGCTGACCCGGTCGACACGGCGACGGTGTGCGACCTCTCTGCCAGCGGCGGGCCCGATCCCACGCCGGTCGACCCGGTCGACCCGGGGTCGCTTCCGCTGTCGATCGCCGCCCTCCCGCCGGCGGCGAGCCTGACCCCGGCGGCGCTGCTCGCGTCCCTCGTCAACCGTCCGCGCGCGCACGCGACGCTGCGGGTGCCGGGCGGCGGCGGAGTGGTTGACCTGGGTGAGCTCGTCTGCCCGGGCTGCACCGCGAAGGCCACGCTGCGTGGCGGCAAGGCCCTCGTCGCCAAGGGCTCGGCGAAAGGCGGCGCTGGGCCGACCGCTCTGGTCGCAGTGATGACCAAGGGCGGCCGGGCGAAGCTTGGGCCAAAGTCGCTTCCGGTCGTGGCGACGATCGTCGTCTCCAAGGGCAAGGTGAAGGGCACGCTGACGCTGCCGCTCAGCTTGAAGGGCGGCCGTAGATGAGTCGCCGCATCGGGTTCTCTGCCGTAGCTGCAGTCGCCCTCCTCGTCTGGGCTGCGAGCGCCAGCGCCGCCGTCACCCAGCTCGGCACGCCGCCCTGGAAGGAGTGCGGCGGCCTCTTCCAGGCCGGCTCCGGCGGCTGCGTCGCCAGCGAGCCGATGGCGATGGACGACACCTCGGTCGGCAACGTCAACATCAGCCCGCACGTCATCCGCGCTGGCGAGACGCTGACGATCAGTGCCGAGTGGCTGCCGGGCTGGGCGATCACCGGCTTCAACTTCCCTCCCGGCGAAGTCGTCAGCGGCTGCGGCGCCGGAGACCACAGCTGCACCGTGAAAATCAACGGCACCACCGGCGGCTACGTACGCCACCAGCTCAACTTCTGCTGCTTCAACGCGCGCGAGCAGGACTACTACGCCGTCACCCCGCCCGACGAGTACACGATCGAAGGAACGGTGATGGACCGTGTCGGGCCGCGCAGCGAACTGCAGCCCGCGGCCTTCACCGGCGTGACGGCGACGATCGACGGTGACGTCTACCCCGGCACGACGAACAAGAAGGGCCAGTACGCGATCCAGGTGGAAGCGGGCTCGGGCACCGTGCGGACCGAGGGAAAACAGTGCGTCAAGGCGCAGCTGCCGAAATGCGTCACCAGCAAGGACGTCACCGTCGGGCCCAACCAGACGGTCGACTTCGAGGCGCCGCCGCCGGGCAAGGTCAAGGGCGTGGTCAAAGACGCCGAAGGCAACGCGGTGCAGGGCACGACGATCCGCGCCGACGACCCTGAAGGCGGGCGCCTAGACACCGCGGTCAGCGACGCGAAAGGGCTTTACGAGCTGAGCGTTCGCGCCGGCGACGTCCACCTCTCCGCCGACGACCCGCAGGCGTGCGCGATCTCCGGCGAACTGTGCCCGAAAACGAAGGACATCACGGTGGAGGCCAACGACACCGCGACCCAGGACTGGCGGGTCGAGGGCTGCGTGAAGAAGGTCGACTTCGGCACCTCGATGGTCGCCGTCCGCGGCTGCTTCAAGAAAATCGCCGACGAAGAATGGGAAACCGACGAGAAGTTCACACTGGACGGGATTGACATCTATCCCGGCCAGAAAGTCACGCTCGACAAGCAGGCGCGCCGGGTCAGCTTCGGCGGCATGGAAGCGAAGATCGGCGGCAAGACGATCCTCAAACTGCCCTCGCTCGACCTCGACTTTCCGACCAGCGAAACCGCGGTCGCGCTGCCGAGCATCGGCGTGGAGCTGCTCGGCTTCGGCATCTCGGGCAATCTCGCCCTGAAACTCGAATCGGGGAAGACGACCTTCACGGTCGAATCCGAGCTCAACACCGGTCTCGGTGGCACCGCCGAGTTGGGCAAATGCAAGGGCAAGGCCGCCGCGGTGGTGGGGCTCGTCGTCAACAACGACGACGGCCTCCGCTCGGCGAGCTTCGAAGCCAAGGACCTGAAGAAGATCTTCTGCCTGCCTGGTCTCGGCGAAGCGAAATTGCTGCCGATCGACGCGATCAAAGGCAACTACGACTTCAAGACGGGCTGGTGGGGGGTAGGCGGGACGATCGTCGACCTGCCGCCGTTCCTGGGCAAGCTCGACAGCCTGAAGACGACCGGCGAAATCAACTTCGATAAGAACTGGGACATCCGGGGCGGGTCGCTCTCGGTCAAGGGTTTCAACACGCTGCTCGAGCCACCGGCGTTCTACCTGCAGAGCCTCGGCGCGAAGTTCGGCCAGACCAACGAGGGCGAACCGTTCAAGGCCGAGGTCTCGCTCGGCGCCAGCCTCGGCCCCAAGCTGCCCGGCGGCGCGATCAAGCAAAAGATCCCGCTGTTGGGCGAGTTTGTCCTCAAGCCCGAGGAATTCGCCTCGCTCGAAGCGACCTTCGGCGGCAGCGTCGCCGAAAGCAAAGAAAAACCAGCGTCGCTGGAAGACCTGACCCTGAGCGGCAGCGCCAAGGCCAAGTTCTGGGACCAGCAGGTCCTCAACGGCACCGCGAAGCTGATCTTCCCCTCCGCCTCCTTCGCGCTCAGCGGCGCGCTCGACTTCAAAGCGGGCAACGTCCTCTCTCTCCACGGCGACGGCAAATCGTGGATCGACACCGTCAACGGCGTTTTCTTCGCCGAGGGGTTCGGCGAGGTGAGGGTGCTCGGCTGGCGCGGCGCCCAGGGCAACTTCCTGCTCAACTCGGCGGCCCCGATCGTCGTCGGCTGCCTGCGCTCCCCGGGCGGGGTCGAGGCCGGTGTTACCTACAACTTCAAAGCGGAAGCCCCCAAGATCGGCGGCTGCACGTTGAGCCCCTACCGACCGGTGGCGCCGGCAGGGGCGAGTTCGGCCAACGCCTCGAAGGCCAAGGCGGCTAAGAGCCGCCCCTTCAGGGTGCCCAAAGGCATGCCGCTGCTGGCGGTCGAGGTGCCGGGCAGCGGTCCTTCGGGGGCGCCGGTGGTGAAGGTGCGTGGCCCCGGGGTCTCGTTCACCACCGATGCGATCAAGCCGAGCGAAGCCAAGTTCGTGCGGGCACTCCCCAACGGCGCCGCGGAGACCACCTACCTGCTGTTTACCGCTCCCAAGCCCGGGCTTTGGAGAGTGACGGCGCAGAAGGGCAGCTCGGTCGGCGCTCTGCGCTTCGCCCGTCCCGCGCCGGAGCCGGTCATCAGCGCGACGACCAGCGGCAGCGCCTGCGGGCCGAGGCTGCGCTGGTCGCTGAAGCCGCAGGCCGGCCAGCAGGTGATGCTCGTCGACCAGGGCGCCGAAGGAGACGCGCGGGTGCTGGTTAAAGCCGCCAAGGCGAAGGGCAGCCTGGCCCTGACGCCGCCCGCCCCCGGGGTGCGCACGGTCAGAGCGATCGTCCTCCAAGGGGGAGGCCTGCGCGAGACGATCCCGCTCGCGACCTACGGTGGGCCAGGAGCGCCGAGCGGACTGAGCGTGAAGCGCGCCAAGGGCGGGCTGACGGTGAGCTGGCGGGCATCATGCGGCGTCACCTCCTACGCGGTTGCGGTGGGCAAGGGGAAGCCGAAGATCGTCAACGGCACCTCGCTGACGATCGCGAAGCCGCCGAAGAAAGCCACCGTCACGGTCACCTCACTGGTCGGTGGCACCGCTGCCGGCGCTGCCAGCCGCCCGCTTTCGCCCGGCACCTTCTGAGCCGCTCGGCTCGCGTGCGGCCCACGATGGCGGACGTCGCTACGTTTCCGGTATGCGTGAACCGGGCCGGACGGCGATAGGCACCTGGAGCGGCGGCCGCTTCCTGCATTTCGGCGAAGCGGTCGAGGAAGATCGGCTGGAGAGTCTGCTCAAGCCAGGCGCGGGCATCGACACCGTCCTCACCGCTGACACCTACGGCCAGGGCGAGGCGGACGCGCTGCTTGGCCGTTCTCTCGTGGGGGCTCCGCGCGAGGACTACTGCCTGGTCGGTGCCGTTGGCCACGACTTCTACGAGGGCGAGCGCGACGGGCCGCGCGGCTTCCCGCGCTTCACCGACCCCGGCCTTCGCGGTGAGGCGGAGTACGCCGGCTACCTGCGGATGGCGGCCGAGCACAGCCTCGAGCGCCTCGGCGTAGACTCGTTCGACCTGCTGCTGCTGCACAACCCGGACCGGATCGGCTACACCAGCGAGGCGGTTTGGGACGGGATGGAGGCGCTGCGGGAGGCCGGTCTCGCAGCGCGGATTGGCGTGGCCCCCGGCCCCGCCAACGGCTTCACCCTCGACCTGATCTCTTGCCTCGAGCGCTTCGGCGACCGCATCGACTGGGCGATGGTCATCCTCAACCCGTTCGAGCCCTGGCCCGGCGAGCTCTGCCTCGGCGCGGCGGCCGAGAAGGGGGTCCGGGTGATCACCCGGGTCGTCGACTACGGCGGCCTCTTCTGGGGCGACATCCAACCGGGCATGGAGCTCGCCGAGGGAGACCACCGCGCCTTCCGCCCCGAGGGCTGGATCGAGGCCGGGTTGGAGAAGCTCGAGCAGGTCCTGCCGTTTGCCGAACGGGCGCGACTGACGCCGATCCAGCTCGCCTGCCAGTGGAACCTCGCCCACCCGGCCGTCGAGTGCGTCGTCCCGACCCTGATCCAGGAGGCGCACCCGGAGGCCTGCCCGATCGAGGCCAAGCGCGTCGAACTGGCGGCCCTGCCAGCGGAGCAGCGGCTCTCCGCCGCCGAGGTCGAGGAGATCCGCGCGATCGGCGACAACACCGGCTGCATGGCGCTGAAGGGGGCGAACCCGGCCCACGAGGGCGAGGAGCGCCCCGACCGCTGGGCACTCAGCGACGAGCTCGCCGAGGTCGGGAGGCGCTGGGGAATCGTCCCCGAGCGGGATCTCGCCGGCGCTCCCGTCGCCTGATGCGCCGCCGCCCGAGCGCCTAGCCTGCCGCGAATGGAGCGCAAGTGGTGGACCCTGGCCGGCACCTGCGCCGGCCTCTTCCTGCTGATGCTCGACTCGACCGTCGTGGCGCTGGCGCTGCCCAGCATCCGGCACGACGTCGGCGCCTCCCCGACCGGGCTGCAGTGGGTGATGAACGGCTACCTGCTGGCGATCGCCGTCCTCGTCGTCACCGCCGGGCGGCTCGGCGACATGTTCGGCCGCAAGCGCCTGTTCCTGGCCGGCACCGCGGTCTTCGCGCTGGGCTCCGCCGTCGCCGGCGCCGCCGGCGACGAGCACGTCCTGATCCTCGGTCGCCTGCTGCAGGGGATCGGCGCCGCCCCGATGCTGCCGCTCTCCCTGGCGATCGTCTGCAACGCGTTCCCGGCCGGCGAGCAGGCGCGGGCGCTGGGGATCTGGGCGGGCATCTCGGCGCTCGCCCTGGCGATCGGCCCGCTCGCCGGCGGCGCCCTGGTCGAGATCGACTGGCGGGTGATCTTCTGGATCAACCTGCCGGTCGCCGCCGTCGCGCTGGCGATCACCGCCGTCGCCGCGCCCGAGTCGACCGATCCCGGCTCGGGACGCAGGGTCGACTTCCCGGGGCTGCTCGCGCTCACCGTCGGCCTCACCTCCGTCGTGCTGGCCATGGTTCAGGCTCAGGTCTGGGGTGGGGGAGTCGCGAT
>JASLIG010000128.1 GCA_030152805.1 Solirubrobacterales bacterium
GATCTCGTCGGAGATACGCATCGCGCCGAGCTCGGCGACGATGCCGGTGCCGACCTTCGCCGCCAGCATGTAGCCGAAGGCGTAGGGCATGATCTCGCGCAGGTCGCACCAGGCCGAGAAGACGCCGGCGTAGGCGGGCGCACCCTGGGCGCGCAGCAGGTAGGCCCCCTCGATCCCGCACTGCAGGCCGAGGATGAAGACCAGGCCCCAGATGATCAGCGCCGAGCCGAGGATCAGGATGCCGGCCTGGCGCAGGCTCTCGCCGAAGAAGCGCAAGACGCGGCCGCTGTAGACGAGGCCGGCGACGCGCGAGCCGAAGCGGGCAATCTCACCGAAGGAGTCGAGCCAGCCGCGCGGGACTTCGAGCCAGGCGTTCATCGAATCGTCTGCAGCTCCGGATTCGTTGCCAGCAGCGTCTGGGTGAAGGCGTAGTTGAAGGCGAAGACGCCCATGAAGGCGATCACCACCGCCTGGTTGACGGCGCGGCCGACGCCGGCAGCGCCGCCGGAGGCGGTCATCCCCTTGTAGGAGCAGACGACGGCGATGATCGCGCCGAAGAGCGTGCACTTGATCACCGAGCCCCAGAGGTCGGTGACCGAGGCGTTTGAGAAGAGGGTGGCGAAGAAGCCGCCCAGCGACTGGTGGTAGAGCAGCTCGGCGCCGATGCCGCCGGAGATGCCGAAGACCAGGGCGTAGATGTCGAGCAGACCGGTGATCAGCATCAGCGCCAGGAAGCGCGGCACGACGAGGTTCTTGATCGGGTCGACGCCGAGCACCTGCAGGGCGTCGAGCTCCTCGCGGATCTTGCGGGCTCCGAGGTCGGCGGTGATCGCCGTGCCGGCGACGCCGGCGACGACCACCGCGGTGACGAAGGGGGCGAACTCGCGGATCGAGGCGAGGACGAAGAAGCCGCCGAGGCGGTCGAGGGCGCCGAACAGGGAGAGGAAGTTGGAGGCCTGCAGGCCAGGCGCGCCGAAACCGAAGGCCACGGTCGAGATCAGCAGCGGGAACCAGCAGAGCTGCAGGGCGAAGAGAAACTGGCCGATGAACTCCTCACCGTAGGGGTAGGGAGGCTTGACCGCGGAAACGAGCGTGCGAGCGGTGAGGATCATCATGTCCCCAACCTGTTCGAACAGCGACTTTGCGGGCAGGAATGCCCTGTTGACCGCGGATCCGACCATCATCCTCCTCCTCAGACGAGTCTATGCGATGCGCCAGCGGGCACTGTTGAGTTCGGGCTAACCCGCTCCTGAGCAGCCGAAACCCCGTGCTATGTTGCGGCCGCTTTGGGGGGGCACGCCAGACAGGTCTCGCGTCACCGCCACCGCGCCTCGATCGTCGCTGCGATCGCTGCTGCCACGGCCCTCTCGCTCACCGCCTGCGGCGGCTCCTCCTCTTCGTCGGACGCGAACGAACCTGCCGGCACCTACCCCGTCAAGGTCACCGACGCCAGCTTCGCGACCGAGCAGCACATCGGCCAGACCTACCTGATGAGGCTCGGCATCCGCAACACCGGCCGCAAGACGATCCCGGCTCTGACGGTGAATGTCTCGATCAAGGGCAAGGCGGGAGCGACCTCCACCCTGCCCTTCGCGATCCACGATCCCCAGCCCGAACTCGCCCAGCCCGACCGGCCCGTCTGGACGCTTGCCGAGCACTACCCCAAGTTCGCCGGTTCATCGAAACCGGGAGGCGCGGAAACGTCGAACCAGAAAACCTTTGACTTCGGGGCGCTGAAGGCCGGTGACAGCGCCGACGTCGTTTGGAAGCTGAGCGCCGTCAAGGCCGGCCATTACACCCTTCTCTACGCCATCGACGCGGGCCTGAGTGGCGCCGCCAAGGCGGAGACGGCCGGCGGCGGCGCACCGGGCGGCTCCTTCAGCGTCGAGATCAGCACCGCCCATCGCAACACCGAAGTCACCGACAGCGGAGAAGTCGTCGAAAAGTGAGGCGGGCGGCCCTCGCTGCTGTCCTGCTCGCCCTCACCTTGCCCGCCTGCGGATCGGCAAAGGAGCCGCAGGCGGCGAGGAATTCGGCCCGCGGCCTGGTGCTGAAGCGGATCGGCAGCTTCGACAACCCGACCTACGTCACCGGCGCCCCGGGCTTCCCGAAGCTGCTCTTCGTCGTCGAGCAGCCGGGCCGGGTGCGGGTCCTGCGCGGGGGGCACGAGCTGCCCAAGCCCTTCCTCAACCTCGGCGGAAGGGTCGGCTACGGCGGCGAGCGCGGTCTGCTCTCGATCGCCTTCCCGCCCGACTACCGCCGCAGCGGTCGCCTCTACGTCTACTACACCGATACGGCTGGCAACATCCGCGTTGACGAATTCCGACGCGGTGGCACGACTTGGGTGGAGCGCGAATCGCGCCGTCCCGTGATCGAGATCGCCCATCCCGTCAACGCCAACCACAACGGCGGCCAGCTGCAGTTCCTCGGCGATCTCCTCTACCTCGCCACCGGTGACGGCGGCTCCGGGGGCGACCCGCCCAACAACGCCCAGAACAAGGAGAGCCTGCTCGGCAAGCTCCTGCGCATCGACCCGCGGCCGGGCGACGGCCGCCCCTACTCGGTCCCGTCCGACAACCCCTTCGTCGGCCGGCCCGGCCGCGACGAGATCTATTCCTACGGCCTGCGCAACCCGTTCCGCTTCTCCTTCGACACGGCCAGCGCGGCAGAACCGCGAATCGCGATCGGCGACGTCGGCCAGAATCGCTTCGAGGAGCTCGACTACACGACCGTCGCCGGCGCGGCCGGCGCCAACTTCGGCTGGGATGCCTTCGAGGGCTACGACCGCTACGAAGACGAAAACAGCGGCACCCCCGACCCAGGCAACACCACCAAGCCGATCATGGCCTACGGCCGCGGGCGGGACGGCGGCACCTGCACGATCATCGGCGGTTACGTAGTCGGCCCCGGCGGACCCTCGCCGCTGCGCGGGCGCTACCTCTACGCCGACTACTGCTCGGGCGTCATCCGCAGCCTCGTGCCCCACCTGCGCCGGGCCGGAGAGGACCGCCGCACCGGCCTCGAGGTCGCCTCCCCCACCTCTTTCGGTGAAGACGACCGCGGCCGCATCTACGTCTGTTCGCAGGAAGGTGGGGTCTTCCGGCTGGTCGTGCGCTAGTGGCGGGCAAAGGGATCGACGTATAGGTCGTCGACCTGCCACTGGCCCTTGGCATCCAGCGGAGTGAAGCGAACCTCGATCGCGCTGGGCAGCACGGTGCCGACCAGGGTCGAGAGGCCGAGTACCGTCGAAAGCTGCTTGCTTGGCTCCCAGCTCTGGCCAGCGGTCACGGTGTTGACCACGTTGGTGCGAACCAGGCCGAGCAGGCTGTAGACGGCCTCGACGCGGAGTCGCGCGGAAGGATCGCCCGTGTTGCGCGCCATAAAGCGGAGCAGGGGCGTATCGATCGACATGCAGATCGGCGGACTGGTCGCGGAACTGCCAGGGGCCAGCGCAAGCGAGCGGGAGTCGGCCGGACCGTTCAGCTGGTAGCTCTCGTTGCCAGCGACCGCCTGGGCCCCACCGCGGAGCGTCCAGCCGGCCCCGCCGGACTCGAAGCCGCCGTCCGGGGCGAGAGCGTAGGAGTGCTGGTCGCCCCAGGGAGCGAAAACCGGCTTCGCGCCTGGGTAGGAACAGGCTTGCGCACCGGCGGCGGCGGCGAGACCGAGGGTGAGCACCCCGATCGCAAGGACCGCGGCCAGCCTGGCGCGGAAAGAGACGGTGGAGTAATCCTGGTCGAGCTTCATCGGCAAACCTCCCTTCACGGCAGGACAAGACGCCTGGTCGTGAAACCAAGCTGAGCAGCCGAGCCATCTCGTGCGGGGCACGAGACCTCTGACTTTGCGTCCCTGCCTCGCGGCAGGTTTGCCTTTGTGCAGCTGACTTATGTGAGCGATGGGTATCGGCCGCTATTTGCGTGGCTTTAGCCAGTTCGAACGAATGTCTACCCAGTCATGGTTTCCTGAGAAATCGATGACCCTTGGCATGCGAGGTTGGGCAACGCGCGCAGGGGGCCGATAACGAACCGCGGCCGCTCCCCAGGAGGCCGTGTCCCATGTCACCGGCCCCGGAGACACTCGACATCGAGCAGCTCTTCGCCCGCGGGCGAGCTCGCGCGGCGGCGGCGCCGAACCTGCGCGAGCGCAGTGTGGAGAGCATCGTCGGCATTGGATTCCTGGCGGTTGCCCTGGCGATGGCGCTGCGGTTCGACTCGCCGCGCGCCCTCGAACCGCTGCCGCTGGCGGTTCTCGTTGCCGCCTACGTCGTCGCCTGCCGGGCGAAGTTCGACTTCGCGGATGGCTACACCGTGCCAACCGAGCTGGTCCTCGTGCCGATGCTGTTCCTCCTGCCGACGCCGCAGGTGCCGCTCCTCGTCAGCCTCAGCTGGGCACTTGGGCGCCTGCTGGACTACGCAAGCGGCGCCACCAGCGTGCGCCGCGCCCTGCACGTGTTCGGCGACAGCTGGCACTCGGTGGGACCGGCGCTGGTCATCGTCCTCGCGGGGGCGCAGGTCTTCTCCTGGGAGGAGTGGCCGACGTACGCGCTCGCCCTGCTCGCCCAGTTCGTCTTCGATTTCGTCGCCACGGCGACGCGGATCTGGCTGATCGAGGGCAGCGCGCCAAAGGTGGAGCTGCGCCAGATCGCCCCGGTCTACGCGCTCGACGCGGCGCTCGCCCCGATCGGCCTATTGGCGACCTTCGCGGCAATCGAGCTGGGTCCGGGGGCCTGCCTGCTCGTGCTGCCGCTGGCGGCCGTGCTGGCGGTGCTCTCGCGCGAGCGTCAGCGACGGATCGACCAGGCGCTCGAGCTGAGCGAGGCCTACCAGGGCACGGCGCTGCTGCTCGGCGACGTGGTCGAGGCCGACGACGCCTACACGGGCAGCCACAGCCGCGGCGTCGTAGAGCTCTCGCTGGCCGTCGCCAAACGGCTCGGCCTCGACTCCCGCCAGCGACGCAACGTCGAGTTCGCCGCCCTGCTCCACGACGTCGGCAAGATCGCAGTGCCGAAGGAGATCATCAACAAGCCCGGCCCGCTCGACGACGACGAGTGGAAGATCATGCACCGCCACACGATCGAGGGCGAGGCGATGCTCAAGCGCGTCGGCGGGGTCCTCGCCGACGTCGGCCTCATAGTCCGCTCCTCCCACGAGCACTACGACGGCAGCGGCTACCCCGATCGGCTCGCCGGTGAGGAGATCCCGATCGAGGCGCGAATCGTTACCTGCTGCGATGCCTTCAGCGCGATGACGACGACTCGCTCCTATCGCAAGGCAATGCCGTTGGCGGAGGCGCTTGCCGAGTTGCGAGCTTGCTCCGGAACGCAGTTCGATCCGCGGGTCGCGGCGATCCTCGCCGAGCTCGCGGTGAGCTAGAAGCCACCAGGGCCGGGCGCGATCGAATTCTTACGGCTACCCTTGGCTGACCAGCCAAGGGTCGAGGAAGGGAGTCACCGGTGGAGAGCGGCACTGTGGAGACGGGCACGGCGGAGGTCACCAGCTCGAACGGCGACGGTGCGCCGGCCGCCGAACGGATCGAGGTCCTCAACCCGGCGAACGGAGAGGCGGTCGACTCGATCCAGGTAGACACGCCGGCGACGATCGCAGCCACGGTCGCTCGCGTCCGCGCCAACCAGGCCGAGTGGGAGGCAATGGGAATCGAGGGCCGCTACCACTGGCTCGGCAAGCTGCGCGACTGGATCCTCGACAACGTCGAGGAGATCTCCGACACGGTGCAGTCGGAAACCGGCAAGGTCCGCGGCGACATCGCCGCCGAACTGTTCTACGTCACCGACCTGATCAACTTCTATGGGGCCAACGCCGAGAAGTTCATCGGCGATGAAGCGGTCCGCCCCCACTCGCCGCTGGTTGCCTCGAAGAAGCTCGTTATCCAATACCGGCCGCATCCGGTGGTGGGTGTGATCAGCCCCTGGAACTTCCCCCTGGCGATGGGTCTTGGCGACTCGATCCCGGCTCTGCAGGCGGGCGCCGCCGTGGTGGTCAAGCCCTCCGAGTTCACGCCCCTCAGCCTGATCGAGGTGATCGAAGCCTGGAGGAAGGCGATCGGTGCCCCGGACGTCTTCGACTGCGTGCTCGGCACCGGCGAGGCCGGGAGCTCGCTGATCGACCACGTCGACTGCGTCCAATTCACCGGTTCCGACCGAACCGGGCGCAAGGTCATGGCCCGTGCGGCAGAGACCCTGACGCCCGTCAGCCTCGAGCTTGGGGGCAAGGACCCGATGATCGTGCTTGCCGATGCCGATGTCGATCGCGCCGCCAACGCCGCCACCTGGGGCGGGATGTACAACTCGGGCCAGGTCTGCCTCTCGGTCGAGCGGATCTACGTCGAGGAGCCCGTCTACGACGAGTTCGTCGCCAAGCTGACCAAGAAGGTCAGCAGCCTGCGCCAGGGCACGGATGGCCGCAAGCCCGAGAAGGACGTCGGCGCGATGACCTCGCCGAACCAGTCGGCGGTGGTCGAGGACCAGGTCAACGACGCCCTCGCCAACGGCGCCCGCGCCCTGACCGGCGGCAAGCGGGCGGCTGGTCCCGGTGACTACTTCGAGCCGACCGTCCTGGTCGACGTCGACCACTCGATGAAGGTGATGCGCGACGAGACCTTCGGGCCGGTCGTCGGCGTGATGAAGGTGCGCGACTCCGAGGAGGCGATCCGCCTCGCCAACGACACCCGTTACGGCCTCGCCGCCTCGGTCTTCGGCGAGAAGAACCGCGCCGAAGGGATCGCGCGCCGGATCGAGGCCGGCTCGGTGAACGTCAACGACGTGATCACCAACATGCTGGCGATGAGCGTGCCGATGGGCGGCTGGAAGGAGTCAGGCATCGGCTTCCGGCATGGGGAGTACGGGATCAGGAAGTACTGCCGCCCCGAGTCGATCGTCGTCACCCGCTTCGGTGGCAAGGACGAACCGTCCTGGTACCCCTACACCAAGAGGCGACGCGGACTGGTGAACCGGGCTGCCACGGCGTTCATCGCGCGCGACTGGCGCCGCCGCCTTGGCTTGCGTCGCTGAGCAAAAACGCGCTCGGTAGCCTCTTTGGATGGCCCAGCGTGACTTCATAGCCGCGACCCGCGAGCGCGTCGTCGTCTTCGACGGCGGTATGGGCGCGACCCTGGAGCAGTTCGAGCTCACTCAAGAGGACTACGGGGGGCTCGAAGGCAAGTGCCATGAGGCGCTGGTGCTCAATCGGCCCGATGTGATCGAGGGCGTTCACACCTCGATGCTCGAAGCGGGCGCCGAGGTCGTCGAGACCGACAGCTTCCAGGGATCGCGGCTGAAGCTCGAAGAGTGGGGACTGGGCGAGCACACGCTCGAGATCAATACGAAGGCGGCGGAAATCGCCCGCAGGGCGGCGGGCGAAGATCGCTTCGTCGCCGGCTCGATCGGCCCGACCGGCTTCCTGCCCGCCTCGACCGACCCCACCCTGGGCGACATCACCTTCGCTCGCCTGGTCGAGGTCTTCGCCGAGCAGGCGCGCGGCCTGGTCGAGGGCGGCGCCGACCTGGTCA
Organism: Solirubrobacterales bacterium; assembly: GCA_030152805.1. Taxonomy (GTDB): domain Bacteria; phylum Actinomycetota; class Thermoleophilia; order Solirubrobacterales; family 70-9; genus VRUE01. The sequence continues at coordinate 7,522 of JASLIG010000128.1, forward strand.
TCATCGAGACCGCGCAGGACATCCTCGAGGTCAAGGCGGCGATCTTCGGCGCCCGCGAGGCGTTCGCCGCAACCGGCCGGACGCTGCCGATCCAGACCAGCGTCTCGCTGCTGCCCCAGGGCGGCAAGATGCTGCTCGGCACCGACATCCAGGCCGTACTGACCACGCTGACGGCTCTCGAGGTCGACGTGATCGGGCTCAACTGCTCGACCGGCCCAGAGGACATGCGCGACGCGATCCGCTATCTGGGCGAGAGCAGCCCGCTGCCGGTGCACTGCATCCCCAACGCCGGCCTGCCCCTGCAGGGGCCCGACGGCGAGACGATCTTCCCCGAAGAGCCGGGACCGCTGGCCGCGACCCTGGGCGAGTTCGTCGAGCGCTACGGGGTCGGCATCGTCGGCGGCTGCTGCGGAACCACACCCGAGCACATCGCCGCGATTCGGGAAAGGGTCGGCGGTCGCTCGCCGGACGAACGGCCGGCGCCGGGACCGACGGAGGTCTCCTCGATGATGACCTCCACGCCCCTGGTCCAGGAGCCGCGGCCGACGCTGGTCGGCGAGCGGGTCAACTCGCAGGGCTCGCGCAAAGCGAAGGAGCTGCTGCTCACCGACGACTACGACGGCCTCGTCCAGGTCGCCGAAGATCAGGTCGAAGGCGGCGCCCACGTGCTCGACGTCTGCGTCGCGCTGACCGAGCGCCAGGACGAGGACGGCCAGATGAGCGCCGTCGTCAAGCGCGTCTCGCTGACCCAGCCGGCGCCGATCCAGGTCGACTCGACCGAGCCCGAGGTGATCAAGGCGGCGCTGGAGACGATTCCCGGCCGGGCGATCGTCAACTCGATCAACCTCGAGGCCGGCCGCGACAAGGCCGACGTGGTGGTCCCGCTGGCGAAGGCGCACGGCGCGGCGCTGATCGCGCTGACGATCGACGAGGTCGGGATGGCGAAGACGGCCGACCGCAAGGTCGAGATCGCCAAGCGGATCGTCGAGATCGCCTGCGACGAGCACGGGCTCGAGCGCGAGGCGCTGATCTTCGACCTGCTCACCTTCACGCTGACGACCGGCGATGAGGAGTGGCGGCCCTCGGCGGTGGAGACGATCGAGGGCATCAGCCGGCTGAAGGCGGAGATCCCCGGCGTGAAGACCTCGCTCGGCGTCTCCAACGTCTCCTTCGGCGTCTCGCCGCGGCCGCGGGCAGTGCTCAACTCGGTCTTCCTGCACCACTGCGTCGAGGCCGGGCTCGACCTGGCGATGGTCAACCCGAACCACATCACGCCCTACGGCGAGATCCCCGCGGACGAGCGCGAGTTGACCGACGACCTCGTCTTCAACCGCAAGCCCGACGCGCTCGAGCGCTTCATCGCCCACTTCGAGTCCAAGGGCGAGGAGGACGAGGCCGAGGCGGCCGACCCGACCGCGGGCATGG
>JASLIG010000004.1 GCA_030152805.1 Solirubrobacterales bacterium
GTCAGCGCCCGAGGCGGGGGGAGGCGAGGAAACTACGGTGATCGGCGGACCGGTTCATCGGCCTCCGGGGGGAAATCTTTCTCCACCCGTAGGTGGAATCCGTGAAGGTACCGATAAATGCCGCGGGGTGTGAGCGTTAGCCGTCGCGGCCGGGGGATAGATTCTCGGGCGAATGCCCGATCCATCGATCGCCCGCTTCCGCCGGGTCATCAGCTCTGCCTATGCCTCGCTCGAGGCGCGCCGCCAGGAGGTCAACGACCTCAACGTCTTCCCGGTCGCCGACGGCGACACCGGCGACAACATGGCGATGACCCTGCGCGCGGTGATGGAGGAGCTTGACCGCCTCGACGGCCAGGACGTCGACGAGGTCGGCCGTACCGAGCTCGTCCAGGCGCTCGCCCGGGCGGCGCTGATGGGCGCGCGCGGGAACTCCGGGGTGATCCTCAGCCAGATCGTCCGCGGCGCCGCCGAGGAGCTGGCCAGCCGTCCCGGCGAGTTGATCGACCCGGTGCTGGTCGCCTCCGCTTTCGCAAGCGCCGCCGACGCCGCTTATGACTCGGTGCGTGAGCCGGCCGAGGGGACGATGCTGACCGTCTTCCGCGAGATGGCCCACTCGATCGCCCGCCAGCTCGCCCATCTCGACGCGGAAAAGCAGCGGCTGGAACAAGGGGTCCCCGATGAGCTCCAGGACGCCGTTCTCGCCGAGGTGCTGGAGCGGGCGATCGAAGACGGCCAGCGTGCGGTCGAGCGCACCCCCGAGCAGCTCGAGGTGCTGCGCGAGTCCGGTGTCGTCGACGCCGGCGGCTACGGACTGGTGCTGATCCTGGCCGGGGTCGTCGCCGGTCTGCGCGGCGACGGGGCGGCCGTCCCCGAGATCTCCCACCACGAGGCGCCGCGGCTCAGCCGCCCCCACCACGAGGACAGTCGCTTCCGCTACTGCACCAACTTCATCGTCTCCGGCAGCGGCCTCAACAGCCGCGACTTCCTGCCCCGGCTCGAGGGACTCGGCGACTCGGTGCTCGTCGTCGGCGACGAGGCGACGCTCAAGGTCCACGTCCACACCGACGACCCCGAGGCAGCGGTCGCCCTCTTCGAGGGCACTGGCGCGGTCACCAACCTCGACGTCGCCGACATGAGAGAGCAGATCGCCGAGCGCCGCGCTCGGCTCGAGGGGGGCCGCACCGGCGCCCTGGCGGTGGCCGCGGGCGACGGCCTCGAGCGGCTGTTCGGCGAGCTCGGCGCCCACGTCGTCCCCGGCGGCGAGACGCTCAACCCCTCGACCTACGAGCTGCTCGCCGGCATCCACGAGGTGCCGGCTGAGGAAGTGCTCGTCTTCCCCAGCTCCTCGAACGTCGTGATGGCGGCCGAGCGCGCCTGCGAGCTCTCCGAGAAGCCGGCTCGGGTCGTCGCCGCGACGTCGTTGCAGAAGAGCCTTCTCACCCTGGTCGAGCTCGACCCCGCGGCCTCGAGCGGGGAGAACGCGGGACGCCTCGACGAGGCGCTCGGCACGATCGCCGACGGCGGCATCGCCCCGGCGGCGCGGGACGACGCGCAGGGCCGCTTTCGCAAGGGCGACGCCGTCGGCTTCGTCGAGGGCGAGATCGTCGCCTGGGGCGGAGCGGGGACCACCTTCGCGGCGACGGTCGAGAAGCTGGCCGAGGGGGCCGAGATCGTCACGGTGATTGCCGGCGACGGCGCCCCGATCTCACTCGAAGATCTCGACCCGCACGTCCCCGGCGGAGTCGAGATCGAGACCCACGACGGCGGTCAGCCGAGCTGGTGGTGGCTGCTCGCCGCCCAGTAATGCGGGCGTTCGCCAGTACTGCCGAGCCGACCCGCGCGCAGTTGCGCGACGCCCCGATCCATTGGCCGCGGCCGAGCGCGCTCGACGTTTCCCTGCAAGCGCTCGAGGGCGTCGGTCCGAAGCTGGCGGAGGTCGCCGCCGATGCCGGGATCGCCACCGTCGGCGATCTCCTGATCCGTTTCCCCCACCGCCATCGCGACCGCCAGATCGTGCCGGTCGCGAGTCTCGAGCCGAAACGCCAGGCGACGATCGCGGTCGAGGTGCTGACCGGCGCCGGGCGTCCCTTTCGGCGTCGCGGCCTCAGCATCCTCAGCGTCAAGGTCGGCGACGGGAGCGGCAGCGTGCGAGCCACGTGGTTCAACCAGCCGTGGCTGGCACAGAAGCTGACCGAGGGGACCCAGCTGCTGCTCACCGGGTCGAAGGACAAACGCGGGTTCCGCGTCTCCGAATACGAGTTCGGCGGCGATCCCTCCGAAGGCCTGCTTCCGGTCCATCCCGGAACCGAGCAACTGAAGCCGCAGCGCCTGCGGCAATGGATGGAGCAGGCGATTCGATCGGTTGGGAACGTGCTCGAGCCGCTGCCGGCGCGCCTGCGTGCGCAGCGTGGCCTCGCCGGCGTCGCCGACGCGATCGAGGCCGTGCACTTCCCGGAGACGGCTGAGGAAGTCGAGGTCGCCCGCGAGAGGCTGCGCTTCGAAGAGCTGTTCCTCTACCAGGCGATCCTGGCGACGCGCAAGCGGGCGCACCGGGTGGCGCGGCCGGCCCCGCGACTGGGCGCGCCGGGCGAGCGGGTGGCGCGCTGGATCGAGTCGCTGCCCTTCCAGCCGACCCGGGACCAGCGCACGGCTTTCGAGGAGATCGACGCCGATCTCGACGCCGGTGAGCCGATGCAGCGGCTCTTGATGGGGGAGGTCGGCTCGGGCAAGACCGTGGTGGCGCTCTACTCGATGCTGCGGGCGCTGGAAGCCGGCTTCCAGGCGGCTCTGATGGCGCCGACCGAGACGCTCGCCGAGCAGCACGCCGTGACCCTGGGCAAGCTGCTCGCCGAGGAGGCGACGCCGTTCGCGCTGCTGACCGGCGCCACGCCGGCGCCGCGCCGCCGCGAGGCGCTCGACCGCCTCGCCAGCGGCGAGCTGGGCCTGATCGTCGGTACCCACGCCCTGATCGATCCCGAGGTCCGCTTCGCCCGGCTCGGCCTCTCGGTCGTCGACGAGCAGCATCGCTTCGGCGTGCGCCAGCGCAAGGCACTCGACTCCAAGGGCGTCGACGGTCTGGCGCCGCACGTGCTGCACATGACCGCGACGCCGATCCCGCGCACGCTCTCGCTCACCGCCTACGGAGACCTAGACACGACCGCGCTTCACGAACTGCCCTCCGGCCGCAAGCCGGTGGCGACCCGGATCGTCGAGGAGGACGATCGCGCCGGCGCCTACGAGTTCATCCGCGACCAGCTGCGCCGGGGTCGCCAGGCATACGTGGTCTGCCCGCTGGTCGAAGAGTCGGACAAGTTGCAGGGCCGCGCCGCCGAGGTCGAGGCCGAGCGGCTCGCCGCCGGCGAGCTGCGCGACTTCGCGGTTGGCGTCATCCACGGCCAGATGCGGTCGGCGGACAAGGCGGCGGCGATGGAAGCTTTCGCCGCCGGAGAGACCGACGTGCTCGTCGCCACGACCGTGATCGAGGTCGGCATCGACGTCGCCAACGCGACCGTGATGGTGATCGAGGGCGCCGAGCGCTACGGGGTCTCGCAGCTGCACCAGCTGCGCGGTCGCGTCGGGCGCGGCGAACACGAGTCCTGCTGCCTGCTCTTTCCCGAAGACGCGGGGGCGATGGCGCGTCGCAGGCTGAAGGCCGTCGCCGGCGAGAGCGATGGCTTCAAGCTCGCCGAGATCGACCTCACCCTGCGCGGCGAGGGTGAGGTGCTGGGCACGCGCCAGCACGGCCTGCCGCGCTTCGCGGTCGCCGAGCTGCCCGAGGACACGCCGACGATGGTCGTGGCCCGTGACGAGATCCTCACCCTGCTCCGCGAGCACGGCTCCCTCGACACCCCCGAGCTCGGTCCCCTGCTAGAGGCCGCCCGCCGCCGCTTCGGCACCGGCGCCGCCGACCCGATACCACTCTAGGCGCGATTGGACTTACCTTGTCCATCGAGAAGTTCAGTCACGCCATACATTGATCCGATGAGAGTGATCGCGGGGGAGCTGGGCGGGCAGCGGCTGGTCGCGCCGCGCGGCTGGAAGGTGCGGCCTACCTCGGATCGCGCCCGCGAGGCGATCTTCTCGGTGCTGGGCGAGCGGGTGGAGCACGCGCGCGTGCTCGATCTCTACTGCGGGACGGGCGCGCTCGCGATCGAGGCGCTCTCCCGCGGCGCCTCCCACGCCACCCTGGTCGACCGCGAGACCCGCGCCGCCCTCGGCAACGTCGAGCGGCTCGGGCTCTCGGAGCGGACCGAACTCGTCCGCGCCGACGTCTCGCGCTGGTTGGCGAGCCGGCAGGACGGGAAGGAGGAGCCCATCTTCGATCTCGTCTTCGTCGACGCCCCTTATAGACTCGCCGACCGCGTGGGGCAGGAACTCGACAGCCGGCTGCCTGGCCTCCTCGGCGAGGGAGGCAGGGCGATCGTCGAGAGCGGCGCGCGGCGGCCGCTGCGGATCGACTCGCTGCCGAAGCTGCGCCAGCGCCGCTACGGCGCCGCCGACGTCTCGATCTACGGGCGGGACACCTGATGGCAGAGCGCAACGGCACCGTCGTCTGTCCCGGCAGCTACGACCCGGTCACCAACGGCCACATCGACATCATCACGCGCAGCTCCGAGGTTTTCGAGCGCGTCGTCGTCGGCATCGTCAACAACCCGATGCGCAAGGAAAAGACCCTCTTCACAGCCGAGGAGCGCAAGGCGTTGATCGAAGAAGCGGCGGCGGACCTGCCCAACGTCGAGGCAAAGATCTTCTCCAACCTGTTGGTCGAGTTCGCCCGCGAATCCGGGGCGCGGGCGATCGTCAAGGGCCTGCGCGCGATCTCCGACTTCGAGTACGAGTTCGAGATGGCGCAGCTCAACCGCAAGCTCGACCCAGGGATCGAGAGCATCTACATGATCGCCTCGCCCCAGTACAGCTTTCTTTCCTCGACCGGGGTGAAGGAAATGGCGACCTTCGGCGGCGACGTCTCCGACCTGGTTCCCGGCCCGGTTGCCGCCGCGATGACGGACCGCCTGGGCGACAGGTAGGCTTTTCGGCGCGGTGCTGGTGGGCGAGAGCTTGCAAAAAGCCGAGCAAATAACCGTTTCTTCACCGATGATGACTCTGACACGTAGGCTTACGAACTCCTGATGGACGTTCTCGTTCTCATAGACAAGCTCGACGACGTGGTTCACAACGCCCGGCCGGTGCCGCTCACCGACCAGGTTCGCGTCGATCGCGAGGAGATCTACGACCTGCTCGACCAGATGCGGGCGACGATCCCCGAGGAGATCAAGCAGGCGCGCTGGATCGTCAAGGAGCGTCAGGAGATGCTCGCCGAAGCGAAGCGCGAGGCCGAGCGCGTGGTCAAGGAGGCGCGCGACCAGCAGGCGCGTCTGATCTCCGAGGAGGAGGTCTACAAGCAGGCCGAGCGCGCCGCCGAGGAGATCATCGAGGACGCGCGCGAGACCGAGCGCTCGATCCGCCTCGGCGCCGAGGACTACGCCGACGAGATCCTCTCCACGCTCGAGGTCAACCTCGAGAAGTTCCTCGCCGCCGTCCGCCGCGGCCGCGACCGCCTCGCCGGGCGCGAGGAAGAGCCAGCCGAGGTCGGCTAAACGATTCGCAAGGCGTCACTCGAGGACGTCCCGCTACTCGCCGACGCCCTCGCGGGCGCCTTTCAGGACGACCCCGGGTGGTCGCATCTGCTGCCACAGGCGAGCGACCGGCCGTCTCGGCTGAGGCTGTTTTTCGAGACCGAGCTGCGCGGGATCGCCCTCTCGCACGGGCTCGTTTGGACCACGGACGAGGTGATCGGCGCGGCGGTCTGGGCGCCGCCGGATGGTTGGCGGGTGCCGCTGACGGTGACCATGCGGGAGACGCCCCCGATGGTCAGGGTGTTCGGCAGGCGGCTGGCGCTGGCACTGCGCGCGAGGCTGCGAATGGAGGGAAGGCATCCGCGCAAGCCACCTCACTGGTATCTGGCGATCATGGGCGTCGACCCGCAGTGGCAGGGGAGGGGCATCGGCTCCAAGCTGATGCATCCGGCGCTCGAGACCCTCGACGCGGAGGGCATGCCCGCCTACCTGGAGGCGAGCACCGTGCGCAGCCGCGCGCTCTATGAGCGCCACGGCTTCGCGGTCACCGGCGAGTTCAACCTGCCCTCCGGCGGCCCGCCCCTGTGGCAGATGTGGCGCGAGCCGCAGCCTTGAAGAAGTCTTCGCGGGGAGTGCGCCGGTCGCTCCCTCGGGTTCGGCCGCGCGTTATTCGAGCGCCGTTTCGGG